>JAAYEA010000405.1 GCA_012689325.1 Chloroflexota bacterium
ACCCCCTCCACCGCAAACGGCCGCTCCGACCACACGGCGACCGTCCGGCTGGCCCCGGCAGGCAGGTCGAAAAAGCTGTCGTCCAGCCACCAAGCGCCGGCTTCCTCTGGAATCAGCAGGTGGCAGAGCCGCGTATACGCCTCAGCGGCCACGCGCACCTCGGTGAGCCACCCCTCCCCCTGGCGCTCCTGCCGCAGCAGCTCCAGCCGCGGCGCCACCGCTGGCCAGGGGATCTCCTTCCAACCGTCGGGGAAGAAGGTGACCACTGGCAGCTCGCGGCCGTCCACGGTGGCGGCGGCAAAGAGGTAGCTGCCCGGCTCGCCGCCCAGGTCCTCGCGCCGCACGGTGTGCAGCCGCGCCGTCTCCACCGGGCCGACGCGCACGCTCTGCTCTTGCGCCCAGAGCTCCCGGCCATCCAGCCCGGCCTGGCCAAAGCGGATCGTGGCCTGAACGGGGGCGGCCCCGTCGTTGGAGAAGAAGAACCCGATCTCGCCCCGGCGCTCCATGATGATGGGCAATTGCGGCGCGCAGGCCCGCTTGGCCGCATAGTAGGATGGCTTGGGGCGCCGGTAATAGTCGATGATGGACCAGTTGCTGGTGGGCCAGCAGTCGTTGTACATCCACATCATGGCGCCGCCGTTGTTGGGCCGGTCGCGCCGGGCCGACTCGAACTCGCCGCGCATCATCTCGACATGGGTGGCCTGCCCATGCTTGACATATTCCTGCAAGCTGTTGATCTCGCCAAAGATCGCCCCGGCGATGCGCAGCGTTTGCTCATAGTGGGGGAGATTGGCGTGGCCCCGCTGGATGTGATAGATCCACATGTCGTCAGGCGGCCAGTGGCTCGCTGCGGGCAGGAACGAGCGGAGCGTCTCCACGTTGCAGGGCCCCTGGATGCAGAACTCAGAGTCGTAGGATTGCACCACGTCGAAATGCTTCCGGAACTGCTCCGGGTGGCCCTGGCTCTCAAAGAGCGCCCACTTCCAGCAAGAGAGGTGGTGGTTGCCGCTCTCGGGCAGGTTCCCGGCATCCTCGTGGGACTGGGGGCTGCTCTCCACGTAGGGCACGCCCAGCCCCAGCTTGTCCGTGAGCCCGCGCAGGATCATGGTATAGATCTCGGGGTCGTCGCGCAGGCGATTCACCTGCAAGTCGCCGCCGGACTCGGAATAGACCCCGGTGTCCGCCATGGCGCGAGACTCGGCCTCTTCGTTGGGCAGGCTCCAGGAGTAGACGTCCTCATTGCAGCCGCACCAGAGGGTGATGCAGGGGCGGTTGCGCAGCCGGCGGAGCTGGTATTGGGCCTCGGCGATGATCTCTTGGCGGAGCAGGTCCACGGGGTAGCCCGCGCTGGCGAACATGAAATCCTGCCAGACCATGATGCCGAGCTCGTCGCACAGGTCGTAAAAGATGGGCCGCTCATAGATGCCACCGCCCCAGATGCGCAGCATGTTAAAATTGGCCTCGGCGGTCTTGTGCAGGTAAAAGTCGTACTGCTCATCGGTCGCCTCCGCGGGCCAAAGCTCCAGCGGGATCCAGTTCCCGCCCTTGCAAAAGACCCGCTGGCCGTTCACCTTGAGCCAGAACGAGATACCCGGGCCCGCCTCCGGCGTGAACGGCTCCTCCAGTATCTCGACCTCGCGGATGCCCAGCCGCCCGGCGCGGCTCTCGACCACCTGGCCGCCGACGACCAGGTCCACGGCATAGTCATAGAGCGCGGGCTCGCCCAGGCCGTTGGGCCACCACAGGGCGGGGTCGGGGATGTCGAGCGAGAGGTGTGAATAGCAGCGCCCCGGCCGCTCCACGCGCGCCGCCACGTCCGCGCCATGGCCTTGCACCCGGATGTCCAGATGGTAGCCCGCGTCCCGCGCGGCGGTGTTGACGCGGAATTTCCAGTCCAGGCGCCCCGAGAGGTGCGACTGGACCGACACGTCCACCAGGCGGGGGCCACCGTGGTGCTCGAGCCAGACGCCGCCCATGACGCCGATGGAAGGCAGCGGCAGCGACCAGTCCCAGCCGAAGGAGAACTGGGGCTTGCGCATGAGCACGCGACGGCGCCGCCAGCCGGCCAGTTCGTCGGCCCGCGGGCCGCCCATGACCTGGTCGATGCTGCGGAAGCGGAGCGCCAGCACGTTCGGCTGGTCGGGCTGGAGCAGTCCGCTCACGTCGAAGCGGTGCAGGCGAAAGGCGTTTTCCGTGCGGCCCAAGAGCTGGCCGTTCAGGTAGACATCCGCGTGGCCGTCCACCCCATCCAGGCAGAGGTCGGCGTGGCGGCCCAGTTGCTCTGCGGGGCAGGCGAACTCGGCGCGCAGCCACCACTCCCGCGCGGTGACCCAGTAGCACTGCCGGGCGTTGTCGGCATAGTGGGGATCGGGCATGCGGCCATCGCGCACGAGCGCCGCGTTGACGTCGCCGGGGAGGGAGAGGGCGTGCCAGGTTGCGGTGTCCAGGCCAACCTGGGATAGGGCCTGGGGATCCCCGGCGTCCGGGGCAAAATCGGTGAAGCGCCAATCGGAATCGAGTCGAGTTCTCAGCATGATGGCCCTCCGATGAATTGTTTTAAGGAGCAAGGCTGGCGTAGCGCCGGCCTATCTTGGCATGCTAGGGCGCATAGTAGCGCCAGGCCGCGCGCAGCCCCGGCCCCACGCGCTCGGGGAAGCGCTCGATCAGCGCCGCCAGCGCCGGCACGGCAAAAAGGGCGACGGCCGCGGCCTCGCCGTCCACGAAACGTATCCGCGACAGCGCCCCCTCGTGCAGCCGCCCGCGATAGACGTGGCAATCCTCCACGTCATAGATCGTCCCATCGTCGCGGGGATCGATGTACTCGCCGCGAACCAGCAGTTCGACATCGGCCAAGTCCGGCGGCCCCAGGCCCAGCTCTTCCCGCAGCTCCAGCCAGCGCGCCTCTTCCGGCGGGGTGGCGCCCACCACGTGGCCCGCCGCGGGGAGATCGAAGCATCCCGGCGCCTGCGGGCGGTCCACGCCGCGCACCTGAGCTAGAGTATAGCCCTCGCGCGCGGCGTCGTCGAGGAACCATTGCACCGTGGCATGGCGCAGCCCGGCCAGGTGGCAGAGCCAGCGCGCGGCGAGCAGGGCAGGGCGCGGCGCCTGCGTCTCCTGGAACCACAGGCCGAACTCGGGCCGCTGCCCGATGGTCCGGCGGTAATCCTCGAGCATGGCCGCGGTCGCCGGGATCGGCGCGCCGTCGGCGGCCACGTTCCGCAGGTACTCGCGCCTGCCGTATTCCGGCGCCAGGCTGGCTGCGTCGAGCCCCTGCTCAAAGGCCTGGCGCGCGGCGGCGTAGGCCTCCTCGGTGAGGGCATGCCCCGCCGCCCGCACGGTCCGGCGCAGCGCCATGGTCGCGGCCTGCACGGCTAGGCCTCGCCGGCGATCTCGGCGCGGAGGGTGACCAGCGCCTCGGCCAGGAACGGGGAGGGCGCCAGGCCGTCCACCGGCGCGCCGTCCTGCGCCTGCTGCATCAGGCTCATCTGCCGCGCCAGGCTTGGCCGCGCGGCGTCGGCCTCCAGGAAGCGCGCCAACGCCAGCGCCGGGCCCGCGCCGGCTTCCAGGTCGGCGGCGAGCTGCTGGTAAAAGCGCTGCATCTTGGCGTACCGGCCCTCGAAAACCGGAACGCTCAGTGGGTTGGTCAGCTTTTGGGCGCGATCCTGCACCCGCACCAGCCAGTCGCGCCCCTCGGTGACCATGGCGGGGATGGGGGCGGCGCGGTGGGCGCGGATGGTGATAAACCGGGTGAAGGCGATATAGCCGAAATTGGCGTCGATGAGGTCGGCATCATAGAGCGCCAGGTTCTCGACGGGGTGGGCGGGGTCGCAGGTGATGTGGTTGGCGATGGCGTGCAGCACCCGCTGGCGCGTGGGCGCGTCGATGCCCAGCTCGACCAGGACCGGCTCGGCGCGTTGGGCGCTGGGCTCGGCGTGCGGCTCGCCGGCGGGCTTGCCGATGTCGTGCAGCAGCGCCGCCAGCTCGACGACGCGCTCGTCGGCGCCGAACCGGCGGGCCAGCGCCAGGCTCAGGTTGCGGACGCGCAGGGTGTGCTCGAAAGTGTAGCCGGGCCAGGTGAAGCCCTGCCACTCGTCCGGCCAGGCCGAGAGGGCCTGCTCGATGATGCTCTCGATGCGATGGATGGTTTCGGCGTATGTCATACGGCTCCTCAGGACCAGTTTTTCGGCCACTGGAAATGCTCGCGCATCTCCTCATGGCCCTCGAAATTCATGATATCTTCCAGCACCGCCAGCGCCTGATCGTAGGTGCGGGTTTGGTGGCTGTCCAGCACGTTCCACAAGAGCATGGAGCGGTCGCCGGTCTTGAAGGCCTCCAGCTGGCGCTCCATGTGCAGCCAGTCGGGCAGGATATGCTCCAGGAAGAGCTTGTTGGGCAACGGCTCCACCTGCACCGGCTGGATGCCCTTGGCGTTGACCAGCGCGGGGACCTCCACCACCACGTCCTCGGGGATGCCGGGCAGCGCGCCGCGGTTGGGCACGTTGACCTGGAAGTAGCCCTCGTGGTTGTTCACCAGCCCATCGATGATGGGCACCTGCTGCTCGCGGGTGGGTTTGCTGCCAAAGACCTCGGTGACCCGCGCCTTGGGGTCCTGGATCAGCCGCGCCATCTCGGCCAGGCGCTTTTCCAGGCCCTCCACGTGCACCGGCCGGGCCAACTCGGTGTCGGGGCCGCCCCACGGCTCGCCGAACCAGCGCTTCTTGGTGGCCAGGTCGGTATGGTACCACCACCCGCCGCGCCGCACCGTGTCGCCGATGGGGAAGAGGCCGTACATGTGATATTGGTGCACCGCGCCACGCGATAGCTGCGCGTCGTGGGTGCGCGTGGCCACGTGGGTGCGCCAGTACTCCTCGCCCTTGGTGGCGATCCACTCGTCGACCTTGGGGTAGGCGTCCTGGCCGTCCACGTAAAAGCGGGTCAGCCAGATGTTGTGGTTAAAGCCGGGCGCCTCCCAGGTGATGCGCTGCTCGCCCGCCCAGACCTTGTCCATTTGCGCCGCGCCGGTGACGGCGGCGAGCTCATAGACGCCATAGTGGCCGTGGCACAGGCCGCAGACCTGGATGCCCGTCTCGCGGGTCATCAGCGTGCACCCCTCGAACACCGGGTTGCCGGACTGGATCAGCCAGGCGTCGGGGCAGATGCGCTCCATGTCGCGGGCCACGTCCAGCATCAGTTGGAACTGGTAAAACGGCCCTGCCGAGACGCCGCCGTAATAATAGCCGTGCTTGGCGGTCATTTCGCGCAGGGCGCGGGCGTGATAGTGCCCCTTGACGGCGGCGGTGTTGATCACGAAATCGGCGCCGTCCAGCGCGGCCTCGCGGTCCAGCGTGCTATCAAAGGTAAGGCGCGAGCCCAGCTCGGCGGCGTAGCGCGTCGCCAGCTTGTGCACCACCTCCAGGCGTTCCTGGTCGATGTCCATGAAGGAGACATGGCTCCCGTCCAGGCTGGCGGTGAGGCAGATGTCCTTGACCAGGCCGAGGGAAAAGGTGGCGCTTCCCGCGCCGATGACGCCGATCTTGATCGATTTAGGCATGTGTGTTCTCCTTGTGCTTGAGCGCCCAAGATACTCGGTATCGCGACCTCTTGGCCCGTGGCGGGAAGAGTCTCGTCCCGGCTCGCTGGGTGCGTTTGCGGGCTACATAGCCAACGCGCGCTCCAGCAGGTCGGCGAGCCCCATCTCGTGGGCCATGCGGCGCAGATAATCCAGGTCCAGGGCTTCTCCCTGAGCCTTGATAACGCCCAGCACGTCGCGCCATTGCCGATCCGAGACCTGTTCGCCCAGGCGATACCAGTCCAACTTGGCCAGGGCGATGTCCTCGGCGCTGATGACGTAGGCGCTCTGCTCTGGCGAATCTGCCAGTGGGATGCGCTGCCTGCGGCTCAGTTGGGCGCGGTCGAATGCGCGGGGCCGGGCCACGAAGATATCCACCTTGACCGAGCTGGACAGATGAATCAGGTTGAAGAAGCGCCGCTGCGCGACGGCCTCGCGGATGCTCTCTCCATCGGCATAGAACTCCTCCCCCAGGGCGCCCAGCAACTCCCCTTCCCGCCCCCGCTGCAGATCGGCCACGATATCGATGTCGAGGGTGCTCCGCACCACGCCGTGGATGGCGCTGGCGACCGAGCCCCCGATCGCATAGGCAATTCCCAGGCCCTCCAGGATGCCGGTCACCCGCAGCACGACCTCGGTAAAGGAAGTGGCCATCTCTTGCGCTCTCCCTTCGGCCCCCACGGAGCCATACGCCTGCTTGGCTATCTCGGCGCCCAGCAAGGCGTCAGCGAGGCGCCGTTCGAGCGTTTGCAGAGGCTCGGCGGGGTGTAGCTGCCGCAGTCCCGCCAGCGCCAGGGTTGCCAGCGAGGCATGCATATCCCCTAACAAGGCCATCTTGCGCCAAGGCGCCATGCGGCGCTGCAGCTCGAGCTGAAGCGCCTCGATCTCGGGCGCGGTATCTTGCGAGAGCGACATCATGGCAAACTCGCTTGCTAAATATCCAGGTTGCGCACCTCTTTGGCGTGGGTCTGGATGAAGCGCTTGCGCGGCGGCACGCTGGAGCCCATCAGCATGTCAAAGACGCGATCCGCCTCGGCGCCATCGTCCACGGTCACTTGGACCAGGGTGCGCGAGTCGGGATTCATGGTGGTCTCCCAGAGCTGCGTGGGGTTCATCTCGCCCAGGCCCTTGTAGCGCTGAAGCGTGATGCCATCCTCATGGCCCTTGACCAGCGCATCCTTGTCCTCGTCGGTATAGGCATAGTGCACATCGTTCCGGCGCTGGACGCGATAGAGCGGCGGCTTGGCCAGGAAGAGGTGCCCGCTTTCGATCAGCGGGGCCATGTAGCGGAAAAAGAAGGTCAATAGCAGCGTGGCGATGTGCGCGCCATCCACATCCGCATCGGTCATCACGATGATGCGGTGGTAACGCAGGTTAGTGAGGTCGAATTGCGAGCCGATGCCCGTCCCCAGCGCGGTGATGAGCGCCTGGACTTCCTTGTTGCCCAGGATGGTGTTCAGGCGGCTCTTTTCCACGTTGAGGATCTTGCCGCGCAGCGGCAGGACGGCCTGGAAGCGCCGGTCGCGCCCCTGTTTGGCCGAGCCGCCGGCGGAATCGCCTTCGACGATATAGAGCTCGGCGTTGGTGGGGTCTTGCTCGGAGCAGTCGGCCAGCTTGCCTGGCAGGGTCATGCTCTCCAGGGCGCTCTTGCGGATGACCAGGTCGCGGGCCTGGCGCGCGGCCTGCCGCGCGCGCGAGGCGGTGAGCGCCTTGTCCACGATCTGCTTGCCGACGCGGGGGTTATCATCCAGATACTTGGAAAAGGCCTCCGCGACGACGGATTCGACCTGGCCGCGCAGCTCGGCGTTGCCCAGCTTGGATTTGGTTTGGCTTTCGAACTGCGGGTCCGACATCTTGACGCTGACCACTGCGGTCAGCCCCTCGCGGACATCCTCACCGCCAAAGTTGGTATCCTTGTCCTTGAGCAGCCCGGCTTTGCGGGCGTAATCGTTCAGCGAGCGCGTCACCGCGGAGCGAAAGCCCGTCAGGTGGGTGCCGCCGTCGACGGTGTTGACGTTATTGGCGAAGGAATAAACCGACTCGGCGTAACCATCGTTGTACTGGATGGCAGCCTCCACCAGGGTGCCCTCGATCTGCGCTTCCACATGGAAGGGCGGCGAGTGCAGCACCTCGCGGTTGCGGTTGAGGTAGCGCACGAACGAGGTGACCCCGCCCTCGAAGTGAAAGCTCATCTCGTGATCGGCGCGCTCATCGCGAAAAGCGATGGTCAGCGCCTTGGTCAGGAAAGCCATCTCGCGGAAGCGCTGGGCCAGGGTCTCGAAACGATAGTCCAACTGCTTAAAGATGGTTTCGTCCGGCAAAAAGTGGGTCTTGGTGCCCGTCTCTTTGGCCTTGCCGACCTGCTCCACCGGCGTCACGGGCTTGCCCTGTTCGTAGCGCTGCCGGTATACGTGGCCATCCCTCTGCACCTCGACCTCGAGATAGGCCGAGAGCGCGTTCACCGCCGAGACGCCCACGCCGTGCAAGCCGGAAGCGACCTTGTAGCTGCCGCTGCCAAACTTGGCGCCGGCGTGGAGCACTGTGTGCACCACCTCCAGCGCATCCTTGCCGGTCTGCTCGTTGATGCCGACGGGGATGCCGCGGCCATTGTCCACCACGGTGACGCTGTGATCGGGGTGGATGGTGACCTCGATGCGGTTGCAGATTCCGGCCAGCGCCTCGTCGATGCTGTTGTCCACCACTTCGTAAACCAGGTGGTGGAGGCCCCGGATATCGGTGCTGCCGATATACATGCCCGGCCGGCGGCGCACCGCCTCCAGGCCCTCCAAAACCTGGATATCGGCGGCGGTGTAGGTAGAAGCAGATTCTGCCATGGGTATCAGGACTCCTTATCGACTTGAGCTTGCTTTTGGGCGAGCAAGGCCTGGGCCAGGTGCTCTCGCCAGTCGGCATAGCAATCGCGGAAAAAGACCAGCCCCGCCGCGGCCAGCCCCGCGCTGACAAAGGCATTGGCGACGATGGCGAAGAGCATCCCGGGGATGCTCCCGGTAAAGATCGGCCAGACCAGGCCCAGGCCGGTGCGAATCAGGCGGATCAGGATCAGCAGGATCAGCACCACCCAGAAGTTCTTGTGCACGATATTCATGCTGGTCCACCAGGCGCGCAGCGGCGGCTCCTCGCCCAGCAGGATGCCGTGCGGGATGAACATGATATAGAGGGCGAACCAGAAGGCCAACGTGCTGCCGAGCAGCGTCAGCATCTGCACCAGGAACGGGCTGAGCGCCCCGGCGATGAGCAGGACGATGACCAGCGGCCCCGCGATCATCGCCAAGACCAGGGCGATGGCGCAGGCCAGGATGATCACATGCAGCCAATAGCGGCCCAATCGGCGGCCGAGGTAGCGCAGGTTGATCTGCTCTTCGCGGACCTGCTGCGCGATCAGGCCGTGATAGATCACCGCCACCAGCAGGCCCACCAGTACCAGGACGACCAGGGCCCCGAGCAGCGGCCAGCCGCTGGCGATCTGGATCACCCGGCCGGACCCCGCCGGCACGTCGCCCAACAGGCCGTTGCTGGCGATCAGGCTGGGCAGATCCAGGAGCCCCATGGAGAGAAAGGAGAGCACGTTGAGGCTGGACACGACGGTGAACAGGTTGAAGCGCTGGCCAAAGTCGCGCCAGAGGCGCTCCACGTCCATCTCTTGCCACAGCTCCCAGGCCTCGGCCCAGGCGGGGTTGTCCGGCTGCGCCAAGCTTAGCATCCCCTCCAGGCCTCGCTCCACCAGGGGCTGCAACGATATCTGCGGCCCCAGCCAGTAGAAAAGGTCCAGCAGGATGGGCAACAGGATGATCCACGGGCGACGAGCGATGACCTCGAACCCGGCGGATAGCGTCTCGATGATGCGCTTCAAAGCGATCGACCTCCAAGGTTGTCTCGCCGCCGAAGGCGAGCCACAGTCTGATTATAGCAGAACATCAGTTCTTCTGTCAAGCTCTCAAAACCAGCTAGAACAGCACCAACTGGTCGCCGCGCAGCTTGTCCTCGATCTTGGTGGCGATCAGCTCCAAGTGCCCGCCATCCTGGACGAAATCCAGCCGGTCCGCCGGCACCACCAAGAGCGGGCAGAGCGTAAAGCTCGCCGTCCACGCTTCGTACAGCGTATTCAGCCGCTCCAGGTACTCGGGCGCGATGGAGCGCTCATACTCGCGGCCGCGCATGGCGATGCGGTGTTGCAGGGTGGGCACCGAAGCGCGCAAGTACACCACCAGGTCGGGCGGCGGCAAGATCATGGTCAGGACCTGGTACAGCTCGCCATAGCAGCGATAGTCGCGCTCGTCCATGTCCCCTTGGAGATACAAGTTCCGCGCAAAGATCTCGGCATCCTCGTACACGCTGCGGTCCTGGATCACCGAGTGGGGGCGGTCCAGCAGCAGGCGATGATGCCGCAAGCGGCGCGAGAGGAAAAAGACCTGCGACTGAAAGCTCCAGCGCCGCATGTCGCCGTAAAAATCGGCCAGGTAGGGGTTGGCGTCTACCGGCTCGGGAAAGGGCTCCCAGCCGAACCGCCGGCTCAGCAGCCCGGTGAGCGTGGACTTGCCCACGCCGATGTTGCCCGCGATGGCCACGAAGTGTTTTATGGCGCACCTCCACCCGCAGCCGCCTGGTTTGGGCTGTCCCCGCTGGTCCACATGGTGTCCCAGGTGCGGTCGCAGTTCTGGCGCATCTTGTGGAGATAAGCGTCCTCCAGGTCGACGCCGGCATAGTTGGCCAGCTTTAGGATATAGGCCAGGCAATCCGACAGCTCGTCGCGCAGGCCTTGCTGCTGCTCGGCCAGGGCCGATTCCAGGGCCTGCCCGGCGGACATGCCGTCGCGCTCCAGCATCTGCCGGCGCCGCAGGGCGTGGGTCATCTCGCGGGCCAGCTCGCCGATCTCTTGCTGCAAGCAGAAAAAGTTCATAAAGATGTCGGTGGAGAAGCCCTTCTCCTGATCGAAGGCGCGGTGCCAGCGCTGCAGGGCGGGCAGGCTCTGGTGCTCCCCATCAAAGATGGCGCGGCTGTTTTCGGTCAGCCCCTCCGCCGAGATCTCGAGCAGGGAGCGCTGATGGGTGCCCTGTTGCAGCACGGAGCGGATGCGCTCGACGACCAGGGCCAAGTCCTCCGGGTTGCGCACGATGTTGAGACGGTTCGTGTCGATGGTCAGAACCGGGCTCAGGTCATAGTCGGCAAAAAAACGCTCATAGGCCCCGTTCAGCGCCTCCATGTACTCGCGGTCCATGTTGCGCTCATAGGAGCGGTCGCGGATGGCGATGCGCTCCATCAGCACGTCCGTGTCGGCCTTGAGGTAGGCGATCAGGTCGGGGCGGACCAGCTTTTCCGCCAGCAGGTCGTGCAGGTGATCGTACAGCGCCAGCTCGTCGCCATGCACGTTGAGGTGCGCAAAGAGGCGGTCCTTGGCAAAGGTGTAATCGCCGACGACGTTGCCGCTCTCCAATAGGGCGGGCGTCGCCAACTGCTGGCGGTAGCGGCTCAGCAGGAAAAAGATCTGGGTCTGAAAGGCGTATTGCTGCCGGTCGCCATAGAACTTGGAGAGGAAGGGGTTCTCCTCGAACACCTCCATCAGCAGCTTGGCCTTGAACTCGGGCTGGATCAGGCGCGCCAGGGTGGACTTGCCCACGCCGATGGCGCCCTCGATCGCGATATACAGGTTTTTCGACACGCCGGCCTCCTCAGTGGGCCCATTTCAAGCGCCCCGATCATAGCACATCGTCCTTGGTTCGTCAATTGGGCGCCGTGAGATTTGGCGGCGCGCTGGTATTGGAGTACACTGGCCCCAGTTGCGCCGAGGAGGTCATCATGGAGGTTCGTTACGAGCGCCTGCGCCCCGATCAGATCGTGGCGCGCCGCCAAGCTTGCCCCGTCGCTTATTTGCCCATCGGCACCATCGAGTGGCACGGCGAGCACAACCCCGTCGGGCTGGACACGCTCAAGATCCATGCGCTGCTGCAGCGCTGCGCCGAACGCACCGGCGGCCTGGTCTTTCCGCCGCTGTACTATGGAGAGAGCCGCGAGCAGGCGCTCATGGAGGCGAATGCCTCCGATCGCGAGCAGATCGCGGCCAAGATGGCCCTGCCTCCGGAGAATTTCAAGCCGGGCTATATGTTCGCCAGCCCGGCGCAGCAGAGCAGCAACTATTACCATCTGCTCATGCACATCATGTTCGAGATCAAGAGCCTGGGCTTCAAGGTGCTGGCGGTGGGCGCTGGACACTATCCCCTGTTGGACCACGCGCGGGCGGCGGCATCCTCTTTTCACCAGGCGCAATACGGCGGCGAAAAGATGCTCGTCTGGCCCTTCACCGGCTACGAGCTGGTGCGCGAGCGCTTCTCCCCCGCCGGGGACCACGCGGGCAAGTGGGAGACCTCCATGCTGATGCACCTCGACCCGGGGATGACGGACCTCTCGCGGCTGCCGGCGGATCGCTCCACGCCGCCCATCGGGGCCTCCAACAACGGCGTGCAGGACGCCTCCGCCGCCTGGGGCGCAGAGGTCGTGGCCGCCATCGTCGACCAAGTGGATATCAAGGTGCGCTACCTGCTGGATAACTATGCCAGCTTTCGAGGGCACGGGGCGCCGTTATTCATCTAGAAAGGGAGATTGGTCTATATGAAAGCAGCAATCCTCTATAACGATCGCGATATCCGGATGGGGACCGCGCCGGACCCGGAGATCAAGCCCGACCAGGTGCTGGTACGCCCGCTCTACGTGGGCATCTGCGGCACGGACCTGCATATCTACCGCGGCGAGTTTCACGATCGCGTCAAGTACCCGGCCATCCTGGGCCACGAGTTTGGCGGCGTGATCGAAGAGGTGGGCAAGGAAGTGCCGGGCTACAAGCGCGGCGACCGGGTGGTGGTGGACCCGATCCTCTCCTGCCACCATTGCACCGCCTGCCTTACCGGACACATCAACGCCTGCCGCACGCTCAAGCTCTTGGGCGTGGACCTGGACGGCGGCTTTGGGCAGCTTGTGGCCGCGCCTTTCGAGACGCTCTTCAAGTTGCCGGAAGAGATTCCCATGCAGGACGTGCCCATGGTCGAGTTGTACTCTATCGGCCATCACGCCTTGCGCCGGGGCGCCGTGCAGCCGGGTGAGACCGTGGTCATCCTGGGCGCGGGCAAGGTGGGGCTCTCTATCCTGGACGTGCTCTGCCACAGCGCCGGGCCGGCCATCGCCATCAGCGTCGACCGGGAGGATCACCGGCTGGGCATCGCGCAAAAGATCGGCGCCGATGCGACCATCAATAACCAGTACGAGGATGCGGTGGCGCGGGTGCTGGAGCTGACCAACGGCGAGGGGGCGGACTGCGTGATCGAGGCCATCGGCCACTATACCGTCGCCGAGGGCCAGGAGCCGCCGCTGCAACAGGCGGTGCGGATGGTGCGCAACGGCGGGCGCATCGTCACGCTGGGTCTGGGCGAGCAGCGCTCCGATGTCTTTTTCAAGACCTTTGTCATCAAGGAAGCGGAACTGATCGCCTCGCGCGTTACCATGGGCGAGTTCCCGCGGGCGATCCGCCTGCTCTCCAAGGGCATCCTGCACCCTGAGCTGCTGATCACCCACCGCCTGCCCATCCGCGAGGCGGCCAAGGCCTTCTCCAGCCTGGATCACGAGGACCCGGAAACGATCAAGGTCGTGCTGGACGTGCAGGCGGTGTAGCGAAGCAGTCTCGCTGGCGACCAACAAAAAACAGGGCCTCGCTTAGCTAGCGAGGCCCTGTTTGCGTCCCTGGGGCTACCAGAGGCCGGTGAGGTTGCGTTCGCCGGTCACCTGCGGCTTGATGACGACGGGCAAATAGCTGTAATGGAAGGGCTCCGGCGTCGCCGTGGGCGTGTCCGTCGGCGTATCGGTCGCCGTCGGCGTGTGGGTCTCCGTCCAGGTGGCCGTGGGCGTCGGCGTCATGGTCTCCGTGGGCGTCCAGGTGCTGGTCGGCGTGGCGGTATCCTCCGGCGTCGCCGTGGCGGTGTCGGTGGGCGTGGCCGTGGGCGTCGGCGTCATGGTCTCCGTGGGCGTCGCGGTGAACGTCTCAGTGGGCGTCGGCGTAAAGGTCCACGTTGGCGTGGGTGTGTCCGTCGGCGTGTACGTCGCGGTCGGCGTGTGGGTGTCGGTCGGCGTCGGCGTTGGCGTAAAGGTGGCGGTAAAGGTTGGCGTGGGCGTCGGCGGCAGGTCGTAGCCGAGCACGAGCCGCGGCCGGTGCGTCAGGTCGTCCCCTTCCGAGGAGACGAAGCTGTAGGTCTGGCCGTCCTCTCCGGTGCTGCGGATCAGCACGCCATAGTTCTCCGCCGGGTCGGCCAGCCAAAGCCGGGCCAGCTCGCTGAGATCGAACGATACCCAGCCCGTCTTGGGCGTCACGGTCACCGAGAAGGCGATCTCGCCGGCGCGGTCGGTGCCCAGGCCGTTGCACCCACCGATGGCCCAGGGGATCGAAGTCGTGGCGTTGCGCCAGGAGGCATGCTCCTCGCTCCAGGCGCGCAAGACCCGGTGGGCGTATAGCCGCAGATCCTTGGAGCCAGGCTTCGCTACGTAGAGCTCCAGGCTGGCGCGCACGTTAAAGGCGCCGGCGGGGATTTGGGTCAGGTCGAACTGGATCAGGCTATGACGGACGTTCCCCGCCGTGAGTTGCAGGGTCTCCTCGGCGCCTGGGGTCAGGGCCGAGCCCCAAGAGAACATGTAGGTGTCGGCGGTCCCGTCATAGCCGCGGAACCCTTGCTGAAGCAGGCTCTGGAAGGGCGATACCGGCGGCAGGGTGGCCCGGAGGACCCACAGTCCGTTGTTGAAATCCAGCGCATAGATCAAGTCGCCCTCGACCCAGGTCTCCTGGATATAGCCAGGCCGCGAGTACTCGCCGGGCGTGACCGGCTTGCCCGGCACCGGCCAGGTGTAGACGAACATGGGCTGTTGCGGCGAGAGCATCTCCAGGATGTGGATGCCTGCCGCGCCGCCGCTGACATAGGTCCGTTGGTCAGCGTAGAACACGTTCAGGCTCTCGCCCCCCAGTTCCCGATAGTCGGTCATGAAGGGGGTGGAGGACGAGGTGATGTCCACCACCTTGAGCCCCTCATCGCGGGTAGCGACATAGGCATAGTTGCCCGCCAGGTCCAGCCCTTTGGGCTCCATGGTGATCACGTTCTCCGCGGCGCGCCAGGGGTCGGCGGGATAGGAAACGTCATAGATCACGAGGCGATGCTCGGTGAGGCCGTCGGCGTGCAGCACATAGACGTAGCCGCCGCGGGCGCGCAGGGCGCGCGGGGTGCACCGCGAAAAGCCGACAAAGGTCGGCGCGGCGGGGTTGGCGATGTTGTAGGCGTAGAGGCCCGAATGCCAGGAGGCGATATAGGCCATGTTGCCATCCACGTCCACGTCGATGCACCAGCCCGGGATATGGGTGGAACTCACCAGGGTGGGGTTGGTGGGCGTGGAAATGTCCACGATCTGCAAGCCTTGGTCATAGCAGGCCAAATAGGCATAGTTGCCGCGCACGCGGACGGCGAAGGCCTGCCCCACCTCCGGCAGCGAGGCGACCCAGGCGGGGTGGGCGGGATCGGCCACGGAAAAGATCTGCAAGCCTCCCTCGATCGCGGCCACATAGGCATAATCGCCGACGACCTGCAGGTCACGCAGTTGGCCGGTGGCCGGGCGAGGGGCCGCATAGCCGACGACCTGCACCGATGGCTCGGGGATGAACGGCGCCTGCGCGGGCGCGGCCTGGGCGGCGGGGGCCTGGAGCCACAACAACGGCAGAAGCAACAGCAAGCAGGCTCGCAACAGGATGCCGCGCGCTTGGTGAACGTGGGCTCTTCTCATGGGAATCGCTTCCTCCTTCCGGGATCGCGGGCCAGAGGGCAATGCCAGGCGCTCCGCGGTCTGCGGTCTGGATGCCGCGGCCCGACTGGTCCAGGCCAGCCGCGCCGCGGCAGTCATTGTCAGGGTAGGTCGTTCTGCTTACGGATAGTCGGTATCCCGCACGGGCACGATGTCCGAGATCCTCACGCCCTTCCATTCGAGCCACATGACATAGTAGCGGGCGTGCATATCGAACTTGAGCTCGCGCTGATCCAGCGGCGTCCTGGGCGAGCCGGGCGGGATATCGCCGTTCCAGCGGCCGGCGAGCGTCTCACCGGGGGCCAGCGGCGGCACCAGGATGGGCACGTATTTCCACTGGATCGGCGCGCCGGTGAGCGGCGTCGTCGAGTTGGTGGAATAGCCGACCAGGGTCATCTCGCGGTTCTCCGGCGGATCGCTAAAGGCGCAATCCAGGGAGAGGTTGGTGACGCTGAGCACGTAGGACACGCCTGGGTCAAAGTAATAGGTGGCATCCACATCCGCCTGCATGTTCGGCACGCACACGGTGGCCGTCGGCGTCGGGGTGATCGTGCGGGTGTGGGTCGCCGTGGGCGTATGGGTATTCGTGGGCGTCGCCGTATAGGTGGCGGTGGCCGTCGGCGTATCGGTCGGCGTTGCCGTGGAGGTGGGCGTATCGGTCGGCGTGGCCGTCGGCGTCCACGTGTTGGTCGGCGTGGCGGTGTCGGTCGGCGTCGCCGTGGCCGTGTTCGTCGGCGTGGCGGTGGCGGTGTCCGTCGGCGTAAACGTTGCCGTGTACGTGGCGGTTGGCGTATTCGTCGCGGTGGCGGTGGCGGTGTCGGTCGGCGTCGCCGTGGCGGTATCCGTCGGCGTGGCCGTGCTGGTTGGCGTATAGGTGTGCGTTGGCGTCGGCGTGTAGGTTAGGGTGGGCGTCCACGTCGCCGTATTCGTCGGCGTGTAGGTGGGCGTGTGCGTCCAGGTGGCCGTGTGGGTCGGAGTATCGGTCGGCGTCGGCGTCGCCGTGGGGGTGGGCGTCGCCTCCCGCAGGATGATGGGCAGCCAAATGCGCACCGGCGTGCGCGTGGGCGTCGCCGTGAAGGTGGCCGTCTCGGTCGGCGTGTGGGTGGGCGTGTGCGTCCAGGTCGCCGTCGCGGTGTTGGTGGACGTGGGCGTAAACGTCGCCGTGGCCGTTGGTGTGGCGGTGGCTGTGTCCGTGGGCGTCCAGGTCGCCGTGCCGGTGGCTGTCGGCGTGTGGGTGCTGGTGGCGGTATTCGTCGGCGTCGACGTCGCGGTCGCCGTGTTGGTTGGCGTCGCCGTGAAGGTCCGAGTCGGTGTGGCCGTCACGGTGGCCGTCGCGGTCGCGGTGTCGGTCGGCGTCGGCGTGTTGGTCCAGGTGGCCGTGGCCGTCGCCGTGGCGGTGTTGGTGGGGGTCGGCGTGTGGGTCTGGGTCGAAGTCGCCGTCGGCGTGGCCGTGGCCGTGGCGGTATGGGTCGGCGTCGGCGTGTAGGTCCAGGTGGCCGTGGCCGTCGGGGTGTTGGTGGGCGTGGCCGTGGCGGTGTTGGTCGGCGTGTTGGTGCCGGTGGCGGTGGGCGTGTTCGTGGGCGACGGCGTAAAGGTCGCTGTGCCAGGGCGCTGGCCGAAGAAGAGCACGCCCATGCCCACCTGCGAGTTGGTGTCCGCGAAGGGGCCGCGCGCATCGACGCCCACGCGAATGCTGGGGATGTCCATCTCTTGGTCAAAGACGAACCGGAAGACGTGGGTGGTATTGGGCGCGGGGTGGGTGGCGCCATAGTAGCCCAGCGAATCCGCCCATAGCCCGTTGTAGCGCAGCCGATAGCGCGTGCCAAAGGTGGGGTCAAAGCCGCCGATCAGGAGCCACTCGTTGGCGTATTGGCGGCCCACGGCGGCAAAGAGGGCGGGATCCGGCGTGGCGACGGTGGACTCTGTGACGCTCATGGTCAGGTGGCTCAGTTGATCGAGGGTGAAATCCACGCCAAAGATGCGCAGGTCGTAGAGCGGCCAACTGGCTGAAGGGCCGGCGGTGATGGCGATATAATAGACATCGCCATAGTTGTAACCGCGGACCTGAAATCGCCCATCCAATAGGCTTAGCACCGGGCCGCTGGCGGCTGACGTGGGCAGCGGGAACGCCAGGGTAAGCAACCCGCTGCAAAGCCCCAGCAACAACAGGCACGCCCACAGGCGGGTAACTCGAGTGGAGCGCTTTCTCATGCGTGCACCTCCCCTGGTCGGGAAAAGGAACGTGACCTTGGTGTCAACGTGAAATCGACCACCGCGGCCGGCCCCTGGGCGGGGTGGGCAATCCGGCTTGGCGGTCGACGAGCAAAAAAGCCCGATTTACAGTAACGACGCGAAAACATGACAAAAAGTTACGACTGTGGTATAATCAGCACACTTTACCTAGGAGCTAAACATGCTACCATCATCTATCGAGTTGCCTGCCAACCTCGTCCCGATCGTGCAGGTTATCCTGTTCCTGTTGGGCGCGTACCTGTTGGCTTTTTGGCTGAGCATGGTCATTTGGACGCTGGTGGATATCCGCTCGCGCTCGCGGGATATCCTGACGGCGCTGCTATCGGTGTTGCTGGTGCTCGTGTTCGGCATCCCGGGCCTGGTGATCTATTTCATCCTCCGGCCCAAAGAGACCCTGACGCAGGCCTATCAGCGAGCGCTGGAGGAAGAGGCCCTCTTGCAAGGGATCGAGAACCAGTACGTCTGCCCTGGCTGCAAGCAAAAGGTCGAATCCGACTTTATGCTTTGTCCCAACTGTAACACCCAACTCAAGGAGCGTTGCCCGAACTGCGGGCGACTGCTCAACTTGAAGTGGAACACCTGCCCCTATTGCGGCCAATAGCCGGCCTCGGTTCGTGGCTTCCGAAAGCAGGGGCCAAGCCCACGTCGTTTGGTTTGGAGGAACTTGTGCCAGGAAGATATACGACCATCAGCATCCCGAAAGAACTCTATACCCGCGTTGATCAGATGATCCAGGGCACGGGGTTCAGGAGCACCACAGAGTATATTGTCTATCTGGTGCGCCAGGCCGTGGCAGCCATCGAGTCGGACCGGCGCTTGATCAACTCGATTCCCTACTTGGCGGCTGGTGAAGAGGTGACCCTGCCTGATGATGAGGGCGAGGAAGAAGCGGGTTGAACAACCTGTCCACTGCCTTGCGGTAGGCTCTCGACTTGTCGGGCCGGACGCGCGCTCGATGCCCCGGGTCAGCGCGGCTTTCCTTGCCGCTGTGCCCCCTTTCCGGGAATGCAGGCCGCTATGGTTGTCTCCCCCACTTTCCCTTGCAGTATATCACAATCGACCCAAACTCGCAAGAGGGTGAGCAGCCTTTCTTTGTTTCAATCAAGGTGTGCTATAATGGCCCCAGATTGGCCAAGGGTACGTGAGCCGTGGTTCCGATTCTGACCCAAGATTCACTCGACTTTATCAGCCATAGCGGCTCCCAGACGGAGCGGATCGGCTTGCGCCTGGCGCAGCTCTGCCAGCCTGGGGATGTGATCTGCCTGGAGGGGCCCTTGGGCGCGGGCAAGACCTGCCTGACCAAGGGCATCGGGCGAGGCCTGGATATCGCGGAGCCCATCACGAGCCCCACTTTTGTGCTGATCCATGAGCATCGCGTGCCCGGTTCTGGCATGCGGCTGTTCCATATCGACCTGTATCGCCTGGAAGAGGCGGCCTCTTCCCGCGCCGAGGCGCTGGGCCTGGGCCTGGACGAGTATCTCTATGGCGATGGCGTTTGCGTTATCGAGTGGCCGGAGCGCGCCCGCGAGCTTTTGCCGCCCGAACACCTCTGGATCACCCTGGGCCACATCGACGAGAACAAGCGCCGCGTGTGCATCAAGGCGATCGGGCCGAGGTACCAGCAGATGATCTCGCAGCTACGCAAGAGCGCTTTTGGCCTGGAAAGCTAGTATGCCAAGACGAGACAAAAGCCCCCGATTTCTGGCCATCGATACGGCGACGCGCTACGCGGGCCTCGCGATCTATGACGGCTCGGCGGTGTTGGTCGAGGAGTCGTGGTTGTCGTCCGAGAGCCATACGGTGGAGCTCATGCCCAAGATCGCGCGCGCCGCGGAGCAGCAGGGCCTCGCCCTGGCCGATTTGACGGGGCTGGCGGTGTCCTTGGGGCCCGGCTCGTTCACGGGCTTGCGCATCGGCATGAGCGTGGCCAAGGGGATCGCGCTGGCCACGGGCGCGCCGATCCTGGGCATTCCCACGCTGGACGTGCTGGGCTATGCCCACGCCCAGCCGGCGGTGCGCACCTGCGCCATCATCGAGGCCGGACGCAAGCGGCTCTGCGTGGCCACGTATCAGCGGCTGCCCGGGCCCGATGGGCCCGCGGCGTTGCAGCGCCTGGACGACTATCGCACCGTCTCGCCGGCCGAGTTGGTCGCCAGCATCGAGGCGCCCACCCTGTTCTGCGGCGAGATGGATCCCGAACTGCGCGAGATGCTCGCGGAGCAATTGGGCCACCTCGCGGCGTTGGCCTCCCCGGCCAGGTCGCTCCGGCGCGCTGGCTATTTGGCCGAGTTGGCCTGGGAGCGCTGGCAGCGGGGCGAGAGGGACAACCTGGCGACGCTGACGCCTCTCTACCTGCAACCGGCCGCCCCCGGAGCCTGCATATGAACTCGCAAGATTGGCCCTACCTGGTCGAGCCGATGCGCCCGGAGGACATACCGGCGGTCATGGTCATCGAAAGGATGGTCTACTCCCGCCCCTGGCCCGCCGAGGCCTACCGTTACGAGCTGGCCGAGAACCCTAAATCCCACTATTACGTGGCTCGCCTGAAGGATTACCGCCCCAGGCGAGAGGCAGGGCTGAAGGGGGCGCTCAAGCGCGCCTTTGGCAGCGCCGAGTCGGACGAGTCGCTCTTGGGCTATGGCGGCCTCTGGCTGATGGTGGACGAGGCCCATGTCTCTACCCTGGCGGTCCATAGCGATTGGCAGGGGCGGGGGGTCGGGGCGCTGTTGCTCGCCACGCTGATCGACAAGGCCGTCGAGTTGCAGGCCGCCTTTGTGACGCTGGAGGTCCGGGTCTCGAACTTGCGCGCCCAGACCCTCTACGAGCGGTACGGCTTTCGCAAGGTGGGCGTGCGTCGCAAGTACTACTCCGACAATAACGAAGATGCCTTTATCATGAGCACGGAAGCGATCGATTCGCCGGGTTACCTCGCCAACCTGGAGGCCCTCCGGGCGGGCTTGGATGCCAGGCTGCGCGCGAGTCCGGCGCGCAAGGAAGAATGATGAAACGCCAGGGCGTGGTGCTTTTCACCGTGGTGCGGGTCCTTGCCGATATCGGCATGCTCTCGCTGGCCTTCTTCCTTGCCTATATCCTGCGGCTGAGCACGACCTATCCACCGCTGCTGAACCCCCCGCTCTTTCGGCAATACCAGGGCATGTTGTGGATCCATGTGCTGACGTTGCTGGCGGCCTTTTGGCTTTCGCGGCTGTACCACTACAAGGCAGGCACCTCCCGTTTCGACAAGTTCTATAGCATCTTTGTGGCCGTCTCCATCGGGACGGTCATGGCGATGGCTTTCACCTCGTTCGTGTACAAGAACGAACTGGACTACCCGCGCTTGATGGTGGTCTATGCCTGGCTCCTCTCGGTGATCCTGGTCACGGTGGGGCGCTACATCATTGATGCGCTGGCGGCGATGCGGCGCGCCCGTCTCCCGCAGAACTTGCTGATTGTGGGCGCGGGCGACGTGGGGCGCATGATCCTGCAGAACGCGCAGCAATCCCCCCATTTGGGTTACCATGTGGTGGGTTTTGTCGACGATACCCCCGGCCGCAAGGAAAGCGGGGGCTTGCCGGTCTTGGGCCCGACCCAGCAGTTGCGCGCGATCATCCAGGAGCAGGGCGTGGAACACGTCATCATTGCCCTGCCCGATGCCTCGCACGACCAGTTGCTGGAGATCATCTCCCAGTGCGAGAGCGCCAAGGTCACCATCAAGGTCTATCCCGACCTCTTTCAGATCATGGCCTCCGAGGTCAGCATCGATGACCTGAACGGCCTGCCCCTGCTCACCATTCGCGATGTGGCGCTGCGCGGCTGGCGGCTGACCCTCAAACGGGCGATGGACCTGGTGGGGAGCGCGCTGACCCTGGTTTTTGCCTCGCCCATCATGATGCTCATCGCCTTGCTCATCAAGCTGGATTCGCCGGGGCCGGTCTTTTACGCTCAGGAGCGGATGGGGCTGGACGCCAAGCCCTTCATGATTATCAAGTTTCGCTCCATGCGCGTGGATGCCGAGGAGCGGTCCGGCCCGGTGTGGACGACCCAGAACGACCCACGCCGGACCCGCCTGGGCGCGTTTCTGCGGCGGCTCAACCTGGACGAGTTGCCCCAGTTCATCAACGTGCTGATCGGGGATATGAGCCTGGTCGGCCCGCGCCCGGAGCGCCCCTTCTTTGTCGAGCAGTTCAAGCAGGTGATCCCCCGCTATATGGAGCGCCACAAGGAAAAGGCCGGCCTGACGGGCTGGGCGCAGGTGAATGGGCTGCGGGGCGATACGTCCATCGTGGATCGGACCAAGTACGATCTCTGGTATATCGAGAATTGGTCCCTGCTGCTGGATATCAAGATCATCTTTTTGACCATCTTTCGCTGGCCCACCGACAAGAACGCCTACTAACCCGCCCTCGAGCCTCGCTTTGATCCCGCGCCATCGGTAACTTGTTCCCTCGCCGGAGGTTGTATATAGCGGAAAGCTGAGCAGCGATCCGCGCCAACTCATTCCTGACCAAAGGGGGAGCCATGACCGAACAGCTTCGCGGCAAGTACTTTGAAGAATTCGTGGTGGGGGATACCCTCACCAGCCCCGGCCGCACCATCACCGAGACCGATGTGATGCTCTTTGCGGGCCTTTCGGGGGACTATAACGAGCTGCACACCAATACCGAGTTTTCGGCGGGCACCCCCTTCGGCCAGCGGATCGCCCACGGGCTGCTGGGGCTCTCCATCGCCTCGGGATTGGTGGGGCGCCTGGGACTCATCGAAGGGACCGCCATCGCCTTCACTGGCCTGGAGTGGAGGTTCAAGGCCCCGGTCTTTATCGGCGACACGATCCACGTGCGCGCCCAGGTGGAGAAAACGCGGCCCATGCGCGCCCTGGGTGGCGGCCTGGTCATCTTGCAGATCACCATCTGTAATCAGCGCAACGAGACCGTCCAGGAGGGCACCTGGAAGGTGCTGATGCGAGCGCGGCCGGGCGCCTAGGCCGGGCCCCGAGAGCGACCCGGCCCTTTCTCCTCGATCAATGAAGAAATTGTTATCCGCTCCCAAAAACCTTTTCATCGAATGTTCATCTTGGGCGGATAGAATGGCGAGCAGATCGAGGAGAAAGGACCGAAATGATCGACGTTAAAGCACGAGTGCAAGCTCTGGGTCGCAGGGATCTGCCAAGCTCCCTGGACCTGCCCTACATGGGGCATGTGGAAGAGCGCCTGCTTTACGCCTGGACCAAGCGATTCATCGATCTGATCATCTCCGCGATTGCCCTCCTGGTTCTTAGCCCCGTGCTGGCGGCTATAGCCTTGGCGGTTAGGTTAGATTCTCCTGGCCCGGCGCTCTTTGCTCAGCGGCGCGTTGGCAAGGGTGGCAAAGAGTTCACCCTCGTCAAGTTCCGTTCCATGTATTACGGGGCGGACGAGGGCATTCACCGCGCCTTTGCCAAGCAGTACATCCACGGGCAGTGCGAGGTCGACGGCAACACCTGCTTCAAGCCCAAGGACGACCCGCGGGTGACTCGCGTTGGCAAGTTCCTGCGCATGACCAGCCTGGACGAGCTGCCGCAATTGTGGAACGTCCTCAAGGGCGACATGAGCATGGTCGGCCCCCGTCCCGCCGTGCGCTACGAGGTCGAGGAATACGAGCGCTGGCAGTTGCAGCGCCTGGCGGTGTTGCCCGGCTTGACCGGACTGGCCCAGGTGAGCGGGCGCAGCAGCCTCGCCTTCAACGCCATCGCGCGGCTGGATGTCCAGTACACCGAAGAGCGCAACCTGTGGCTGGACCTGTGGATCCTGGTCATGACGGTCCCCGTGGTGCTGTTGGCCAAAGCGGCGCGCTAACCCAAGCCCGATAAACTCGAAACGCCCTGGCGGTATCCCGTCAGGGCGTTTTTGGTTGTCGCTGACTTGGCTAGCCCACCGGCAAGGCGACGGTGAACTGGCTGCCTTGGCCCTTGTGGCTGGCGGCCGTCACGGCGCCTCCGTGCGCCTGGACGATCTCGCGCACGATGGCAAGCCCCAGGCCGGCCCCATCTTGGCTGGAACGCGCCTTGTCCGCGCGGTAAAAGCGCTCAAAGACGCGATCCAGGTCCTCTTCCGGGATGCCCACGCCGGTGTCCGCCACGGTGACCACCACCCAGCGGCCGTTGCCCAGGTGCCATTCGCTGACAGAATGCGGGTCTCGGGGAGCTGGCTCGCCGGGCTTGCGCTGCCCCGCGGTGGCATAGCCGTTCACGAGGACGCGCCCGCCGGCAGGGGTGTATTTGATGGCGTTTTCCAACAGATTGGCGAAAGCCTGCTCCAGCCGGTCGGGGTCGCCCTGGATGGTCGGCAGCGCCTCGGGCACCTCGAGCTGCAGTTGGAGGTCGGCCGCCGCGGCCTGGTGGGCGAATCGGGCGACGCAGGAGGTCAGCAGGTTGCGCAAGTCCACCGGCGCCTTGGCCATCTCGATCTGGCCGCCCTCGAGCTTGGCCAGGTCCAGCAGCGCATCGACCATCTGGCCCATCCTGGTGGCCTCTTCGTAGATGATCTTGCCCGCCCGGCGCAAGCCATGGACGTCGCGGAGCGAGCCATCGACGATGGCCTGGGAAAAGCCGCGGATCGAGGTGAGGGGCGTTTGCAGGTCATGCGAGATGTTGATGACCAGGTCGCGCTGCATGCGGCTGGCCTGGTCCACCTGGCTCGCCATACGGTTGAAGGACCGCGCCAGGCGGCCGATCTCGTCATCGCGTTGCACCTCGATCTCAGGCCCACGGCGCCCATCCGCCATCTGTTGCGCGGCGCGCATGATGGCCTCCACGGGCCGGGTGATGGTGCGGGATAGGACATAGCTGGCCAGGGTGGATATCGCCAGCGCCAGCGCGCCGGTGCCCAAGAGGGGCAACAGCCATTCCTGCCAGCGCCGCGCCACGCCTCCAGGCGAGACGCCCCTGAGAACCCACTCTGTATAGCGGTTGAGCCACAGGATGCCAAATACCGTGGCGAGGACCAGGCAGACAAAGACCACCAGCACATAGGAGGCCAGCAACCTGGCGCGCAAGGTCTTGAACATGGAATGCACCCCATCCCCTCAGCGTCCGGGAGCTTCTAGCCCTCGACGGTCACCAGTTTGTAGCCGATGCCGCGTATCGTCTCGATGGCCACCCCGCTATTGGCCATCTTGTCTCGGAGGTGCGCGATGTGCACATCCACCGTGCGCGTGTCGCCGTAATAGTCATAGCCCCATACGCGGTTCAGGAGCTGGTCTCGCGTGAACACCAGCCCTGGGCTTTCGGCAAAGGCCACCAACAGGTCGAACTCTTTCGGACGCAGGTCCAGTGCGGCGCCGCGGACGGAGGCCTCCCGGCGATCCTTGTCGATCAGCATCTCGGCGAGGGTGATAAGCGACGCGGTGGGCTGGCCGGTGCTGATGTTGTAGCGGCGCAGCACGGCCTTGACGCGGGCCACGAGCTCGCGAGGGTTGAAGGGCTTGGTGACATAATCATCCGCGCCCAGCTCTAGCCCCACCACCTTGTCCACGTCGTCGGTGCGCGCGGTCATCATGATGATGGGCACATTGTTGCCCTCCTGGCGCAGGCGGCGGCAAACCTCCCAGCCGTCCATCTTGGGCAGCATGATATCCAACAAGACCAGGTCCGGCTTGTGGCGCTCGATCTTGGCCAGGGCCGCCATGCCATCGGAGGCGGTGAAAACCTCGTACCCCTCGTTTTCGAGGTAGAGCTTGGCCAGCTCGATGATGTTGTCCTTGTCGTCTACAATGAGAACGGTGGCCATGTGATCCTCCTGCTCGTGGGGGCGTCACCGCAAGTTGGGGCCAAGCGGGCCCGCGGGACGCCGGCGGCGTGGGACGCCGGCGGCATGGAACGTGCAAAGGCTTGTCAAAATCCCAAAGGCGGCTATAATCCTGATGCGTTGATGATCTCTTGCGTCGTTCGAGCCGCCTCAGGGGCGGCTCACCAGAAAGGAACCCTTTCCCATGCCTGTTTCCCGGACCGAGGCGCTGAAACTTTCGACCGCTGCCTTTGATGTGGGCGCAGAGGTGCTCCGTGGCCAGCTTCAGCGGTCCGGACCTGATGCCGGTTGGACGCTGGGAGAAGTGAACCTGAACGAATGGTTGCAGCGTTTCCAGGACCGCGAGTTGGTGGTCATCGTTGCGCCCATCGGCTCCGAATCGACTGAGAAGCGCTATTGCCTGACCTGCGGCGCCGAATACGTCGGCAACCAGTGTCCCCATTGCCGCGATATCCGGCAGCGGCTGCGCGAGCGCTCCTGAGCGGTCAGGCCAGGTCGCCGAACTCGTAGAGGATCGCCGCCGCCGCGACCAATCCGGCGGTCTCGGCGCGCAAGACCCGCGGGCCCAGGGTCAGCGTGCGAACGCCGTAGCGCCTGGCCAGCGCCGCCTCCTCGTCCGTGAAGCCGCCCTCCGGTCCCACGATCAAGCTCAGGGCAAAGGGCCGTCGTTTGGGATGGCGCGAGCGGGCATCGTCGCCAGCCTCCTGGCGCTGGTCTTCCTTGCCCAACACGTCTTGCAAGGAGACCTGGTGCTCGCCCTCCCAGGGCATCAGGGCCAGGCCCTCCTGCCTGGTCTGCTCGCAGGCCTGGGAAAACATGAGCGGGGGTTGTAGTCGGGGCAAACGGCCGCGGCGCGACTGCTCCGCAGCCTCCAGGATGATACGCTGCCAGCGCGTGATCTTGGCCGCCGAGATGTCGTCCAGGCTGGACATCAAACAGCGATCCGAGATCAACGGCACGAATTCCACGATCCCCAGTTCGGTGCCCTTTTGCAGGACCCACTCCAGATTCCTGCCGCGGAGAACCCCCTGATATAGCCTGATCTTGGTGCGGGGCTCTCCCGGGGCCAGCGTCTTTTGCAGGATCTGCCCGGTGACGGCATCCTTTTCGATGCTGTCCAGGTCCACCTGATACTCCCAGCCCGAGTTGTCCAGCGCGATGATCCGGTCGCCGGGCCTCATGCGCAAGACGTTGCGGATCTGGTGCACCAGGTCACCCTGGATCACCAAACGGTTGTCCTGCAGCCATTCGGGGTGGACGAAGAAACGGTGTTGCGTCATGGGCACCGCTCCTCTGGGATACCAATGCGCTATTTTGTTCCGATGAGGGAGACCCAGTCTCCGTCTTGAAGCCGCTGAACCACGCGCAGCCCGGCCTCGGCCCAGGCCTCGCGGACGATCGACTCGCGGTCCTGGATGATGCCTGCGGCGATGACGTGCCCGCCTGGCTGGAGGTGGGAGACCACGGCGGGGCTCAACCGAGCGATGATCTCGGCCAGGATGTTGATGGCAATGACATCGAAAGGCCCTGCCCAGAGCGCCGCGCTGTCCTCCGCCAGCTCATAGCCGCCGGCGATCACGGACCCGGTGGCTAGTTGCATCCTGTCCGCCACGCCGTTGCGCTCAGCGTTCTCCCGCGCCACCTTGACGGCGACCTCGTCCGTATCCACCGCCACGATGGGATAGGCGCCCTGTTTGGCGCCATAGATCGCCAGCACGCCCGAGCCGGTGCCCACGTCCAATAGCGACTGGCCTTGCAGCGGCGTGTTTTCCAGCCCCACCAGGCAGAGCCGCGTGCTCGGATGCAGGCCGGTCCCGAAGGCCATGCCGGGATCGATAGTGATGACCACGTCCTCGGCCTGGGCCTGGTATTCGAGCCAGGAGGGGGCGATCACCACGTGGCTGCCGATATGCTGGACGGTATAGTCCTGCCGCCAGGCGTTGGCCCAGTCCGCGTCCTCCAGCACCTTGAACGCGGGCTCGTCGAAGGGATAGATCTGGCGCATGTGCCAGAGGGCCTGCTCCAGCTTGTCTTTCTTCGGTAGGTCATCGGCGTCCAGATAGGCCTTGACCAGCACGAAGCCGCCGCTCTGTGCCATGCCTTCATCGGTCGTTAGGGGCCATTGCTCGATGACCGCCCCACCCTGGCCGTAACCATTGAACAACTCGGAGATGGCCTCGGCCGCCTCCAGGTCCGCGCGGACGCTGACCTCCAGCCATTTGATCGGCATTACCGTGCGCTCCTAGACGCCAAAGGCGTTCTTGACCTTGTCGAATAGCCCCTCGGCCTTTTGGGGCTTGATCTCTTTGCCCAACGTCTTGCCCAGCTCGACAAAGAGCTCCCTCTGCTTGGGGGTTAGCTCGGTGGGCACCTGGAGATGGACCGTGACCAACAGGTCGCCCCGGCCGTTGCGCCGCAAGTAGGGCACGCCCTTGTCGCGGAGGCGGAAGGTCTTGCCGTCCTGGGTTCCCGGCGGCACGCTGATGGTCTCCTCGCCTTCCAGGGTGGGGATGGTGATCTCGTCGCCCAAGGCGGCCTGGGCCACGTTCAGGCTCCAATCCAGCTCGATCTCGTTCTCGCGCCGGCGAAAGACGGCATGGGGGCGAACTTGCATATCCACGTACAGGTTGCCTGGCGGGCCGCCGCGCTCCCCGGCCTCCCCTTCGCCGCTGATGCGCATCCGCGTCCCGTCATCGACGCCGGCGGGCACGTCCACCGCGATCTTGCGGTGCGCCAGGACGTACTTTTGCCCCTTGCATTCGTGGCAGGGGTTGGTGATCATCTTGCCGGTGCCTTGGCAGCGCGGGCAAGGGGCCACGTTGACAAAGGTGCCAAAGATGGAGCGCTGCGCCTGGCGCAGCTCGCCCGTGCCATTGCACTGGGTGCAGGTGGCCACCTCGGCTCCCGGCTCCGAGCCGGAGCCCTCGCAGACCGGGCAGAGCTCGTGGCGCTGAATCTCGATCTCTTTTTCGCAGCCGAACACGGCCTCTTCAAAGTCGAGGGTCAGGACGTAGCGCAGGTCGGCGCCGCGCTGGGGCGCTTGCCTGCCTCCGCGCATGTTGCCGAACCCAAAAAAGTCGTTGAGGATATCATCGAGGCTGCCAAAGCCGAACCCGCCGAAATCCCCGAACCCGCCGTTGCCCGGCATATCGACGCGGCCATAGCGATCGTACATGGCCCGCTTTTCCGGGTCGCTGAGCACCTGATAGGCCTCGTTGATCTCTTTAAAGGTCTCGGCGGCGTCTTCGCTCTTGTTGACGTCGGGGTGATATTTCATCGCCAGGCTGCGAAAGGCCTTTTTTAGCTCGGCCTCGGTCGCGGTGCGCTGGACGCCCAGGATTTCATAGTAATCGCGCTTTGAGCTCATGCGGACGGCTGCTCCTCAAGTACTTCGACGACTTGGCACTCTCCACATCCGGGTGCCACTTTTCTATCTGTTTATACTAGCCCGAAACGCCTCTTTTGTCAAAACACTCGGGGCCGGAGGGATCGCGGAATTGACAGAAGTGGGGGCGCCACGTACAATGAGGCCCATGTCCGGGCCACGCGCCGCGTCTGGCGTGTGGCCTTAGCGCCGTCAGAGGAGGATACGCATGTTGTCAAGCTTTCAGCTGGATAACGGGCTGCGGGTGCTGATCAAAGAGATGCACCACGCCCCGGTGGCCAGCTTTTGGGTGTGGTATCGCGTGGGCAGCCGCAACGAGATCCCTGGCATCACCGGCATCTCGCATTGGGTGGAGCATATGCTCTTCAAGGGCACCGACCTCTTCCCCAAGGGCGAGCTGGACCGGCAGATCGCTAGCCACGGTGGGATGCTGAACGGGATGACCTGGATGGATTTCACCACCTTTTTGGAGACGCTGCCCTCCGATCAGATCGACCTGGGGCTGCGGATCGAAGCGGATCGCATGTTCAACGCCCTTTTCGACCTGGAGGAGGTGGCCTCCGAGCGCTCGGTGATCATCTCGGAGCGGCAGGGCGCGGAGAACCGCCCCACCTTTTTGCTGGGCGAGGAGCTGCAGGCGGCGGCTTTCCGCGTGCACCCCTATCGCCAAGAGACCATCGGCAATATGTGCGACCTGGAGACCATCAGCCGGCAACAGCTCTGGGACCATTATCGCACCTATTACGGCCCGCACAACGCCATCGCCGTGCTGGTCGGCGACGTGGATGCGCAGCGCTCGCGGGGGCGCATCGAAGAGCTGTTCGGCTCCTTGCCCCGCGGCCCGCAGCCGGCCTCCGTCACCCAGCGCGAGCCGGAGCAGAAGGGCGAGCGCCGCGTGCATCTGGAGGGCGACGGCTCCACATCCTATATCGATATCGCCT
>JAAYEA010000406.1 GCA_012689325.1 Chloroflexota bacterium
AGGCCTGGAAGCAGGCCAAAGGAGAACGCCATGATGCGCAAGCTGGGTCTGGCCCTCCAGGTCGTCACACTGCTGTTGGCGATGAGCCTCCCTGCGCCCCTCGCGCGGGCGGAGGCGGGCGGCGCCGAGCTGAGCGGGAACATGGACTTTCGCGGGTACGTGCGCCGGGCATCGATGGGGATGGTCGGCGTCCCCAATGTCACGGTGCAGCTCTGGCTCTATGCCCCGCCCTACGTCTCCAACTGGACCGTGCGCGCCACCGCCGTCACCGACGCGACCGGGCGCTTCGCCCTGCACGACGTGATCGGTTGGGCCGGCGACCCGCCGCCCGAGCATTACCTCTATCACATCGTCAAGACGAACCCACCGGGCTATACCTCGGTCTCCGCCCAGCAGGGCGCCTGTCCCCATTTCTCCTGCGAGGCGAGCTCGGTGATCGGCGCCGACACCATCCACTATACGCTCTGGGACTCGAGCGGGGTCTACGACTATAACCTGTTTTTCGTCACCTCACCTGGCCCCGAGGTGGTGGACGTCATCCCCGCCAACGGCTCCAGCGCTGCGGGCCTGGGCCAGAGCTTTGTGTTGCGCGCCAGAGACGCGAACGGCGGGGGAGATATCCGCGTCCTGGACCTGGAGGTCGACGATGCGTGCGGCTATCCCTATGCGGACGCCATCCACATCAGCCTGCAGCCGCTCTCCAACCGCCTCTACCTGATGAACGACGACGGGACCACCGCTCAGGAGTACATCCTTCCTGGTCCCAACCAGTGGGGCGCCGGAACGCGAGAAAACGCGCAATGCGTCCTGCACCTGGATGAATCGCGGTACTGGGTCTCGGGGCAGGAGCTCAACCTAGAGGTGGGGATCCACTTCAAGGACGGGTACCGGGGCGACTGGAAGCTCTGCGGCCGCGCCAAGGACTCCTCCGACCAGGCTCACAGCAAGGAGCTTGGCGTCTGGCGGGTGCTGGCGCCGCCGACGGCGACCGCCACGGCGACCTCAACGGCCACCGCCACGCCCACCCGGACCGCGACCAGAACCGCGACGCCCACTTCCACGCCGGGTACAGCCGGCAGCCGCGCCTATCTACCGTACCTGCGCAGGTAGCGGCCCGAGGGCCAGTCCTCCCTCGCCGAGCAGCCGACGCTGATGACCCGGCCGGTGGCCTTTTGGTGGCTAGAGGAATGGCGGTATAATGAGGGGTATTAGTTGAGTGAGGAGAAGGACATGTACTTGTGTCGCTTTCAGACTTCCGAGCAGGGCGTGCGATTGGGTCTCATGCGCAACGGGACCGTCTATGACCTGTCCGCCATCGGCCAGCCCTGCTTCGCCACGCTGGCTGGGCTGGTGCGCGAGTCCGCCACCACCCCGCTTGCCACGCTGCTCAGCCACGCCCCGCTGAGCGACCTGCCAGCCATCCCCCTGACCACCATGGGCTGCCCCGCGCGGCCGCAAGGGACCAACCTCTTGCCGCCGGTGGACCATCAGGAAGTCTGGGCCGCCGGCGTGACCTACGCCTGGAGCCGCGAGGCTCGCGTGCGCGAGGCCGCCGCCAAAGAGATCTATGTCAAGGTGTACGAGGCCCCGCGCCCCGAGCTGTTTTTCAAGTCCACGCCGGACAAGGTCGTCGGCCACCAGGACTGGGTCGGCATTCGCGGGGATAGCCGCTGGAACGTGCCCGAGCCCGAGCTGGCTTTGCTCCTGAACCCTCGCATGGAGATCATCGGCTACACCATCGGCAACGACATGAGCAGCCGTGACATCGAGGGCGAGAACCCCCTCTACCTGCCACAGGCCAAGGTCTTCCGCCACGGTTGCGCCCTCGGCCCGGCCATCCTGATCGCCAGGGAGGGCGTCGACCCCGGCAACCTCGCCGTCAAGCTCCACATCACCCGAAGCGGTCAGACGGCCTTCCAGGGAGAGACCCACACCAGCAAGATCCACCGCAAGCTGGAGGAGCTGGCCCGCTACCTGGGTGCCTACAACGATTTCCCCAACGGTGCCTTTCTGCTCACCGGCACCGGCGTGGTCCCCCCGGATGATTTCACCCTGCAGGATGGCGACGTCGTCTCCATCACCATCGACGGCATTGGCACGCTGACCAACACGGTGCGGCAGATGTAGAGCTGACCGCCTAAAGGAAAACACCCTCGCGCAGCGGCAGGCGCGAGGGTGTTTTCCTTTCCGTTACGGTTGCTGCGCGCCCTGCGCCGCCAGCCGGATGCTGTAGAGCGAGGTCTTGGCCGTGATATAGAGCGTCCGCTTGTCGGCGTCGCCAAAGGTGCAGTTGGCCGGCGCCTGCGGCACCTGGATGATCCCCAGCAGCTCCCCGCTGGGCGCGAACACCTGGACGCCATCCCCCGCCGTGCTATAGAGCCGCCCCGCCGTGTCCATCCGCATCCCGTCCGGCACCCCCGGCTCGATGGTGGCAAAGAGCCGCCCATCGGCCAGCGTGTTGGTCGGCGTCACGCGAAAGACCCGCACGTGGTGGCGCTCCCGCGACGAGTCGGCGATATAGAGCAGCGACTCGTCCGGCGAGAAGCAGAGGCCATTGGGCTTGTCAAAGTCGTCGGCCAGCGCCGTCAGCGTCCCGTTCGGGTCCAGCCGAAAGACGTACTGCCTGGGCTGCTCTTGCATCTCGGGCTTGATCCCGTAGGGCGGATCGGTGAACCAGATGGTGCCATCGGACTTGACCACCACATCGTTGGGCGAGTTGAGCCGCCTCCAGCCGAACTGGCTGGCCAGCGCGATCACGGCGCCGTCCTGCTCGGTGCGGCTCAGCCGCCGCGCCGAGTGCTCGCAGGTGATCAGCCGCCCCTGGCGATCCAGCGTGTTGCCGTTCGAGTTGCCGGTCGGCTCGCGCCAGACCGAGAGGCCGTCGGCCTTGCTCCAGCGATAGATGCGGTTGGCTGGGATATCGCTGAAAAGCAAATAGTCGCCCTCCGCCACCCAGACCGGCCCCTCGGTGAACTGCAAGTCGCCCGCCAGCTTGGTCAGCCGGGAATCCGGCGCCAGAATCTCGCGGAAAGCCTCGGAACGGATATCGAACCCTTCCATGGATGCCCTCCTCGGCGCTAGGCCGTCTTGCCACGTCCGGCGATGGGCCAGATAGCCTCCAACACGCCGTCGCGGATCACGTGGAACTCGTCGTGCAAGTTGATGGTGGTGCACCCGTGGGTGGGGATCAGCTCAATCTTGTCGCCGACGCGGAGCTTGGCGGCGTTGGCCTCCGGGGCCAGCTTGCCGTGCTCCTCGGACAGCCCCTTGAGCGTCCAGCCCTGCGGCGCGATGACCTTGGGCAGGCCGAACTCTTCCGTCAAGCACTTTTTGCCCGCGTCAGTGACGGCATGCGCCTCCCGCACGTGGATGACCGTGGAGAGGAGCGTCAGCGCGCAGCCGAACTCGGTCATCCCCACCTTGTCGTGGTACTGCGCGTCCATGGTCAGGTAGGAGCCAGTCTGTAGCTCGGTGATGCCGGGGTAGCGTCCGGTGATGGCATACGTCCCCGTCCCCGCCGCGGAGACGATGCCCACCGGGATGCCCGCCGCCACGATGGCGTCCCGCGTGCCCACCAGCAGCGCCATGGCTTTCTCCGCCACGCGCTTGCGCTCGGCCAAGTCCTGGATCATCACGGCGTGCCCCTCATAGCCCATGATCCCCTCGAAGCGCAGCAAAGGGTGCGCGACGATCTCTTTGGCCAACGCCACCGTGGGCTCGCCCGGCAGGGTGCCACTGCGGTCCATGCCGTTGTCCACCTCGATGATCACGCGCAGCCGCACGCCCTTGTCCGCCGCCGCCTTGGCCAGGTCGCGGACGTTGGCCACCGTATCCACCGCCACCATCACCTCGGTGTACCCAGCCAGGTTCACCAGGCGGGCGATCTTGGCCACGCCGATGATCTGGTTGGCAATGAGGATGTCTTTGATCCCCGCCGCCGCCAGCGCCTCGGCCTCGCCCAGCTTGGCGCAGGTGATGCCCAGCGCCCCCGCCGCCAACTGCATCTGCGCCAAAATCGGCGTCTTGTGCGTCTTGAAGTGGGGGCGCAGCTTGACCGGCAGCGGGGCCACGAAATCGGCCATCCGCTTGAGGTTGGCCTCCACCACCCGGATGTCCAGGCACAGCGCCGGCGTGTCCAGGTCTTCTTTTTTCATCCCAACGACGTTGTACGACATGATTCCTCCCTTTTCTACGCTCGGCGCAGCGCCCGCCCAGGCAGCGCGCCAGTATGGACCTCAGTATCGAGCACCAACTGCCCATTGACCAGCACGTGGACGATCCCCTCGGACATGCGCGTGCCCTCCTCATAGGTGGCGCGGTCGATCACGCGCTCGGCGTCAAAGCAGACCACGTCCGCCGCCATCCCCCGCGCCAGCAGCCCGCGGTCCCGCAGGCCGATATGTTGCGCCGGCAAGGAGGTCATCTTGCGCACCGCCTCCTCCAGCGTCAGCACCTTGCGCTCCCGCACATAGTGGCCCAGGATACGGGGATAAGTCCCGTGGCCGCGGGGGTGGGGCTTGCCGCCCACCGGCACGGCATCGCTGCCGAACATCTGGCAAGGGTGGCGCATCAGCGCGGCCACCTGCTCCTCGTCGCGATGGTTCTGGTGGCCGATGATGGTCACCGCCATTCGCTCCGCCAGGAGCAGTTCCACCACGAAATCGGTCAGCGACTGCCCCGCCAGCTCGGCCGCCTGCGGCAGGCTCAGCCCCTCGTAGCAACGGTTCTCGGGCCGGTTCACCCCCGAGATCACGAACGCCTCCCAGGCTGGACGGGGCTTGCCATCCTGTTCCAGGATGTCGCGCAGGCGCTCCCGAGCCTCGCGCGTGCGCAGTCGCGCCAACGAGGCCTCGACGCCGCCCGCCCCCAGCCAGGCGCCCAGCGGCGGCGAGAGGATGGTCGAGCCGGCGCGGTACGGGTAAAGGTCGTAGGTGAACGCGATGCCTTCGTCCCGCGCCCGGTCCACCAGCGGCAGGATCGTCTCGGGGTTGACGTTAAAGTGCGAGATGTGCACCGCGGCGCCGGATCGCCGCCCCACCTCCAGACATTCCTCCAGCGCCGCCGCGGCCGTCTCCATATAGCCCCGCATATGCGCCACAAAGGCGCCGCCGGCCTCGGCCACGGGCTCGCAGAGCGCCGCCATCTCGGCCACGTCGGCCCAGATCGCAGGCTCGTAGTACAGGCCGGTGGAGAGCCCCACGGCGCCCTCGGCCATCCCCTGCGCCACCAGCGCCTGCATGGCTCGCAGCTCGTCGGCGGTCGGCGGCCTCTGGGCGTTGCCCATCACCTCGTAGCGAATGACCCCATGGGGCAGCAGATAGGCGACGTTCGTCGCCACCTGGCCATCGTACCGCGCCAGGTACTCGGCGATGGTGGACCAATCCCAGGGCTCCGGCGTGGGACCGTAGAGCCCCACCATGTACTCGCGCCAATAGGCGCGGTTGCGCGGCGAGATGGGCGCATAGGAGATGCCATCCTGCCCCAGCAGCTCGCTGGTGATGCCCTGGCGGACCCGGTGCTCGTGGCGAGGGTTCGCCAGCAGCGCCATCTCGGAATGGCAGTGGGCGTCGATGAACCCCGGCGCCACCACCAGCCCCGCAGCGTCGATCACCCTTCTGGCCTGCGCCCCCGCCAGGTGGCCCAGGTCGATGATGCGCCCGCCCTGCACCGCCACGTCGCCATAGCGCCAGGGGTTGCCGGTCCCGTCGACGAGGCGGCCGCCCCGGATCAGGAGGTCAAGCATCGAGCGGCCTCGCAGTCCATGATCTCCTCCGGCGTCCAGCCGAGCATGGCCTTCTTCTCTCGCACATAGTACCAATAGTCGGCCAGCTTGACGCCCGCCGGCGTGCGGTGGTCCACGTGGGGGATGAACCCGCCCTCGGCCACCGTGGGCTCCAGCCGCTTCAGCTCGGCCAGGATCGCCTCGCGCCCGGCTAGCAAGGCCATTTTGTCGAACCCGCCCAGGAGCAACAGGTCGCGCCCGTGCCGCTGGCGCAACGCCACCGGGTCCGTCCCCGCGCGCACCTCGATGGGGAAGAGGCAATTGTAGCCCGCCTCCAGCCAATGCGGCACAAGCTGGGTGATATTGCCGTCGCAGTCCGTCCAGATCACGTCCACGCCGTGCTGGCGCAGGAGGTCGGCGATGCGTTTGCAGCGCGGGGCCACCAGATCGCGGAACATCTTGGGGCTGATGATCGGCCCATTGTTGAAGGCCATGTCTTCCCACCCGCCCGCGCAGTCGAACTGGACCAACCGCAGCGCCGGCTTGATGGTCTCGATGATCAGATTGCACATGGTCTCCACCATGTCCTCCACCAGCCAGGGATCATCATAGACCATCATGGCGATGGTCTCGAAACCCATCCAATCCCTCGGGCGGCCGAAGAGCGAACCGATGTTGATGCCCACCGGAAGGTTGCTCTCCCGCAGCCGCGCCGCCCGCTCCAGGGCATCCGCCGGAAGCCGCCCCGGCGTGTCAGGATTCAGGCGTTCCTTAAAGCGCGCCCAGTCGTCGCGGTTCTTGACCGGGAACGACAGAAAGTGCGGGATGGAGGAAGAGCCATCCTTGTTCACCTCGCCGATGGAGCCATTGGTGTCCTGCACCACCATGTGGTGCTCGTCCTCCTGGAGCACCTTGTACTCGAAGCGCGGGCTCAGGTCGACGTTCACCGGGAACCCGGTGCGCCGATCATAGCCAAAGAAGGCGTCGAGCTGCGCCTCGGTGGTGATCTCGCGCGGCAGCCCCTGCTCATGCCACTCGGCGTAGAGCTCGGCCCAGTAGCCGAACTCGTAGCAAGGGATGCGGTCCACCGCTTGATAGTGGAACACCCGCTGCCACCTCTCCTTTGGGGTCATCTTGGCGTTGGTGATGGCCTTCCCTTGCCCGACCACGCTCTCTTGCGCGAACCGCTTCAGTTCCGCCTGTTCCATGCCCGATCCTTTCCGTTATGTCGTGTTATCTAGGCCACTGCGCCGATCTGTCAAGTACCCTGTGGACCAGCCCAGGAGCCCCCTACGAGCCCGCTGTCCCCCTCTGAGCGAACTCGGGCCAGTCGTGCTTGGGGCAAAAGTTGTACCGCAGGACGTGCGTGGCGATCACGCCGTTGCCCCACCGGCTGGCCCAGGCCGCGCCCTCACGTTCCACCCACGTCCCCAGGTCCACCGGGGCCCGAAAGTCGACAAAGTCGGCCCAGCTCCCCCCGAAGCGGCGCGGCCACTCGCGGGTCAGCGGGTTGTCCTGGTCGCGCCGTCCCTGCTCGTGCAGCCGGCGGTGGGTCGCCTCCATATCGGCGAGGATGCGCCCATCGTACAGCCCCTGCCAGCCCCAGGGCAGCGAGCCGTGCTTGCCCCACTGCACCTCATAGCGCGGCCGCCCTCCCTGCGCGTTGGCCTCCTCCACCGCCGGGGCCGAGGACGCGATGAAACCGTGATAGTAGGCCTGCACCCGCACCACGCGGCCTGCCCCATCGTGCGCCACCCAGATCACCTCGTGATCGCAGGGCTCCTGGTCATCGGCAAAGTCGATGTCGTCCTCCCAAAAGAGGTGATAGGCGATCTCGTGCCGCGCCGGGTGCACAATCACCGCCGCCGCCTTGAGCGGGAGCGGCTCGGCGGGGGTGATGTAGAGCCTCGGCAGATGCCTCCGCACGGCGGTCCTCTGATCCTCGCTCAGCGGCGCGGGCGGGTCTCGCCTGAGCACGTCCCAATAGGCGAAATACGCCTCCCGCAGGTGCTTCTGGCGATGATGATCCACCGCCGCCGCATAGAGCCGCTCCAGCTCCTCCATGGTTGCCCCCTTAGGCGGCGTGTTTGCCGCGGTAACGCTGCACCACCCGGTAGAGCACCTCGGCGCCAAAGTCGATGCACTCGACCGGCGCGCGCTCGTCGGCGTTGTGGGCGCTGCGCAGCACGTTGATATCGGGCGGCAGGTTCATGGGCGTGTAGCCGTAGGTCTGGATGCCCAGCTTGGCGAAAAAGCGGGCGTCGGTGGTTGCGGCCAGCATGTACGGGATGGGGATGGCCGCCGGATCGGCTTCGCGCAGCGCGTCGCCCAGTAGCCCAAAGAGGCCCATGTCGGGGTTCTCTTGCGGGCCCGGGTCATAGCGCACCAGCGATAGCTCCACCTCCGGGCCCAGCAGCGCCTGCACCTCGGCCAGCACGTCATCGCTGCGGAACCCCGGCAGCGCGCGGCCGTCCAGCAGCACCGTGGCCTCCGAGGGGATCACATTGGCCTGGTGCCCGCCCTGCACGATGGTGGGGCTGACGGTGTTGTGGAGCATGGCGTTGAAAAGCAGTCCTTCGGCGCCCAGCGCGTCCAGCACGCCGTCCGTCTGGGCGGGGTCCAGCAACTGCCGCGCAAAGCGGCCCTCCTCGCCCAAGCCCTCGGCCACGCCCTCCAAGAGCATGCGCGCCACGGGGGTGATGTGCACCGGCAGCCGCCGCTGGTCCAGCGTGGCCAGCATCTTGGCCAGCTTGGCCATGGTCCCGCCGCGGATGGGCATGGAAGCATGGCCAGCGGGGCCGCGCACCTTGGCCTCCATGCGACAGACCTGCTTCTCCGCCACCTGGATGCCGTAGAAGCGCTTGCCCCCGATATACAGCGGGAAGCCGCCCAGCTCGCCCAGGGCATAGCGCACCCCCTGAAACAGCTCGGGATGCTCGTCCACCATGTACCGCGCGCCATAGATGCCCGCGTTCTCCTCGTCGGCCAGCGCCACGTAAAGGAGATCGCCGGCGGGCGCAAAGCCCTCGGCCTTGGCCCGCAGCATGGCCGCCAGCATCATCGCCATCGCGCCCTTCATGTCCAGCGTGCCCCGGCCCCACAGGCAGCCGTCGGCGATCTCGCCGGCAAAGGGGGGATGCTGCCAAACCTGCCCTACGGTGGTGACTACGTCCACGTGGCCGTAGAGCATGAGCGGCGGCGCCTCGCCACGCCCCGGCAGCCGGGCCACCAGGCTCGGGCGCTCGGGAACCTTGGCGCAGATCGTCGTCTCGATCCCTGCGTCGCGCAATAGCCCATCCAGGTACTGGATGCAAGCCCGCTCGTTGCCCGGCGGGTTGGTGGTGTCGTAGCGCACCAAGTTGCGCAGTATCTCCAACGGTCGCTGATAGATGGTGTTGGACCTGCCGCTCATTCGCTCTTCTCCCCACAGGTGATCTTGACCAAACCTTCGCCCGCGATCTCTGCCTCGAAATCGGCGTACATGCTCTCCCCGATAACGATTCGCTGGAACCCGACCACCGCGCCGTTCAGCCACACCTCCCGCGGCTCCCAGCCCGCCGGGCACAGGACGTGGAAATCGACGCGCTCGCCCGAACCGGCGTAGCGGAGACAGAGGGCGCCCTGCACCTCGTCCAGCCGCATCTCGTAGGCAAAGTAGGCGTCGTTGGACGCATAGCGGATGCAGGCCTGGGCGCCGCGCTCGGCGGTGGCCGCCCACCGCGGCGAGGCGGACACCTGTTGCAGCCGCGTCCCGGCGTCTCGCAACCCGGCCAGCCCATCCATTAGGGCGTGCAGCCACCCCGCCATGCCCCAGCCCGTATAGGGCACCTCGTTGGTGGTGCGGAAGCCGATCTCGCCATTGGGCCAGTACCAAACGTGCACCCGGTTGCCCGTGCGCGCCAGCAGATCATTGTACTGGCGAAGCAGCTCCACGCCGTACCGCTCCAACCCGTGCAGGAACGCCCCCCGGCACAGCTCGCCGCCCACCCAGGGCATCAGCCCGCCGTTGGCGTAGCCGCCTTGCTTGGCGTGCGCCCCGGGGTAATAGTCCAGCTCATCCGGGTAGCCCGGCTGCAGGCTCCACCAGGGGTAAGCGTCCCCGGTCTCGGCGTGCCGCCGCCGGTACTCGCTGATGATCGAGACGGCCTGCTCGTGGTCCGCCAGCCCGCGCGTCACCGCCCAGGTGTTGCCCATGGCGAGCTGCTGCGTCTCGTCAAAGCCGGGATGCTCGATGGGGGTCAAATGGATGTGGTGCTGGTACTTGACGCCGTCCCACAGGAGCGCGTTGGCACGCGCCGCGTACCCCTGCGCCTTGTCGGCAAAGGCCGCCGCCTTGGCCGCATCCCCCGCGCCCGCCCACATCTCGGCCATGGCGCGGTAGGCCAGTGCGTAGCCGCTCTGGTCGCAGGTAGCGGCGACGAAGCGCTTCCCCACAAAGTCCGCCGTCTCGTGGATCTCGAAATCCCAGGTATCGCAGGTATGCCCCCGCTTGACGAGCTGGTGCTCGGCGTCCCAGCGCTTCTCGTCCTGCTCGATATACGCCAGCGCGCGCTCCAGCTTGGGCAGCGCCGCCGCCATCCAGGCGCCGTCGCCGGTCACCTGCCAGGTCTCGTACACCCCCAACACCAGGATGTATTCCACGTCCGACTCGACGGCCATCCGCCAGGTGGTGCCATCGCGGCGAATACCATCCGGCATGCTGCCGTCGGGGTTCTGCGTCTCCAGGAAGCGGTCCAGCCCGCAGGTCATCTCCCGCTCCCAATAGCGATAGGCGGGCAACTGGTAGATCCAGTCACGCAGCCAGACGCCGTTGATCTGCCAGGTGTCCCCCGAGATATACCCCACGAAGGGGCGCTCCGCCGAACCGAACTCGCGCCGGCCCAATTGCAGCGCCTCGCGGGTCAGGGGATAGAGGCCATCGAATAGGGGATTCCCGGTCCGAATGCCCGTCTCGGCGTCCACGACGATATTGGTGTAGCGCGAGTGCCGCTCCTCGCTGGGGAAATACAGGTAGAGCCATTGCACCCCCAGCGCTCCCGCCGCGCTGAACTGGACCTCGCCGTGGTTATCCACCAGCTTGACTTGCGCCTCATGGTAGGGCCGCAGTTTGGCGTCGAGCACGCACACCTTGCAGCAGACATCTCCCCGGGCGCGCCCGGTCACGCGCACCCGCACCGTGTCCAGCGGCGCATACCGCCGCCGGTCGGTAGTGATATCGCCATAGGCGCCCATGGTCGCCTCCGGACGCACGCGATAGGCCATCTCGCACCTCCCTCTTGCTCAGCTCCCAGTGGAGCGATAGTGCCTCTCCCCAAACCGCCACACCCGCAGGGCTACGGCCAAAAAGCCCACCCCCACCAGCGGCGACAGCCACTGGAACCAGGTTGGCGAGCCCAGCACGTCCGCCCGCCCCAAGATCGCCTGCGCGGGGAAATAGCTGATGCACGCCAATGGTATCACAAAGGTGAAAAAGTGCCTGAACCACTCCCGGTAGAGCGTGAGCGGATACTGGGCGGTCTCCACGCCGCCATAGGTGACGGTGTTCATGATCTCGAGCGACTCGGTGGTCCAAAAAGCCATCGTCGCTTGCAGCACAAAGAGCCCCGAGAAAAGACAGGCCCCGCCCGCGATCGCGGCCATCAGCAGGGCCACCCTTCCCGGCGTCCAGGCCACGTCCACCGCCAGCGAGCCCGCCACCAGCGCGATCACCCCCTGGCACAGCCGCCCAATGCGCATGATCTGGAACTCGCGCACCGCCACCTGCAGCGCGGTGCTGCGCGGGCGGAGGAGGTAGCGGTCGAACTCGCCGCTCTTGATCAGGGCCTCAAAGGTATCAAAACCCCGCGCCGCCGCCTCCGAGATGGCAAAGGCGATGTTCACCATCCCGTAAAACACGGCCACCTCGGGCAGCGCCCAGCCGCGCACGCTGCCAAAGCGATCAAAGAGGGCCCAGACCCCTAGGAACTCGGTCCCAGTGGACAGGAAATGCCCAAAGGACAGCATGATAAACGAAGCCCGGTACTGCATCTGGCTGCGCACCGAGGTGACCACATAGCGCAAGTAGAGTCGAACGCTGTCCAGCATCGCCCTAGCCTCCCTGCACCACGAGCTTGCGCTGGCCTCGCGCCATCAGCCAGCGCCCCAGCAAGATCAGCGCCGCGGCCCAGGCGAGCTGCTGCAAAAAGAGGGGCAGCACCTCCGCCGGCGGGATATTGCCCATGTAGACCCGAAAGGGCACGTCGACCACCGTGCGGAACGGCAACGCGTTGAGGATCGGCTGCGCCCAGTCCGGGAAGAGCGGCAGTGGAATGATGCCGCCCGACAGGACGAAAAAGAGGGAGGGGAGCATGCGCGCCACCCCCTCGCCCGAGACGGTCCACATCATCGAGATATCCATCAGCGTGGTCAGCGCCGTGGTCACCAGCAGCCCGGCCAGGATGCAGGGAATCCACCAGGCGAACGCGGCCCACGAGGGCGGGAGCATCATGCCAAAGAAGGGCACCGCCAGCGCCACCATGGGCGCCGCCCGCAGGATGGTGGGCGCCGTCCGCACCGCCAGCGCGCGGCAATACCAGACGCTGTAGAGGTCCAATGGGCGCGCCAGCTCGTAGGCCACGTGCCCGCTGCGCACCAACTCGCGCACGTCCGAGTTGGCGCGAAAGGGCAACAAGTGCAGCAGCGCCTGGGTCAGCCAGACGTACGTGACCACCTCGGGCAGCGTCATCGCCTGCGCCTCGCTGGACGAGCGGTAAAAGGCCTCAAAGATCATGACGCGGATCAGCCCCCAGAAGATCTGGGTGCCCAGCCCGGCCAGGGCCGCCGCGCGGTATTGCAGCAGCGTCCGAAAGCGCGCGCTGACGATGGCCGCGTAGGCGCTCATCGCTGCTCCTGGTCATAGATCCGCGCGATGACCTCCTCGATCGGCGGGTTCTCCACGTAGAGATCCCGCAGCGGGTGCTTGGCGGCGACCCGGCTGATCAGCTCCATGGCGCTGACGCGCTCCGGGTCGAAGCGCAAGCACAGCCGGCCGTCGTCCCGTCGCGCCACCCGCACGTCCGGGTCGTCGATCACGGCCTCCGCGTCCACCAGGTCCACGATCAGCCAGCGCTCGTTGCTCACCCGCGCGCGGAGCTGCCCAAGCGTGCCGTCGCAGAGGATACGCCCCTTGTTGATGAGGATCACCCGGTGGCAAAGCGCCTCGATGTCGTCCATGTCGTGGGTAGTCAGGATCACCGTGACGCCCTGCTCGCGGTTCAGCCGCCGCACCAGCTCACGCACCGCCAGCTTGGAGGTAGCGTCCAGCCCGATGGTCGGCTCATCCAGGTAGAGGATCGCCGGGCGGTGCAGCAGCGACGCGGCCAGCTCGCAGCGCATCCGCTGGCCCAGGCTGAGCTGGCGCACCGGCACATCCAGAAGCGGCCCCAGGTCGAACATGTCCACCATCTCGTCGCGAGTGCGACGATGCTGGTCCGGCGGCACCCGATAGATGTCCCGCAGCAAGTCGAAGGACTCGATCACCGGCAGGTCCCACCAGAGCTGGGTGCGCTGCCCAAAGACCACGCCGATCTCGCGGGCGTTGGCGATCCGGTGGTCCCAGGGCACGCGGCCCAGCACCTCGCAGCGCCCGCCCTCGGGGACCATGATCCCGGCCAGGATTTTGACGGTGGTGGACTTGCCCGCGCCGTTGGGGCCGATATACCCCACCAGCTCGCCTGGCTCCAGGGCAAACGAGATGCCGTCCAGCGCGCGCACCGCCCGATAGCGGCGATGGAACAGCCCGCGCACCGCGCCCCAGGCGCCCGGGTCGCGCTCGGCGATCATGAAGGTCTTGCTCAGGTTCTCCACGACGATCTGTGGCGTCACGATGCCTCTCCCATGGGCGTGTGGAGCGGATTGCTCCCCTCGGAAGGCCGTATGATACACGCGCTCCCGTGGACGCGCAAATCGGGGCCGCGCGGTTGGATTTGGCTCCCAGGCTGCTTCATGCTAGAATACAAGGTTGTGCAACGTCACCTGGACAAGGTTGGTGTATGGAAACATTGCTCGAGCAACTGGAACATAACGGCGTTGTCGTCCCCGAGCCGCCCAAGCCGCGCGGCCTCAAGCTGCGCGTCCGGGGCGAGTGGGCCGCGCTCACGCCTCCCCAAGAAGAGATGGCCCTGGCCTGGGCCCGGAAACACGGCACGCCCTACGTGGAGGACCCGGTCTTTATCGCCAACTTTATGGCGGACTTCAGCGCCGCGCTGGGCCTGCGGTCGCCCCTCGCCCTGGCCGACGTGGACTTTGCCCCGGCGGTCCAGTGGGTGCTGGCGGAAAGAGAGGCCAAGGCCAGCCTGACCCCGGAGGAGCGCAAGCTCCTGGCGGCGGAGCGCAAGGCGCTGCGGGAGCAGCTCAAGGCCCGCTACGGCCGCGCGCTGGTCAATGGCGAAAGGATTGATCTCGCCAACTATGTCGTGGAGCCCAGCGGCATCTTTATGGGCCGCGGCGAGCACCCCCTGCGCGGTCGGTGGAAAGCCGGGGCCATCCAGCGGGACATCACGCTCAACCTCAGCCCCGACGCCCCCCGCCCCGAGGGCAACTGGGGCGAGATCGTCTGGCAGCCCGACTCGCTCTGGATCGCTCGCTGGGAGGACAAGCTCTCCGGCAAGCTCAAATATGTTTGGCCCAGCGACTCGGCCAGCATCAAGCAGTCCCGCGAGCAGCGCAAGTTCGACGAGGCCGCCGAGCTGGAGGAAAAGCTGGAGCAGGTGCGCGCACACATCGCCGCTGGGCTCGGCGCGCCCGAGGCCAAGCGGCGGCAGATCGCCACGGCCTGCTTTCTCATCGACGCCCTCTGCCTGCGCGTCGGCGACGAAAAGGATGAGGACGAGGCCGACACCGTCGGCGCGACCACCCTGCGCCCGGAGCACGTCACCATCCATCGCAACGGCCAGGTCGAGTTTCAATTCCTGGGCAAGGACTCGGTCCTTTGGCACAAGACGGTGCCCCTTCCCGAGCAGGTGATCAGGAACCTGGAGGAGCTCATCGCCAACGCGACGGCCTCCGCCGAGGCCGGCGACGGCCAGCGCTCCCGCAAGGCCCAGATCTTTCCCGATATCACCAGCCGCGACGTGAGCGCCTTCCTCTCCGAGGTGATCCCCTGGCTCTCGGCTAAGGTCTTTCGCACGCACCACGCCACGCAAGCGGTGGCCACGGCGCTGCAAGAGGCCAAGGTCAAGCCGAAGGACCCCGAATACATCAAGTGGCGAGCGGCGAGCCTGGCGAATCGCGAGGCGGCCATCCTCTGCAACCACTACAAGAAGGAGGCGGCCTCTTGGGAGCGCGGCCAGGCGCGCCTGGCGGAACGACAGGCCAGCGCCGAGGAGGCCGCCGCCAAGGCCAAGCAGCAACTCGACGCGGAACGCGCCAAGTTGGAGGCGTTGCGCGCCGAGTTCTCGCAGCAGCTTGAGGAAAGCCCTTCCGAGGAGGCTCGCGAGAAGCGGCGTGCCGCCCAGGCCAAACGCCTGGCCGCCGCCGAGCGACGCCTCCGCGCCGCCCGCGCTCGCGAGCGCCGGGCCAGGGAGGCCGTCGGCCAGGTCAAGGCCAAAAAGACGGTGGCCAGCCAGAGCCGGAACTGGAACCTCGGCACCAGCCTCAAATCCTATATCGACCCCCGCGTTATGACCCGCTGGGGGGCGCAGGTGGATTATGACACCATGGAAAAGTACTATCCCACGGCGCTCCGGGTCAAGTTCGCCTGGGCGCGGGTGTCGCCCCCGTCAGAGCAAGAGGACGGCGGCGCCGCCGTTGACGTCGCCGTCAACGGCGACGAGGAGTAGGCGCGATGGATAGCTGCAAACAGGTGGCCCAGGTCTTCTATGCCCTCTCGCACCCGATCAGGCTGCGCATCCTGCGCCTGCTGAGCGACGAGGAGCATTGCGTCTGCCACCTGACCGCCGCGCTCAAGAAGCGGCAGCCCTACGTCTCGCAGCAGTTGGCGATCTTGCGCGACCACGGGCTCGTGATCGATCGCAAGGATGGGCTGATGGTCTATTACCGCGTGCGCTCCCCGCAGGTGGCGGCGCTCATCGAGGCCGCCGCCGAGGCGCTGCGCGCCCAGGGCGTCGAGATCGACCTGCCGCCGGTCCCCGACGGGCCCATCGAGGGGTGCCCCTGCCCGCTCTGCAACGCGAGCGATCGGCCATGACGATCCAGGCCTGCGTTCCCCTGCCCCTGCAGGTCGTCATCGACGACGTGGGCTGGTGGCGCGGCGCCGACGGCCACGAGCGCGGCGAGCCCTTCCGCACCGGCATCCCCCGCGATCATGTCCCGGCGGACTATCAGGCCATCGTGGACCTCGGCCGCGCCCTGGGCATCCGCCCTCAGGCCGCCATGATCCTCTGCGAATGGGACCGCGAGAACATCCTACGGCGCGTCCCCACCAGCACCTGGATGGGCGCCAATTGGGATAATGCGCGCTGCGTCGGCCCCTGGCTGGAGGAAGCGGCGACGATCATCCGCGATAACCCCGGCCACATCGAGCTGACGCTCCACGGCGTGGGGCATGAGTACTGGACCGACGGGACCGCCAGCCGCGCCGAGTGGCACGACAAGCAGGGGCGCATGCGCCCCCGTGACCAAGTGCTCGCCCATTTGGAGGCCTATGCCGCCATCCTGCGCCAGAACGACCTGGGCGGGTTCCCGACCTCGTTCGTCCCGGCGGCGTTTTGCCACGCCTTTGGCGACGGCGCGCAGGGGCTGGCCGCCATCCTGGCCGATTGGGGCATCCGCTTCATCTCCACGCCGTTCGCCTCCATGCACCGGCGCCGTGAGACCGAGGCGCCCCTCTTTGGCATCGACCAGGGGATCATCACCGTGGACCGCGGCGCGGTGCCGCGCATCCCCTGGTACGCCCTGGACGCGACGCCGGACGAGCTGCGCGGCCCCATCCTCGGCCTGCACTGGCCCAACCTGCTCCACGCCGACCCGGCCCGCAACGGAGAGGTCGTGGCGCGTTGGGTGGGGATACTGCGCGACTATGACCGAGACTCGGGGACCATGCTCGCGCCGAGCGCCTCCGCCTGCCACAGCCAACTGCTCTATCACCTGGGCACAACGGTGACCCTGCGGGACAGGCGTATCGACCTTGACTTTTCGCAACTGCGCCGCTGGCCCGCCTCCGGCGCGGCGGACCGCTTCACGCTCAAGGTAGGCGGGGAGAGGCAAGCGCGCTTTACCTCGCCCGACGCCACCATCCTGTCTGCCGCCTATGACCCGGCCGCGGGCCAGCACCGGCTGACGCTGGCAGTCGGCCCCGAGCAGGCCCGCGCCCAAGTGCTCCTGGAAGCATAAACAGACCTCCGAGCCTTCGGAAAGACTCGGAGGTCTTGGTTTCTTGCGCTACGCCGCTAGGGCGCTAGCTCTGCTTGATAAAGTACTGCTCGACGCGGCTGTTGGCCGGGGAGAGCAAGTGCCAGTCCACCACCAGCTCCTCCGGCACGTTGCGGAAGTTGTTCTTCACGATCACCACCTGCGGCGGCGAGGTGGCCACGCCCAGCAGCCACAGGTTCTCCTTGTTGAGCTCCAAGATCTGGCGGAAGAGCGCCTTCTGCTTCTCTTCGTCCACCGTCACCTTGATCTCGTCGTACAGCTCGAGCGTCTTGAGCACGTCGCCGGTGGGCTCGATGCCCTCCTTGCCCTGGGTGCCCCACCACTGTGCATACTGCACAAAGTGGTGAGACTCGGTGCTGAACGGCAGGAACCAGCGCGGGTCGATGAGCGGGTTGAACTCGGCCGAGCCGGTCCAAACGCCCATGTCGTGCTCGTTGGCCAGCTTGCGCTCGTACATCAGGTCACGGGACTCTTCCTTGGTCTGCAGGTCCACCCCGATCTTTTTCCACTGAGCGCCCAGCAGTTCACCAATTGCGCTCCACGCGCCAAAGACCGGCGCGTACTCAAAGATGATGGTCAGTCGCTTGCCATCCGGGCGCAACCGATAGCCGTCGGCGTCCTTGTCCTTCAGGCCCATCTCGTCCAAGAGCGCGTTGGCCTGGTCCGGGTCGTACTCGATCTTCCACTTGGCATACTCTTCCCAGTAGTGGGCGGAGGTCGGCAGCGGCGAGATTTGGCTCGGCTCGGCCATGCCCAGGTAGACGGCCTGGATGATCTCATCGCGGTTCATGCCCAGGGAGAGCGCATAGCGGAAGCGCTTGTCCTGCACGATGGCCCGCAACACCTCGTCCTTGTTGGTCTGGTTGAGCGCCAGGCAAGCGTCGGAGGCGAGCCCCTGCTTCCAGAGCAGCACGCGATAGTCACCCTTTTCCTTGTTGTCCTGGAAGATCGGATAGTTGTCGAAGGTGATGTGCCGGAACTGCATGTCCACCTCGCCGGAGGCAGCGCGCAGGTTGATCACCGCGGCGCTCTCGACGATGACGAACTCGATCCGGTCGATGTAGGGCAGTTGGTTCCCCTCGGGATCCACCTTCCAATAGTAGGGGTTGCGCTCATAGACCACGGGGATCTTGGGCGGCAGCACGGTGGGCTTCCAAGGATAGATCACCGGCTTGTCCAGGTTCACCTGATAGTTGTTCCGGTCGCTATAGTACTGGTACCAGAACTCGAAACCGGCGGCCTTGGCCGCGGCCTCCAGCTTGGCCTTGTCCGTATACTTGACCTGGAACTGCTTCATATAGTGCTCGGGGGCCTGGGCCATCCAGCTCCCGTCGGCCGAAGCCAGCTTGACCATGCAGAGGCCATAGGGCGCGCCAAAGGTCAGCCGCGCCGTATAGTCGTCCACGGCCTCCACGACCATGGGCGTCCCGCCCGGCGACCAGGTGCTGGAAAAGTTGGGCGTCTGCTCCTTGTCCTTCCAGACAACCTCGCAGGGATAGACCAGATCGGTGGCCGTGTAGGGCTCGCCATCCGACCACTTCATGCCCTTGCGCAGCTTGAAGGTGAACTGCTTGCCATCCGGAGAGATCTCCCAGCTCGTGCAGATATTGGGGATCATGCCGCCGCCGTCGGGGGTAAAGCGGACCAGGTTCTCGTAGCTCAGGCGGCTGGTGATGAGCATCGCATCGCCCGCCGAGGTGGAGAGCCGGTGCCAGGTGCCGCCGTATTGCCCGATCTCTTCCCAAACCTCGATGACCAAGGGGGTCTCCGGCAGGCGCTCGTCCACCGGCGGCAACTGCCCTTGCTGCACCTTGCCCGCCAGTTGGGGGGACTCGCCGTACTTCATCACCACCGGGGTGGCGGTGACCACCTTCTCGACCGCGACTTCCTTGGAGACGACCACCGTCTCCTTGACGACCTTTTCCACCGGCACTTCTTTTTCCACGATCAGCGGGGTCGGCTGCGCGCAGCTTGCCGCCGCCGCGCCCACCGCCACCATGGCGGATCCCCTCAGGAAATCCCTGCGGGTGAGTTTCTTGCCAAACATCAGTGTCTTCTCCTCTCTGACCTAGCTCGACTTGCCACCACGAAAGTCTCCGCTCCGCTGCCGCGAACCACAACCCTATCCACATCGGGGTTGCGCTCCCTCACGGCAGTGCATGTCCGTCAGATATGGGTGCTACCACCCCCTTCCCCCTCCAAGACGAAAAAGGCAGACAGGGCCGATCGCCTTAGCTCACGATGCGTAGCTACAGCGAGCGTTCCTGCCTGCCTTGGTCATCCTGTCGGCTCCTACACGAATGCAACGGCCTACCAGATAGACTGTACTAGTATAACTGACAATCCCCTAGTTGTCAAAAGGCCGCGGCGGCAGGCGGCAGAGCGCGGGCGATCTCGCACAGGCGATAGCCAAAGCCCGGCCC
>JAAYEA010000407.1 GCA_012689325.1 Chloroflexota bacterium
GGCGAGACGGCATAGCCGATGGCGAGCCCGCGCTTGAGGCGCGGCTCGTGCATGGGCTGGGCTTGCCCCTTGGCGTGCACGGCATAGACCTCGGCGCCCCGCTCGATCTTGGCGGCGGCGGGGAGCAGCCCCTCGGCCAAGATGCCGCCCAGCCCCTCGCGGCGGCCGATCTTTTCCACCATCTGGATCATGGCGTCGCCATTGCCGAAGCGCAGGTCCAGCCCGTCGGTGTCCTCCTTGGTGAGCAGGCCGTTCTCGTAGCACTCCATGGCAAAGGCGATGGTCACGCCGGTGCCGATGGTGTCCAGCGAATAGTCGTTGCAGATCTCGTTGGCCTTGGAGACGGCCACGATGTCGCTGACGCCGCAGGTGGAGCCGAGCGAGCCGATGGTCTCGTACTCGGGCCCGCCGAAATCGGGATCGACCTGGTAGGGGGCCTGGGCCTGGACCACCTTTTTGCAGCGAACGGCGCAAGCCCAGCACCCTTCCATGCGCACGCCGATCTTGTCCATGACAAACTCGAGTCCGGTGATCTCGGGGAACTCGCCATCGCGAAAGTTGCGGATGGGCATGTTGCCGGACAGGATGCCGCCTTGCAGCTCCAGGCCGCCGGTGCCGGCCTTGCTGGCCCAGGCGGAGCGCTTTTCCTCCTTGACCTCCTGGGCGGCGCGGCGGGCCATGGCCTGGATGGTGGGGTGGTCGGCCCCTTCCAGGTTGGTGGTGCCGCGGACGGCCACCGCCTTGAGCTTTTTGGAGCCCATCACGGCGCCCATGCCGGTGCGGCCCGCGGCGTCCTTGAGCCCGTGCATGACGCAGGCGTAGCGTACCAGGTTCTCGCCGCCGGGGCCGATCATGGCCAGCTCGACGCGCTCGTCGCCCAGCTCGGCGCGCACGGTGGCCTCGGTCTCTTTGGCGCCCTTGCCCCAGAGGTGGGAGGCGTCGCGAATCTCGCACTGGCCGTCCTTGATCCAGAGATAGACGGGCTTGTCCGCAGCCCCCTCGACGATCAGGGCGTCAAAGCCGGCGCGCTTGAACTGGGCGGGCCAAAAGCCGCCCGCCTCGGCGGCGCCGAAAGCGCCGGTGTTCGGTGACTTGGCGCCCACGGCGCTGCGGGAGGCTCCCGAGATGGGGAGGCCGGTGAGCACGCCCGGGGCAAAGATCAGCTTGTTCTCCGGGCCCAGCGGGTCGGCCCCCTGGGGCACTTCGCGGAGCAGGATGTCGGCGATGATGTTCCAGCCGCCCATGTTGCGGCGCAGGTACACCACGCCCGGCTCTTCCACCGTGACGGTCCCCTTGGTCAGGTTGACGCGCAGGATCTTGTTGTGAAACGAGCGGGCCATAGGTCACCTCCTCAGGTTGATGGGCACATCATAGCCGCGTATGGCCCAAACGCCAAGTAACGAAGAGACCCTTGAGGTCTTTCTGAACCTCAAGGGTCCACTTGCTCGAGATCGCCTACCAGACGCCAGGGATGAGCCGGTAGCGGACCCGCGCGGCATAGTCGGCATAGCCCGGCAGGCCGGCCTGGAGCATCTCATCCTCCAGCTTGGTGCGCGCGATCAGCGCCGCGATCATGCCGGCGGCGGGGATCAGGCCGGCGAGGCTGCCCAGCATGAGCGCCATGGCGACGGACCCCACTAGGCTGGAGGCGTAGGCGGGGTGGCGCACCAGGGCGTAGGGGCCGGAGCTGACCACGGTCTGGCCGCGGTCGGATTGGATGCGCGCCACGGCGGAAAAGTAGCGGTTGGCGGCCAGGGCCCAGGTGGCGAAGGCATAGGCGGCGACCAGGGCCAGCGCGGCGGCCCATTGCACGCTTGCGGGGACGCGGGACCAGCCAAAGCGATGATCCAGCCCCGCCACCAGGCCGATCACCAGGGGGCCCAACATGCCCACGATGGGCCCCAACAGGCGGTCCCACGAAGGCGCCTCCACCTCGCCGAACCTGCCCCGCTCGCGCAGCGTGTCGGGGCTGATCCGCCAGACGAGGAGACGGCTGCCAAAGGTGGCGACCCACCCCAGCAGGACATAGGCCCAGGCCCACGGCCACTTGAGCGTCCCCGCTGCGATAAAGAGGATGATCGGCCCCAGGAGCAGATAGACGGCAAAGCCCACGATGGCGCGGGACGAAGGCCGCCCCTTATCTTGGTTGCTCATATTGACCTCCCGCCGAGCCAGTCTCGGACCGCAGCAGCGAGTACAGCTCTACGTCGCGATACCTGCCTCCGTTAAAGACAGCGCCGCGCAGCGTTCCCTCAAAGGTGAAGCCGCACTTGAGCGCGACCCGCTTGGAGGCCGCGTTCTCGGGGAAGGCGGCGATCTGCAGGCGGTTGATGGTCTTGGTCGCGAACAAGTACCGGCTGAGCAGCTGGACGGCCTCGGTCATATAGCCCCTGTTGCGGTCCTCCTGATGGAAGAGGATATAGCCCAGCTCGAAACCGGCATAGTAGAGCACGGGGTAAAAGTTGATGACCCCCGCCACCCGGTCGCCCACGCAGACGGCGAGGGTGCCGCGGTTTTCCTCCAGCAGGCCGTGCTCCTCGAAACGCTTCCTGAATTCGACCTGAGAGGGCAGGAACATGGGATAGTTCTCGCCTCGGAGTTCCAGGTCGCTCCACAGCTCGAACAGGGCGTCCAGGTCCGACTCGCGGACGGCCCGCAGGATGATCTTGTCCCCGCGGATCATGCCGACCTCCTTCACCTCTCACCCAATATACGTGCTCGCGCTGCTCAAGGTGTCGCGTTTCAGGAGCCGGCCTCCGGCGCCGGCTGCGGCCTCCAGAGCCACATGGCGATGGCGGCCAACAGCGCCAGCAGCGCGCCGAAAAAGAAGGGCGCGGGCGCGCCGAAACCGCCCCACCCGCCGACGCCCTGCCAGAGCACGCCGGCGATCACCGAGGCGGGAAAGTCCAGGATGCCCAGCACGGCGTTGTAGGTACCATAGGCGGTGCCGCGCAAGTTGGCGGGGACGATATCGGCGACCATGGCCTTGGTGGTGCCGTAGGCCAGGCCGTAATAGAGGCCATAGACGGTATAGAGCGCCCAGATGTGCCAGCCCTTCCCCGCCAGGGCGAAACCCAGGTAGATGAGGGCATAGACCACCCAGCCGCCGATGATCAGGGTGCGGCGGCCGATGCGGTCGGAAAGCGATCCCGCGGGGGCGGATATCAGGGTATAGACGAGGTTGAAGGTGATGAGCATGCCCAGCACGCCCATGACGGAAAGGCCGCGCTCCTGGCCGCGCAGGACGAGAAAGGCATCCGACGAGTTGCCCAGGTCAAAGAGGCCGACGATGCACATAAAGACCAGGAATGGCTTGCCCAGCCCGCGGAAGGTGATCTTGGGCGCGGCGACGCCGGCGCCGCCCCTGCGCTTGACCTCCTGCGCGCCGAGGGCGAGCGAGAGGA
>JAAYEA010000052.1 GCA_012689325.1 Chloroflexota bacterium
CATTTCGTGGACGATGCCGATGGCGGCGCCAATATCGTCGAGCCGCCCCAGGCGCGGGATTACTTTGCGACGCGGAGCGAACCGGAGGCCTATGCCCCCTATTGGGCCGAATTGCGCGCCGCCGTGGGCAGCGGGCTCTTTGACCTGATCGGACACCTGGACGTCGTCAAGCGCTACGCCCAGGCCGCCTATGGCCCCTTCCAGGCCCAGCGTCACGCTGAGGCGATCCGCGACATCCTCCAGCTGGCCGTGCAGCGCGGCGTGGGGCTGGACCTCAATACCTCCGGCTGGCGGCAGCCTTGCGCCGAGCTCTACCCCGCCCCGGAGATCCTGAGCTGGTATCGCGAGCTGGGCGGCGAGATCGTGACCCTCGGCTCGGACGCGCACGCCGTGGAGCAACTGGGCTACGGCCTGCCCGAGGCGGCCGAGCTGGCCCGCGCCACCGGTTTCCGCGCCCTGGCCCGCTACGAGCGACGCCAGGTGCGCTGGGTCGATCTATAAAGGAGAGAAGCCACCCGTGACCATGCCATTGCCCCCTGAATACGACGGGCCGCGCACCCCGCGCCCGGAAGAGTGGGATTCCGTCATCGAGCTCATGCGCAGCGTCTTTTTCAAGGAGAGAGGGCCCTGGCAGCTCACCATGCGCCCCTGGCCCCTCGCCTTCCGCGGCGACATCCGCGAGAACACCCTGGCCATCTATTGCCAGGGCGAGCCAGTCTCGGCCATCAGCCGGCTCGAGCGGGACATCCTGACCCGGGGGCACACCCTGCGCCTGGGCTTTATCGGCTCGGTCTGCACGCACACCGAGCACCGCGGCAAGGGTCTGGCCAGCGCCGTGCTGGCCGCCACGCTCCAGCGTTTCCGCGAGAGCGGCGTGGATTTCATGTATATCAGCGGCACGCGCCCGCTCTATTTCGGCGCGGGCGCCAACTGGGTAGGGCTGGAGGCCCACTGCGCGCTGGACGGCGCGGCGCTCCCCGGCGATCCGCGCGTGCGCACCCGCCAGGCCGGGCTGGACGACATCGCGGCCCTGGCCGAGCTCGCCGGGCGCGAGGGCACGCGCTTCCTGCGCCACTGGGAGGACTGGCGGCTGGTGCTGGAGCACGGGCACTGCAGCGGCTTCCCCTGCGCCATCCACCTGGTCGAGCGCGACCGCGCCCTGGTCGGCTACCTGGTATTGCGTGACATCGAGCGCGACAACCTCGCGCGCGTCATCGAGCTGGCCGGCGACCGATCCTGCCTCCTGGCCGCGCTGGCGAGCCTGCGCCCCACCCTGGGCGAGCGGCGCCTGGACCTCTTTGCGCCGCACGGCGACCCGATTGTTGACCTGCTGGCGGTCTGCGGCGTCGGCGCCGACATCCCCAAGAACCGCGGCACCATCAAGGCCGTCGATCCGCAGCGCACCCTCGCCAAGCTGGCGCCGTATTTCCGCGAGCGGCGGCCTGATGGGGGTGACCGCCCGTTGCGCCTCACCTCCCGCAACGGGGCCTATACCCTGACGGATGGGGAGAACGAGCTCGAGTTGGCGGACGAGGCGCAGCTGCTTTGGTTGTTGGTGGGCCGCCCGCCGGACGCGCCGGGCGAGCTCCCGCAGGCGACCGGCCGACTGCGCGACGCGGTAGAGACCTGCCTGCCGCTGTCACTGCCGCTCCCCTATATCAACATGATCTGAGCGCGCGAGCAGCGGGTGAGTCAAGAGGAGCGAGAGCCCATGAGCCCAGCAGAGGAGATGGCGCCGATCCGCGCGGGAGTCTTTCGCATGGGCACCCCGGAGGAGGCGATTCCCGGGCTCCTGGCCGCCTACGGGATACGCCGAATGGAGCTTTTGGCCGCCGAGGCGCCGGCGCATTGGGTGTCGGTCGATGCCTTCCACATGGACCGGCGCCCAGTCACCAACGCCCAGTTCCGCACGTTTCTGGAGGCCGAGCCAGCCTGGCGGCGGGAGCACATCCCGGATCGCTACCACAATGGGGCCTATCTCGCCGAGTGGGCGGGCCTCTCCTACCCGGCGGGCCGGGCCGATCACCCTGTTACCGGCGTCTGTTGGTACGCGGCGATGGCATACGCCGCCTGGGCGGGCAAGCGCCTGCCCACCGAAGCCGAGTGGGAGTACGCCGCGCGAGGCGGCCTGAAGGGGGCCGAGTTCCCGTGGGGGAACGCCCCGGCGGACCCGACCCGCGCCAACTATGGGGCCAGCGGCATCGGCAGCACCACCCCGGTGGGGAGCTATCCGCCCAATCCTTTCGGCTTGTATGACCTGGCCGGCAACGTCTGGGAGTACTGCCTGGACGAGTGGGTGCCCGATGTCTACGTGCATGGCCAGAGGCATAACCCGGTTGCCGGCGAGATGTCCCTGCCAGGCTACGACTACCGTCAGGTTGTCTCCCGCCGGGTCATCCGGGGAGGGAGCTGGGGCGGCGCGCCGCTCAATCTGCGCGTGGCCTACCGTGATAGCCATCCACCCACCGGGGCGGGCCCCCACGTGGGGTTTCGCTGCGTTCGCGCCATGTGACATGGCGTCAGCTGCGCCATCTGCGCAAAGGAGCACAAGATGCCTATCGAGACCAGACCCAATGTGATGTTCATCCTTGTGGACGACCTGGGCTGGGGCGACGTGAGCTATCACGGCTCACCCATCCGCACCCCCAACATCGACCGGCTGGTGAGCCGGGGCATCGAGCTGGACTTCCATTATGTCAATCCCGTCTGCACGCCCACCCGCGCCTCGCTGCTGAGCGGCCGCTACCCTGGGCGCTTTGGCCGCCATGCCACCGTCCCCAGCAACGACCCGGTCCTCCCCGACGGCTACTGGACCATGGCGAGCATGTTCCGCGAAGCCGGCTATACCACCGCCCTCTTTGGCAAATGGCACCTGGGCTCGGACCCCAAGTACTACCCGGGCCAGTACGGCTTTGACCACAGCTACGGCTCGCTGGCCGGCGGCGTCGACCCCTATAACCACCATTACAAGCGCGGCGTCCACTCCAGCACCTGGCACCGCGACGGGCAGGTTTATGACAGGCTGGAGCGCGGCCACGTCACCGACCTGCTCACTGACGAGGCCATCCGCTGGCTGAATGCGCAGGAGGGGCCCTGGTTCTGCTACATGCCCTATACCGCCGTGCACACCCCCATCCGCGCCCCCGAGTCGTGGATCGATCGCTACTGGTTCGAGCGGATGGACCCCGATCCTCACCGCGACCGCTCGCTGAAAGAGTATGCCGCCTATACCGCCCACCTGGACCATGCCATCGGACGGCTCATCGAGACGCTCAAGTGCATGGACCAGATTCACAACACCATCGTGGTCTTTGTCTCCGATAACGGCGCCTCCACCGCCAGCGTGGCGGAGGACACCAACCTCTACCCGGGCTGGCACGAGGACATGCCTCGCCGCGGCAGCAACTATCCTCTGCGGGGCACCAAGGCCACGGTCTATGAGGGCGGCATCCGCACCCCGGCGGCGGTGATGTGGCAGAGCCGTTGGGCGCCGCGCCGGCTGGCCGAGCCGCTGCACATCGTGGATTGGATGCCCACCTTTGCCGCGTTGCTGGGCATCGCGCCGCGCACCGACCCGCGGTGGGACGGCGCCAACATCCTCCCTCTGCTGGAGGGCCAGGTGGGCGCCCTGCCCGAGCGCCCGCTCTACTGGAACCTGACCCACAGCCGCTTCGCCGTGCGCCAGGGCGGCTGGAAGCTCATCCGCAACCAGCGCGACTGGGGCGTGGAAACCGAGTTGATCCAAATCGCGGAGGATCCGTTGGAGGAGCGCAACGTCGCCGCCCAGCACCCCGAGATAGTGGCTCGTTTGGAGCAGGTCTTGGCCGAGCAGCACGCGCTGGACGACACCGCCCGGCGCCCGGACGCGCCGCAGAAGGAGGGGCTCTCCGGCCTGGCGCGCCGGTAACACGGGCGATCCGTGCCGCTTCCAGTGAGGAGGATGATCAGAACAGCCGCCTATGGCGGGGTTGACAACGTGTGAAATTGGTGTTATCCTATTGGCAGATGGTCTCCGTGACCATTCCATTACCGTATAGGGGTGCCGGGTGGCCAGCGTGGCTGACGGACCGCACCAGACATCCTTCCACCGGCATCCAAGCACCATATTACGTGCAGGAGGTGACCAGAACAGACCAGCTTGTGAATCTAGTCAGTGATCGCGTCTTTCTACTAACATCAGACCAAGGAGGCAGAGATGTCAGAGGCAAGGAAGCTAAATCGGCGCGATTTTCTGCGCGGATCGGCCATTGCGGCGGTCGGTATCGTAGCGGCGAGCTGCGCGGCCCCGACTCCCGTCATCGTCGAGAAACAAGTCCCCGTCGAGAAAGTCGTCAAAGAAACAGTCGTCGTTGAGAAGCAGGTTCCCGTCGAAAAGGTCGTTAAAGAGACCGTCGTCGTGTCCAAAGAGGTCGCCATCGAAAAAGTGGTGACCGCCACCCCGATTCCCGCCAAGTTCTTCGAAGCACCCGCACTGGCCGAGCAGGTCAAGGCCGGCAAGCTGCCGCCGGTTGACGAGCGCCTCCCCATCGATCCGTTTGTGGTCGAGCCCATTGAACAAGTCGGCACCTACGGCGGAATCTGGCGCCAGTTGCACCGTGGCGCCAACGACTGGATGCAGAACAGCTACTACCTGCGCGAGCGCGTCGCCAAGTTCACCCCCGATTTCACCAAGATCGTGCCCAACGTCTGCGCGTCCTGGCAGTTCAGCGGCGACGCCAAAGAGCTCACCATCAACCTCCGCCGCGGGATGAAGTGGAGTGATGGCAAGCCCTTCTCCGCTGATGCCATAACGTACTGGTGGAATGACATCGCCATGTACAAGGACATCAGCCCCAACCCGCCCACGCGTTACCGCATGGGCACCGACGTGGCCACCCTGACCAAGATCGACGACTATACGGTCAAGTTCACCTTCCCGAAAGCGTACGGCTCGTTCGAGGATTTCCTGCCCTCCGAGGAGGTCTATGCGCCCGGCCACTACCTGAAGCAGTTCCACGCCAAGTACACCCAAGCGGCTGCCCTGGACGCTGCGGTGAAGGCCGAGGGCGTCAATACCTGGGTTGACCTGCACAGCGCCAAGAACGACCTCCTCAACGCGCCGGGGCGGCCCACGATCCATCCTTGGGAGCCCACCAACAAGCAGGACCAGCCGGTCCAGGTCTTTGTGCGCAACCCCTACTACTGGAAGGTAGACACTGATGGCAACCAGCTCCCCTACTTGGACGGCATCGAGCGGACGCTGCTCCCTGACGCCCAGGCTATCCTTCTGAAGGCCCTGGCCGGCGACACCGATTACGGCGACCGCAACATCGCCAGCCTGGCGAACCGCGCCGTGGTGGTGGAAAACGCGCAGAAGGGCGACTACCGTGTCCTTCCTACCCTGAGCCCGGGCACCAACTGGGGCACCACCTTCCTGAACTTTTGGCACAAGGACCCCTACCTCAAGGAGCTGTTCAACAACGCCAAGTTCCGCATCGCCCTCTCCGTGGCCATCAACCGCGAAGAGATGGCCGCGCTGACGGAGAAGGGGCAGGTCAAGCCTGGCCAGGCCACCGTGGCCATCGGCAGCCCCTGGTTCGAGGAAAAGTACCTCAAGAACTATATCGAGTACGACCCGGCCCAGGCCAACAAGCTGCTGGACGAGCTGGGCCTGGACAAGAAGGATGCCGAAGGCTACCGGCTGCGCCCCGATGGCAAGCGGCTCTCCCTGATCGAGTCCATCCTCGGGACCACCGGCAACGAGATCCAGCGCGGTGAGCTCCGCAAGGGCTACTACAAGGACGTCGGCATCGAGGTTACCCCCAAGGGCATGGAGACCTCGCTGTGGGTCCAGCACGTCCATGCTTGCGAGCACGATCTGGCGGTTTACGCCGCCAACCTGGGCTTCTTTGGCAACCCGCCCATCGTCCGCACCGAGACCTTCTTCGTCCAGCAGCACTATGTGTCCGAGCTGTGGGCCATCTGGTATGCCTCGGGTGGCGCTCAGGGCGAGGAGCCGCCGGCGGACATTAAGAAGATCCAGGGACTCTTTGAGCAGATCAAGGCCGAGGCTTCCGCCGAGAAGCGTGTCACGCTCTCCAAGGAAGCCCTGCAGATGCACGCGGATAACCTGTACATGATCGGCTTCGCTCCCGAGTCCGACCTGGGGCGGTATTGCATCGCCAGGAACAACTTCCGTAACTTGCCCGACTTTCCGTTCGACGTGGAGACTCTGCACACCGCCAGCTTCTTCATCAAGAAGTAGCTGCTGGCGTGAGGATCCTGGGGCGCTAGGAGCCTCGGATCCGTGACACAACGAGTGGCTCCATCGCATGCGGGCTTGACTGCATGCGATGGAGCCCTCGATTCGACAGGAGAAGGGATGGTCCGACAAGTCTGTCCCTTCTCTGACCCTTGAGAGGCGGAGGTTCCTGCCCCATGCTCAAATTCATGGCTCGGCGATTCTCCCTGATGCTCGTCACGTTGGTGATGGTCTCCATCATCTCGTTCATCATTATCCAGCTTCCTCCGGGAGACTTTCTCACGTCCTATGTCGGCGCCCTGATGCTCGCGGGCGACGTGGTTGACAACGACCAGATCGAGGCCCTGAAGGTCCGCTACGGCCTCGGCGATCCCATCTATGTCCAGTACTTCAAGTGGGTCAACGGCCTCCTGCACGGAGACCTGGGGCGCTCCCTGGAGTGGGGCAGGCCCGTCCGAGTGCTGATCATGGACCGTCTCCCTTGGAGCTTTACCATTTCGATGGTCTCGTTCTTGTTTGTCTGGGCCATCGCCTTACCCATCGGCATCTATTCCGCCACACACCAGTACTCCATCCCGGACTATCTCGCGACATTCATCGGCTTCATCGGCTTGGCTGTGCCGAATTTCCTGATTGCTTTGCTGGTGCTCTGGTGGGTTTTCCGATCCTCCGGCCAGGTCATCGTGGGGCTTTTCTCGCCCGACTTTGTCAACGCGCCCTGGAGCTTGGCCAAGGCGCTCGACCTGCTCAAGCATCTGTGGCTTCCCGCGCTCATCGTTGGCACGTCCGGGACCGCTGGCACCATCCGCACCATCCGGGCCAATATGCTGGACGAGTTGACCAAGCCCTACGTAATGATGGCCCGCGCCAAAGGCGTTGCTGAGCGCAAGCTGCTGCTCAAGTATCCCTTGCGCGTGGCGCTGATCCCCACGGCCAGCACCATCGGTTGGATTCTGCCCGGCCTCTTTGCCGGTGAGTTGATCGTCTCCTCGGTGCTGGGGATCCCCACCCTCTCGCCGGTCTTTTTCCAGGCCCTGCGCAGCCAGGACATGTTCCTCGCCGGCAGCATCGTCCTGATCCTCAGCACGCTTACCGTCATCGGCTCGCTCGTCTCAGATATCGCCCTGGCGCTGGTTGACCCGCGCATCAAAGGATCGGTGTAGAAGCCATGAGCCAACAAGAGATTCTGGAGCAGCAGGTCACGCCGCCTGCCAGCGAAGATGAAAAGGTCTACGTTGCTTCGCAGGCGCAGCTCGTCTGGTGGCGGTTCAGAAAGCATAAAGTGGCTCTCGGCAGCGCGATCCTCCTGATCGTGCTCTACACGATCATCATCTTGGCTGATTTCTTGGGGCCCTACGAGCCGCGAACCAACCACGTCAAGTACATCTATGCCCCGCCCGCCAAAATCCATCTCCGCGACGCGGAGGGCCGTTTCGTCTGGCCCTTCGTCTATGCCACGGTGGGCGAGATGGACCCCAACAGCCTCCGCGTGAGCTATGTGGAGGACAAGTCCCAGCGTTTCCCCATCGGGTTCTTTGTGCCCGGCGAAAAGTACAAGTTCTTGGGCCTGTTTGAGACCAATGTGCACTTTATCGGCGTGGCGCCAGGCGGCACCTTGTTCCTGACCGGCACCGACGGCCAGGGCCGCGACATGTTCTCGCGCATCCTCGCCGGGGGGCGCATCTCGCTCTCCATCGGCTTGGTGGGCATCGCCATGTCCTTCTTTCTGGGCATCCTGATCGGCGGCCTCTCCGGCTACTATGGCGGCCTCTTTGACACGGTCACCCAGCGCGTCATCGAGCTCATCCGCGGCGTCCCCGATGTCCCCTTGTGGATGGCGCTCAGCGCGGCCTTGCCGCCCAAATGGCCGGTCACCCGGGTCTACTTTGGCATCGTGATCATCCTTTCGCTGATCGGCTGGACTGGGCTGGCCCGCGTGGTGCGCGGCAAGTTCATGTCCCTGCGCGAGGAGGATTTCGTCATGTCGGCGCGGCTGGCCGGGGCCAGCGAGGTGCGCATCGTCTTTCGCCACATGGTCCCCTCGTTCACCAGCCACCTCATCGCCTCTATCACCATGTCCGTGCCTGGCATGATCCTGGGCGAGACCTCGCTCAGCTTTCTCGGCCTGGGATTGCGGCCTCCCGCCATCAGCTGGGGCGTGCTGCTGGCCGAATCCCAAAAGATCTCGGTCCTGGCCGAGTCGCCTTGGCTCCTGCTGCCGGCCATCCCCATTATCATCGTCGTGCTGGCCTTCAACTTTATGGGCGATGGCATCCGCGATGCGGCGGACCCCTATTCCCGCTAGACCCGTCTGAACGCGCGGGAGGCTCCACGCCTCCCGCGTTTTTATTGGCGCAGATAAACGTTTAGATGCGGATTTGACATTTGCCCGGTTGCGTCGTATCCTCATCGTAGCATCGCGAGAGTCGCGAAAACCTAAGGAGGTCTATCATGGCGGACAAGGTACGTTTCGGGATCGTGGGCCTGGGCATGGGCTACAGCCGAGCCAAGCTCATCCCCAACACCGCCGGCGCAGAGCTGGCCTGCGTGTGCTCGCTGGACGCCGAGAAGGCGCAACAGGTGGCCAAGGAGCTCAATTGCGACTGGACCACCAATTACCTGGAAATGCTCATGCGCAAGGACATCGACGTCATCGGCGTGATGACCCCCAGCGGCATGCACTGCGACCACGCCATCATGGCCCTCGAGTCAGGGCATCACTGCTACACCACCAAACCGATGGACATCATGGTCGCCAAATGCGACGCGGCCATCGCCACCGCCAAGCGCACCGGCAAGATCCTGGGCGTGGACTTTGGCAACCGTTTCCTGCCCATCAACCACCAGGTTCGCGCCGCGCTGCAAGGCGGCAAGCTGGGCCGGCTCATCTGCTGCGACCTGATCATGAAGTGGTACCGCGACATGAGCTATTACGGCGGCGGGTCCCCGACGGCTTGGCGCAGCCGCCTGGTCACCGAGCGCGGCTCCATCGCCAACCAGGGCGTGCATTATGTCGATCTACTGCAATGGTTCATGGGCCCGGTCAAGTCGGTTTGGGGCCGCAGCGGCACCTTCAACCATGACATCGAGACCGAAGACCAGACCATGGCCATCATCG
>JAAYEA010000408.1 GCA_012689325.1 Chloroflexota bacterium
AGCCCCGCCAGCGTCGCGGTGCTCAACTATTCCTCCGGCCACCTGCTGGAGCTGGCCTTTGTGGCGCGGGACGTCCCCGCGCTGGGGTACAAGACCTACCGGCTGGCCCCCGTGGCCGAGTGGCCGCGCTTCGAGAGCAGCCTGCGCGCCAGCGGCCACGCGCTGGAGAGCCGCTTCTACCGGGTCGAGCTCGACCCCGCCACCGGCGCCGTGACAAGCCTCTACGACAAGGTTTTGGGCCGCGAGTGGGCCGATGCCGCCGCCGAGCACGGCTTTCACCAAGTCCTCATGCGCTCGCCGGTCACGGGGGAGGTGGCGGCTGCGGGGGATTCCGAGATCGCCATGGGCGAGGCGGGGCCGGTGCTGGCCAGCCTGGTGGTCCGCGGCGCCGCGCCGGGCTGCCCGCAGCGCGCCCAAGAGATCACCCTCTATGACGGGCTCAAGCGCGTCGATTTCGCCACGCGCCTGCTCAAGGACGCCACGCCCTATCAAGAGCTCTATCTCGCCTTCCCCTTCGCCTTGGAGGGCGCGCGCTTTCGCTACCGCGCCGCGAACTCGGTCATCGAGCCGATCCGCGACCAGCTCCCCGGCTCCAACACCGACGCCTACGCCGCCCAGCAGTGGGTCCAGGCGGCGGACGCGCGGGGGAGCGTCACCTGGAGCAGCCTGGAGGCGCCGGTGGTGGTGCTGGGCCAGCTCTGGCCCGGCTATGTCTCCCAGGCGCACCATGGCATCACGCCGCCGGGGTACGAGCACCCCTTCCTGCGCGACCCGGCGGGGTTGGGCCGCGGCCACCTCTATTCCTACCTGACCTGCAACAACTTTCGCACCAACTTTTCGCCGTCCCAGGTGGCCGACCTGCTCTTCCGCTACACCCTCACCACCGACGAGGCGGGCGCCTCCCCCGCCGGGGTGGGCGACGACCTGGCCGCGCCGCTGGTCCCGGTGACCCTGACCGGCCCGCAGCCGGGCCCGTTGGAGCCCCAGGCGAGCTTTTGCCGGGTGGACGCGCCCAATGTCCACCTGCTCACCCTCAAGGCTGCGGAGGATGGCGACGGGCTGATCCTGCGGCTGGCCGAGGTGGAGGGGCGCGAGACCGAGGTCACGGTCCACCTGCCCGGGTGGCCGATCGGCCAGGCGGTGCGCTGCAACCTGGTCGAGGAGGACGAGGGCACGCTCTGGCACGACGACCACGCGGTGCGGGTCAAGGTGGGCGCCCATGGCCTGGCCACGGTCCGCTGCCGCGCGGCGCGGTGCCGCGCGGCGCGGTTTCCGCCGGTGGCGCTGTGGGCGGGGTATTGAGGTGGGACGATGACGGTTACCCTGGATGACCTCCGGCGCGTCAAGCTGTTCGCGGGCCTGGCCCCCGCCTCCCTGGCGGCGCTGGCCCCGCTCGCCAGCGCGCGGAGCTACCGGGACGGCGACTCTATCCTGCTGGAGGGGGAGGAGGCCGCCGGCGTCTTGTTCGTGTTGGAGGGCGCGGCGCGGGTCTATCGCACGAGCCCGGAGGGGCGCGAGCAGACGCTGATCCTGCTGCACGCCGGGGACGCGCTGAACCTGCCCACGCCCTTTGCCCCTTCCCCCGTCGCCCCCGCCAGCGCCGTGGCCGTGGGCGATTCGCGCCTGCTCGCCCTGCCGCTGGCGGCCTTTCGCCGCGCCGCCAGCGAGATCCCCGACCTCGCCCTGGCGGTGATGGGCGACCTCGCCGCCCGGCTGCGCCACTTTACCCGGCTCACCTATGACCTGAGCCTGCGCAGCGTCCGCGGGCGGCTGGCGCGGTTCCTGCTGCGCCATGCCAGCGCCGACGCCCCCAGCCCCGTGCGCTGGACCCAGGAGGAGGTCGCCGCCCAGCTCGGCACCGTCCGCGAGGTGGTCAGCCGCACGCTGCGCGCCTTTGTGCGCGAGGGCCTCATCCGCCTGGACCGCCAGCGCATCCTCATCCTGGACCGCGAGGCCCTGGAGCGCGAATCCGAGTCCTAGTTTTCCTCCCCCGGTTGTGACTTACATCACAGACGCCCGCCGCCCTCCTGGCTATACTATGCTCGTAGCCAAGGAGGAAGAACGCGATGCAAGATTGGGCGCTGCCGACGATCCACCCCCAAGAGTGCACGGGCTGTGGGCTGTGCGTCCAGTACTGCCCGACGGCGGCGGTCGAGTTGGTGGACGGCAAGCCGGTCATTGTCCGCCCCGCCGATTGCGCTTATTGCGGGCTGTGCGAGGAGAACTGCCCCACCGGCGCCATCGAGCTGGCCTACGAGATCGGGTTCGGCGCCGCCTGAACCCGCGCGCGTTCCCCACAGTACCGAGGAGGAAACCCATGGAGAAACGAGAGATCAGGAGTCGAGTCTATTGGCTGGGCGTGGTGGATTGGGATCGCCGCCTTTTTGACTCGCTGGTCCCCCTGCCCGATGGCACCAGCTATAACGCCTATCTGATCCAGGGCAGCGCCAAGACCGCGCTGCTGGACACCGTGGACCCCGCCGTGACCGAGATGCTCCTGGCCCAACTGGCCGACGTCCCCGAGGTCCACTATATCGTGTCCCAACACGCCGAGCAGGACCATTCCGGCAGCATCCCCCACGTCCTGGCCAAATACCCCCAGGCCCAGGTGATCGCCACGGAAAAGGGCAAGGACCTGCTCATGCTCCACCTGGGCATCCCCGCGGAGCGGATCACCGCCGTGGCCGATGGCGAGGAGCTCTCGCTGGGCGATCGGACGCTGCGGTTCCTGCACACCCCCTGGGCGCATTGGCCCGAGACCATGTCCACTTACCTGGTGGAGGAGCGCATCCTCTTTTCCTGCGACCTCTTTGGGTCGCACCTGGCCACCTCCGACCTCTACGTCACCGATGAGGGGCTGGCCTACGAGGGGGCCAAGCGCTACTTTGCCGAGATCATGATGCCCTTCCGCCGGTTCATCCAGCGCAACGTCGACAAGGTGCGGGCGCTGCCCCTCGACCTGATCGCGCCCAGCCACGGGCCGATCTATGGGCGGCCCGAGTTCATCCTGGAGGCCTACCGGGCCTGGCTCGCCGACGCGCCGAAGAACGTGGTGGTCATCCCGTACATCTCGATGCACGGCAGCACGCGGCTGATGGTGCAGCGGCTGGTGAGCGCCCTGGTGGCCCGCGGCGTCACGGTGCACCAGTTCGACCTGGCCGCCACCGATATCGGCAAGCTGGCCATGGCCCTGGTGGACGCGGCGACGCTGGTCGTCGGCACGCCCACGGTGCACGTGGGGCCGCACCCCAACGTGGCCTATGCGGCCGTTCTCGCCAACGTGCTGCGGCCCAACCTGCGCTACGCCGCGGTCATTGGCTCCTATGGCTGGGGCACCAAGGCCGTGGAGCAGGTGGCCGGGATGATCCCCAACCTCAAGGTGGAGATCCTCGGCACGGTGCTGGCCAAGGGCGCGCCCACCGCCGCCGACTATGCCGCGCTGGACCAGCTCGCCGAGACCATCGCCGCCAAGCACCGCGAGGCGGGGCTGGCCTGAGCAGCGCGCAACTCGCTGGTTCATAGTGCGCGATCCATCGCGCTCCGGCAAAAGCCGTGATTCACCCTGCCATCAACAGCGCGCTGAAGCGCGCACTACAAACTCGCGCACATGCGAGATATGTGAACAGGAGACATGATGAAACGACAAATCGTCCACATCGATGAAGAGCTGTGCAATGGCTGCGGCGCCTGCGTGACGCCCTGCGCCGAGGGAGCCATCCAACTGGTGAACGGCAAGGCCAAGGTCGTGAGCGACTCGCTCTGCGACGGCGCTGGCTTTTGCCTGGCCGTCTGCCCCACCGGCGCGCTGACCATCGAGACCCGCGAGGCCGCCGCCTTTGACGAGCACGCCGCCGAGCAACTGCAGCAGCAGCGCGGGACCACCTACATCGCCCAGCATTGCCACGTCTGCGGCGCCGGCGAGGACAAGCGCGTCCTGCTCCCCTGCCGCACCGAGGGTCGCAGCCTGTGGGTTTGCACCCGTTGCTTGCCCGCCCTGATCCACGGATAAGGAGCGCGCCATGGCCCCGATCCCGCTCTACGATGACCTGAGCCAGGATTACGACCGTTTCGTCAACTGGGGGAACCGCCTCGCTTACGAGCTGCCCTTCATTGAGCGCCAACTGGCCGCGGTGGGGGCCAAGCGGGTGCTGGACGCCGCCTGCGGCACGGGGCAACACGCCCTGGCCCTGGCCCAGCGCGGCTATGACGTGACCGGCGCCGATCTCAGCGAGGGGATGATCGCCCAGGCCCGGCAGAACGCGGCGCGCCTGGGCGTCCCCGCGCGCTTTGCCGTGGCGGGCTTTGGCGAGCTGGCGACCCAGCTCGGCGGCGGGTTCGATGCGGTGCTCTGCCTGGGCAACAGCCTCCCCCACCTGCTGACGC
>JAAYEA010000409.1 GCA_012689325.1 Chloroflexota bacterium
CCGGCGCCGGCGGGCTGGAACCAGCCGGGCTATGCGCCGGGCGCGGGTTGGCGGCCCGCGGATCGGGTCTATTGGCCGGTCTGGGAAGCCTACCCCTGGCGCCCCTACCCGCCCCACGCCGACATCCTGGGCGTCCAGGGCGAGGACGGCCCGGAGGGGATCGATGGCACGACGCACCTCCTCCGCGGCCAGGTGACCCTGCATGCGCCGGCGGCCGGCTGGCGGGTCACCAGCGCCCTCCTCCGCACCTGGAGCGACAACCGCGCCAACTGGTACTGGGACGGCCAATTGATTCGCCAGAACGTGCAAGGCCCCATGGGCACGGAGGACGGGGCCGGGGAGCCCGTCGGCTGGCTGGAGCTCTACCCGGAACATGTGGGCGCGCTGGGCGGCGTCTACCAGTTGGCCATCCAGAACAGCAACGACTATTGGTACATCCCCAACCCGCAGGGCACGGCCTGGGAGGTCTGCGTCTGGTGGGAGCGGCGGCCGGTGGGCCCGTATCTGCCGCTGGTTCTCAAGGCGCCCTGAGCCGCTGGCGGGCCCTGCCGGACGAGATAGGAGGCTGTCATGGCGAAAGCGGCGGACCGTGTCCTGTTTCAGCGCCAGAGCGAGCCCCGCGAGGGCGCCTTCACCTTCCTGGTCCCCCAGGGCTGGACGGTGGAGGGAGGCATCGTGCGCGCCGACCACCTGCGCCAGGTGGTGAACGCCCAGAGCATCGAGGCCAAGCTCGACCTGGCCGTCATGGCCGACGCCGCCGGGCGGGTGATGTTCCGCTGGTGCCCGGCGGTGAAATACTCGGACCCGCGCCACGTCCTCACGGCGCAGATGGGTTGGATGCCGGTGGGGAGCGTCTACCAGGGCACGCTCCTCTACCCGGCCATGCCCGCGGCCCAGTTCATCGAGCAGATGCTCTTTCCCTGGGCGCACCCGCAGGGGCAAGACGCCCGGGTCATCGAGGAAAAGCCGCACCAGGACAAGGCCCAAGAGGCCTGGCAGCGCAGCGTCTCCGGCGGCGGCCTGCAAACCGTCGTCTATGACGCCGCCTCGGTCACCTATACCTACGCCGAGGGCGGGGTCCGCTTCAAGGAGACGGCCTACACCCTCATCGAGTCGCTGGGCCAGGCCGCCGCCGGCCTCTGGACCAACCTGAACACCGTCTATTGGCGCGCGCCCGAGGCCGAGTTCGACGACTGGGCGCCGGTGTTGCGGCGCATCCGCGAGTCGGACCAGGCCAACCCGCGCTGGCTGGCCGAGGAGCGGGTCAGCCAGGAGGTCTTGAGCATGGCCTTTGCCAACGCCCAGGCCGCCGAGCGTTACCGCGCCCAGCGCGCGCTGGAGGTGCAGCGCCAGATCCAAAGCGAGCTGCAGCAGATGCTCGATCACAAGCGGCAGGTCCAGTCGGACATCCGCTACGACCAGAACCTGGCCCTGCGCGGTCAGGAGGAGTACTATAACCCCGTGCTGGAGCGGCACGAGTACGCCACCAACGCGTGGCAGCACCGCTGGGTGAACAAGGACGGGCTCGAGTTTTACACCAATTGCGAGGGCGACGACCCCAACCGCGACGAGCTGGGCGGCCGCCGCGACTGGCAGCGCAGCCCGGTGGACCGCCAATACCCGCGTTAGGCGGGGAGTGAACCACGAAATACACCAAATACACGAAAACAGGATAGGATCGCTCCGGTCCTATCCTGTTTTTTTCGTGTGTTTCGTGTATTTCGTGGTTACTCCCCTCTGAGCAAGAGCGGCAGGTGCGCCCAGTGGTCCGGCGGCGCCAGGGTCGCCGTGGGTGAGGGGGTGCGGGTGGACGTGGCGGTCGGCGTGCGCGTGCCGGTGGGCGCGCCGGTCGAAGTGAAGGTCGGCGTCGGCGTGCGGGTGCCGGTGGGCGCGCCCGTCGAGGTGGGCGACGGCGTCGGCGTGGCGGTGGCGGGCGGGGCGCAGAAATCGTACCGCACCGTCAGCAGGGGGCGCAGCGAGGCCGTCTCGTGCTCGGACGCGGCGAAGCGGAGCAGGGTGGGGCTGTCGTAGCTCTTGAGCGCCAGCCCCCGGTTGCTCGCGGGCTCGCGGACCCACCGGGCCGCCATGGCGGTCACCGGCAGGTCGTACCAGGCGGCGGGGCCGCCAACCACCGTCACGACGCTCTCCGGCGACGCCGCGCGGTCCGCGCCGATGCCGTTGGCCCCGGGGACGGCCCAGGGCGCGTCCGTCCGGGCCTGGGTCCAGCTCGCCTGCCCCTCCGACCAGGGGCGCAGCAGCTCGTAGGCCCCCACGGTCAGCGGATGGACCGTGACCCGCTGCAACACGTGGATGCCGAGGGTCGCCTCCAGGATGCGGGCGTTGGCGGGGAGGCTGGTCAGGTCGAAGCGGAGCAGCGCCGCCATGCTGTCCGGGGCCTGCACGTCGATGGTCACCGCGGCGCCCAGGTTGTCCTCCGGCGACCAGACGCGGATGCCCGTATCCACCGCGCCGGCATAGCCCCCCGCGCCCTGCTGAAAGGTCCGCGCCGCGGGGGTGCAGGCCGAGGCCAGCGTGGGGGTGGGCGTGGGCGACGGCGTGAGCGACGCCTCGGGCGTCGCCGTCGCCGTTGGCGTCGAAGACGACG
>JAAYEA010000410.1 GCA_012689325.1 Chloroflexota bacterium
CCTAATTCTACTCGATTTCGCCCCGGCGTCAAATGCTGGCCGCCAGCCGGTTTGCCCGTCGCGGAGAATCGCCCACAATAGAGGCGAAGGAATCGCCATCACACGCGGAGGACCCAATGGACCCGAACGCCACTCCCTTCCCGCAGCTCTGCGCCCACCGCGGGCTGAGCCGCGCCTGCCCCGAGAACACCCTGCCCGCCTTTGCCGCCGCCATCGCCATCGGCGCGCACGAGATCGAGTTCGACCTGTGGCTCTCCCGCGATGGCGTGCCCGTCGTCTGCCACGACCGGACCGTGGACCGCACCACCGACGGCCAGGGCGCCATCGCCGACCTCGACTGGGACCAGATTCGCCGCCTGGACGCCGGCAGCAAGAACAACGACCTCTGGCGCGGCATTCGCGTCCCCCGCCTGGAGGAGGTGCTGGCGCTGGCCGATGGCCGCGTCGGGCTGAACATCCACATCAAGGAGGCCGGGCCTGAGGGCCGTCTGGTGCGATTGGTCTGCGACCAACTGCGCGAGCGGGGCCTGCTGGAGGTCGCCTATATCGCCGGCGCCACCGACGACGTGTTGCAGGCCGCCCGCGACCATCAGCCCGCGCTGGCTCGCGCCTGCCTGGGCTCCCAGCACGGCCCCGCCGCGCAGATCGCCATGGCCGAGCGCCACGCTTGCCAGCGGGTGCAGTTCGGGAGGAACGTCACCGCCGCGGACATCCGTCGCGCCCACGAGGCCGGCCTCATCTGCAACCTCTATTGGTCGGACGAGCCCGAGGATGGGCGGGCATACGTGCGGCAGGGCATCGACGTGTTGCTCACCAACTGCGCGCACGTGATGATCGCTGGCGGCTTCCCCGCCCGGCCGCCCCGCTCCTAGGCCGCGCGAGCCCCTAGACTCGCGGATAGAGCCGCATCCCGTAGCGAAACCAGCCGATCTGCCCATCCGCGCGGCGGACGCACTCGAGCGTGTCGCCCTCGTTATGTCCGGCCAGGGCGATCAGCCGGTCCGGCGCGCAAAGGTCCAGCGCCATGGGCGGCGGAGGGGGCGGCGGCGGCTCATGCTGGCTGGGAAACCCCACCTTGCTGCGGGTCTGCATGATCAGCCGCCCGTTGAGCAGCGCCAGCTCGGCGCTGGCGGCGGCGGTCTCGTACCGCCCCGAATAGGGGGCCAGCGCCGCCGCGTCGGCTCCCTGCGGCTTGGGCTGGTCCGCCGATTCGAGGCCAAAGTAGAGCCTGAGCGCCTCGGCGGTGACCCGGCGATTCAGATTGCCCCCCCACGCGCGGTTGCTCAGCGCGGCGATGGCAAAGCCCTGCTCCGGCAACAGCGTCAGCAACGTCTCCTGCCCGACCACGCCCCCGCCGTGGCTCTGGGTGCGCGGACCATAGAGGTCGCTGAGGAACCAGGCGAGCCCCACGTGGCTCCGATCCCAAAAGGTCACCTGCGGCTGGCGCATCGCCGCCAGCGACTCGGGCTGCAGCAAGCGCTCGCCCGCGGCCGTCGTCCCGTCGCCCAGGTGGAACGCGGCGTAGCGCAGCAGCTCGGGCGCCGAGACGATCAGCCCGCCCATGGGCGCGATGGCGCGCGCCAGTTGCCAGGGGCGGGCCACGCCGCCGTCGCGGCTATGGCCCACGGCGAAGCGGTGGGTGATCGCCTCCGCGGCGGTGAAAAAGGCGGCCTGCAAGCCCAGCGGCGCCAGCACCATCTCGCGCAGCGCCTCCTCGTACGCCTGGCCCGTGACCGCCTCGATGATCGCCCCGGCGACGGCAAAGCCGGCGTTGTTATAGGAGAGCGGGCCGCCGAGCGGGTGCACCTGCTCCAGCTCGGCCATCCCCGCCACATAGCGCGAGAGCGCATCCGCGCCCGAGCCGGTGTCACGAAAGACATCGCCCAGCCAGCCGCCGGTGTGCGTGAGCAGGTGGCGAATGGTCGCCTCGGCGCTGGCCTGGGGGTCGCGCACGCGGAACTCGGGCAGATAGGCGCGCACCGGGTCGTCCAGGCGCACCTTGCCCTGCTCGGACAGGCGCATGATCAGCGTGGCGGTAAAGGTCTTGGTGATCGAGCCGATCTGAAAGAGCGTCTCCCCCGTCACCGGCAGCGGGTGGTCGCGGTTGGTGACTCCGAACCCCTCCGCGCAGGTGACGCCCTCGTGCAGGACGCCCAGGGCGAACCCCGGCACGCCGGACGTGGCGTGTTCCGCGCGAGCGAACTCGACCAGTTGCTCGAATGGCGCTGTCATGTGCCCCTCCTTGTTCTGCGATCTCGCCAAGCCGCTGCCCCCTATTCTACGCGCGGCGGACGGGGGCGCAAGCGGCAGGGCTTGACCCAAGCCGTGGCAGGCCCAACCAGGCATAGCGCTCCGACACCAAAGGTGTTATAATAGGAGCAGGTGTCGGAGCAGACGAGCTGGGCCTGTTCGCGCCGCGACAGGCCGCCATCAGGGAGGTGCCAGATGCCGCGCCACGAGGACACGCCCGCGGAGCCAGTTCGGCAAGACGAAAAGGCGAACCCGGAGCACGCGCAGGCTTTGCTGGAGGCGCTGGGCGACCCCGCGCTGGCGGTGCGCTCGGCGGCGCTGCGCGCCCTGGTGCGCCTCCCGCTGGACCACGAGTCCTGGTTCCAGGTCGGCCGCTTCGTCTGGCAAGAGCTGCGCCGCCTGGAGCACGACGATCTCGCCGCCGCGGATCAACTGAGCGCCGACGAGGTGCTCAACGCGGCGGTCTATGTCCCCATCCTGCCGGTGCGCGAGCTCGTGCGCGAGCTCGCCCAGGGGCCCGCCAGCCCGCTGCAACGGGGCGCTGCCCACGCGCTGGCCCCGGCTCGCGACGACGCCGCGCTGGAGCCGCTCCTGGCCGAGCTGTCCGCGCCCGAGCCGGAGCAGCGCGCCGCCGCGGCCGCGGGGCTTTCTTTTCTGCAAGCCCCCCGCGCCATGGACGCGCTGCGCCGCGCCTACCGCGAGGATGACGATGGCGACGCCCGCTTCTGGGCCGCGGTGGCGCTGGCCCGGCTGGACGACCCCGAGCCGCTCCGCGCGATGCTCACGAACCCGGACACGCCCCAGGACGTCCACCTCTTCTGGGGCGATCCGCAGGTCGCCGCGAGCGCGCTGGCGGCCCGCGCCCCCTTCCCCAAGGCCACGGTCGCGGCATGGGAGGCGATCGCCGCCGATGAAAGCGGCGACAGCTACCTGCGCGGCGTGGCCGAGGCCGTGCTGGAGAGGCTGGGCCCAGAGCCGCCCCCGCTGCCTTCGCCGAGCGCCGAGCCCATGCCGGCGCCGCGGGTGCCCGCCGCCATGCGACGGGAAGCGGCCCTGCTGGCCTCCAAGCTGGCCAAGTCAGCCCACTATCAGTATCGCCAACTGCCCGACGTGGCGCCGCTCGCCTATGCCACGCCCCGCGACGCCACCCGCGTGGTCACCGCCCTTTTCTCCCACGCGGTGGAGCGGCTGCCCGCCGGCCAGCGGGCCCTGGCCGGGAACGACATCATGGGGCTCCCGCAAGGGCTCTGGCGCTCCTATACGCCCGACGTCCCCGCGCTGGTAGGCCTTTACCTCAAGGCCGCGGACGACTATGCCCTCTCCCAGCAGTTGGCCTGGACCCTCTCGCGCGGGGGGGTGGGCGCGCTGCTGGCCGAGCTGGCGCCGCGGCTGTCCGCCGTCGGCGAGGCGGAGCGGGTGGCCCTCCTCCGCCTGATCGAGGAGGCGGCCCGCTACGCGCGGCTCCCCTACGGGCCGATCTTTGGCGGCGGCGAGGCCGCCCCGGATATCGCCCCCGTGCTGGACCAGTTCATCGAGCTGGAGGAGCGGGAAGCCGCCGCCCGGCCCGACGACGGGGCGCCGCCCCCGCGCTGGCTGCAAGCGCAGCTCTACGAAGCAGACGCGCAGGGGGAGCGGCCGGCCGAGCGGGCCTTGCGCGCGGGCGCCGAGCACCGCATGGTGGTGCGCATCGGCGAGGCCGACGAGCGCTGGATCACGCCCCCGCCCGAGGCGGCGGTGCCCGTGGCCGATCTGCCGCAAGACCAGGAGGTCTGGGAGCTAACCGTCACCTTTTGGGAGCCGAACCACGTGCCGCAGCCGCTCACCGACACCCTCTGGCTGCCGCGCCGCCGGGGCAACAGCTCCACCTGCGAGTTCCGCTTCCGCCCCCGCGCGGACGCGCCGCGCTTCGAGGGGCACCTGGTGCTGCGGTACGGCCCCAACAACCGCATCATCCAGACCCTCTTCCTGACGGCGGAGGTGCTGGATGACCCCGCCACGGCGCCCGCTGAGGCCGCCATCGCGCTCCAGCCCGAGCTGGCGGTGCGCGCCAGCCTCGCCGGGCTGGCCGACAAAAAGCCCTTCGACGCCGCGCTGGTGGCCGACCAGGGCAGCGCGGGGCTCCAGGTGGCCGGGTTCGCCGCCGAGCGCGTGGAGCTGCGCTCGCTGGAGGGGGTGGAGGAGCCCATCGCGCGGCTGCGCCGCCGGCTCACCCGCATCGCCACCTCGCCGGACCAGTTCGGCAGCCTCGAGGCGGAGGCGACGCAAGAGCTGCTGCGCTTCCTGGCGCGGCAGGGGAGCCTCCTCTATAACGGGCTGGTCAAGAGCCAGGCGGGAGGCGCCGCCTTCCTGGACGACCGCTCCCGCCGGATTCAGCTCGTCTCGGCCCGCGAGTCGTTCCTCCCGCTCGAGTTCATCTATGACCACCCCTCGCCCAACGCGGCGGCCACGCTCTGCCCCCAGGCCCGCCAGGCGCTGGAGACCGGCCAGTGCAGCGTCTGCCCGACCCTGGACGAGGCCGCGGCGCGCGCGGTGATCTGCCCGCTGGGCTTTTGGTGCATGTCCCGGGTGATCGAGCGGCACGCGGTCCGGCCGGTGGCGGAGACCCGCCTCTCCAGCGGCGAATACGCCCTGCAAGCCGACCCCATCGCCGGCCGCGAGGTGCTGCGCGTCCTCGCCTCGGCGCTCTATACCGCCAGCGCCAGGGTCCAGGCCGCGCAGATCGCCGAGCTGCTGGGGACGCTTTCCACGGTGACCAACCAGCAAGCCGTCTACGTGCAGGATTGGGACGGCTGGCGCCAAGGGGTGCAGGCCAAGGCCCCCTCGCTCTTGGTGTTGCTCCCGCACACCCTCAAGGACGCGGACGACATCCCCACCCTGGAGATCGGCGACAAGAAGCGGCTCCCCGAGGACCAGATCACCGCCGACTATGTCCACGGCGGGCCGGGCGCCGACCCGCCGGTGGTGCTGCTGTTGGGCTGCGAGACCGCCGTCCCCGACATCCCCTTCCAGGGGTTCGCGGCTCAGTTCCGCGGCAACGGCGCGGCCATCGTGCTGAGCACCCTGGCGCCGGTGCTGGGGCGGCACGCCATCCCCGTGGCGGCGATCCTGGCCAGCGAGCTGGCCCGCGCCGCGGGCGAGGGCGGGACCTTTGGCGACGCCCTGCTGGGGCTGCGACGCCGGGCGCTGGCGGCGGGCATCCCCATGGTGCTGGGGCTGGTGGCCTATGGCGACGCCGATTGGCGGCTGGCCGGGTAAAGGAGGTGGCCCATGTTCAGGGTCGAGATGCTGCCCGCGGGGCACGGCGACAGCCTGCTGATCGCCTATGGCGACCCCGCAGCGCCGCGTTACGTGCTCATCGACGGCGGCCCCTATTACACCTATCGCAACCAGCGCTTCCTGAAGCGCCACGCCCTCAGCCACCGCCTGGAGGACTTGGCGCGGCAGGGAGCCCGCTTGGAGTTGCTGGTCACCACCCACGTGGACGCCGACCACATCGAGGGGGTGGTCAAGCTGCTGGGCAACTGGCCGCCAGGGCTGGAGATCGGCGACCTCTGGTTCAACGCCTGGCCGCACCTGGTGGAGGCGCCCGACGAGCTGCTGGGCGCGGAGCACGGCGAGATGCTCAGCGGGCTGATCGGCCTGAAGCGCCTCAACTGGAACGCGGCGCTGGGCGGCCAGCGGGTAGCCGCGCCGGAGGTGGGCGACTTGGCGCCCATCCCCCTCGCCGATGGCCTGCAGCTCACCCTCCTCTCGCCCCGCCCGGCCGAGCTGGCCGCGCTGGCGGAGGCGTGGGAGGAGGAGCTGCGCCTGGCCGGGCTGGACCCCAACTCGCCGGAGAAAGCGCTGGAGCGGTTGAAGGAGAGCGCGCGGCTGCGGCCAGGGGACCTGCTCGGCGCGCCCGCGCCGGACCCGCAGGCGCTGGATGAGGAGCCGTGCGAGGGCGACGACAGCCCCGCCAACGGGAGCAGCATCGCCTTCCTGGCCGAGTTCGAGGGGAAGCGCTGCCTCTTTGCCGGGGACGCCCACCCCGACGTGCTGGAAGCGTCGTTGCGGCGGCTGGCGCGGCAATGGGGCGAGCCCCGCGTGCGCCTGGACGCCTTCAAGGTCGCCCACCACGGCAGCGGCCACAACCTCAGCCGCGAGCTGCTCGAGCGGGTGGACTGCCCGCGCTACCTCATCTCGTCCAACGGCAGCTATTTCGGCCACCCGGACCCGGCCGCCATGGCGCGGATCATCCTGCACGGCGGCGCGGAGCCCCAGCTCTGCTTCAACTATCGCAGCGAGGAGAACGAGGTCTGGGACAACGACCGGCTCCGGCGCGACTATGGCTACCGCACGCAGTACCCCGCCGGGATCATCCCCGGGCTGGCGGTGGAACTCTAGCGCGCGGCGCGCGGGTCCAGCGCGTCGCGCAGCCCGTCGCCGACCAGGTTCCAGCCCGCGGCAAAGAGGACGATGGCGAGGCTGGTGGGGAGATAGGTGAACCAGAAGGCCGAGGGTTGGCCGGGGAGGCCGATCACCCAATTGCGCGCCAGGTTGAGCATCTGCCCCCAATCGGCGAGGGGCCGCCCCTGGAACGTCCCCACCGGCAGGCCCACAAAGGCCAGCACCGCCGCCAGCGCCACCATCGCGCCGATATCGGAGGCGACCAGGACCACCAGCCCCTGCAGCGCGTTGGGGAGGACGTGCCGGAACATCAGCCGGCCGCGCGGAACCCCCACGGCCACCCCCGCCTGCACATAGTCCTTGGCCTTTTCCGCCAGCACGTTGCCGCGGATCAGCCGGGCATAGGACATCCAGCCAAAGAGGACCAGCGCCGTGGTGATGATGGCGTCGGTGCGGCTAGAGGTGCCGCGCAGCCAGTCGAAGGGCAGCGCCGGCTGGGTGGAGAGCATCACCAGCACCGCCGCCAAGATGGGAAAGGCGAGAAAGGCGTCGGTCAGGCGCATCAGCAGGGCATCCACGAGCCCGCCCATAAAGCCGGAGACGAGCCCCAGCAGCACCCCCAGCAGCGCCCGCCCCAGGGTGATGGCGAGCCCCAGGCGAAAGGCCGTGCGAGCGCCCCAGACCAGGCCATAGAGGATGTCGTACTGCCCCGGCAGCGTGCCCAGGGGGTGCTCGGCGTTGGGCAGCAGCGGGCTGCGGGAAAAGCCATCCTTGGGGATGAGGTAGGGGTTATCCTCCTGCGGGGGCGCGATCAGCGGCGCGGCGAGCGCGACCACGGCGAAGGCCAGCACGATCAATCCCCCCAACCACAGCTCCGGATACCGCCAGATTCGGCGCAGCATATGGGCCGTTCCCCCTAATAGAGCCGCAGGCGCGGGTCCGCCACGGCATAGAGCACGTCGGCGAGCAGGCTCGCCAGGATGGTGACGAGCCCGGCAAAGAGGGCGAACCCCACCGCCACCGGCACGTCGGTGGCGAGGATCGCCTGCACGGCGCCGCGGCCCACGCCGGGATAGGAAAAGACCAGCTCCACCAGCACCGTGCCGGTGATCAGCAGCGAGACGGCCACCCCCGCGGTAGAGATCAGCGGCAAGAGGGCGTTGCGCTGGGCGTGCCGCCGGACGATCTGCCGCTCCGGCAGCCCCTTGGCCCGCGCCGTGGACACATAGTCCTGGGAGAGCGCCTCCAGCATGGCCGCCCGCAGCACCCGCGTCAACAGCGCCCACTGGGCCACCGCCAGCGTCGCCGCGGGCAGAACGAGATGCCGCAAGGCATCCACGGCCAGGTCGAGCCGCCCGTTGAGCAGGGCGTCCAGGCCGTAGAGGCCGGTGTACCAGCGGAAGGGCTCGGCGCGGACGACCTGCCCCGCCCACAGGCTCCAGCGCTCGGGCGGGAACCAGCCCAGCCGCGCATAAAAGAGGTTCATCAGCAGCAGGCCGAGGATGAACGCGGGGAAGGCCCAGGCCACCGAGGCGGCGAGGCGGATCGCCTGATCGGGGAGGCGGTGGCGGTAGCGCGCCGCCAGCGGCCCCAGCCAGAGCGCCAGGGCGATGGCGGGGATCATGGCGGCCAGCGCCAGCTCCAGCGTCGCCGGGGCGCGGCGCAGCAGCCCCTCCAGCACGTTTTGCCGCCAGGTCGGCGAATACCCCCACTGGCCGCGAGCGAGGTTGCGCAGCCAGGCCAGGTA
>JAAYEA010000053.1 GCA_012689325.1 Chloroflexota bacterium
CCACCGAGCGAGGACGGCTGTAGCACAAGCCTCCGGCTTGTGTCGGCGCGGCACGCAACCCGGAGGGTTGCGCCACGTCCCCCACCCATCGGGCAAGGACGGCTGTAGCACGAGCCTCCGGCTTGTGGCCGCGGCGCGCGCAACCCGGAGGGTTGCGCCACGGGGAGCGCACTACCCCGCGCGGTGGGCCAGCAGCAGCTCGTCGACCTGGCGGACCTTGGCCTGCTCGGCCAGCCAGTAGGCGGGGTCGCGCTGCGCCTCCAGCTCGTCCACGCCCTTGCCCTGCTGCTCCACCCAGGTGTAGTACTTCAAGTTGTGCCAGCGCTGCCGCGCCTCGCGGGTCCCCTCTTGCACCCAGTCGGTCTTTTGCCGGTGGAAAATGCTCACCAGCCGCACGGCGGCCTCGGTCTCGTCCATCGCCCCATAGTCGGCGGTGAGCTGCGCCATCACGGAGCGGTAGCGGTCGATGGCGTCGGTGGCGACGGTGACCACCACGTCCCGCGGGCCCAGCCTATAGTGCTTGACGGTCTTGATCGCCCCCAGGATGTTGCAGATACCCGAGATGCCCAGGTAGCCGGCCATGCGCTGGATGGCGGGCTCGGGCACGCCGTAGCGCCCGGCCATGGCGCGCCAGCCCGCCGGCTCGGTGACCAGTTGCAGCCCCTTCTTGGACTCGATGTCGTCGATGCAGATGAGCGCGTCCATGTTCAGCACGTTGTGAATCCAGGTGACGTGCTTGTCCCCGATGCCCTGGATATCGTGAGCGCCGTAGCCGTTCCAGTAGAGGGTGGGGCACTGCACCGGCTCCAGCCCGACGATGAGGTGGCCGGGCCAGGCTTGCTTGAGCCGGTCGCCCGCGGCGATGGTCCCGGCGGAGCCCATGGCCGAGACATAGGCGGCGATGCGCCCGTCGCCGATGCCGCGCGCTTGCAGCTCGGCGGCCAGCTCGACGATGGTGTTGCCGGTGACGTGGTAGTGGAAGCGATAGTTGCCCATCACCTCGAACTGGTTGAGGATGCGCACCCGCTCGGGGTCGGCGGCGCGCAGCCGGTGGCACATGTCATAGATTTCCTTGACGTTGCTTTCCGAGCCGGGGGTCTTGACCAGCCGCGCGCCATAGCGGCCGATCAGGTCAAAGCGCTCCTGGCTCATCCCCTCGGGGAGGATCACCACCGCGTCAAAGCCCATGCGGCAGCCGACCCAGGCCCCGCCGATGCCATAGTTGCCGGTGGAGGGCCAGACCAGGGTATGGATGCGGGGGTCCACCTCGCCGGTGAGCTCTTTTTCCAGCAGCACCGAATAGGCGGCGCCGACCTTGTGGCTGCCGGTGGGAAAGTCCTTGGCGTAGAGGACGACGATGGGCGCCTCCACCCCGGTGAACTCGGGGGGAAGCACGTCGTAGGTGATGCGCCCGGCGGCGTCGCGCCAGGTGATGTTGTAGAGGTTGATGGGGTCGAGGGGGTCCTCGCGCTGGGCCCGCAGCGCGCGCTGGCGCACGTCCGGGGCGATGCGGTCGGGGTGCAGCATCTCTCCAAAGGTGGGCCCGGTGATCAGGCCGGCGGCGGTCATGGCAGGCTCCTTTCGGCGCAGGGCCGGGAGGTGAAACCACGAAATACACGAACCACACGAAAAAGGCCAAGGCCGGTTCTGATTTGGTGTGTCTCGTGGCAGGTATCCTGAGGCCCTATCTGTGCGACGGGCAAGGATGGCGTATAATAGCATAAAGCGCGCGGGGAGGCAAGGAAATGGCGATGTTGAAAGCGGTGATCTTTGACCTGGGCGGGACGCTGATGAGCTTTGGCGATCCCGAGATCGACTTTCGCGAGCTGACGCGGCGGGGGCTGGCGACGCTCTATGCCGAGCTGGCGCGGCGGGACGGGCGCGCCCTGCCCGCGCAGGCCGAGTTCACGCGCGCGCTGGACGACGCGCTGGAGGCGGCCTGGGAGCGCTCCCAGCGGACGCTGCGCAGCGAGCGGATGGACCGGGTGCTGGCCGAGGCGGCGCCGCCATGGGGCCTCCCCACCGCCCCGGCGGACCTGGCGGCGATGGCGGCGGCCTTTCACCGCGGGGCGCAGCCCTACGTGCGGCTCTATGACGACACCGCGGCGACGCTGGCGTGGCTGCGCGGGCGCGGCCTCAAGATCGGGCTGGTCTCCAACACGGTCTGGCTCCCCGAGATGCACGACGCCGACCTGGCGCGGCTGGGGATCGCGGGGCAGTTCGACCACCGGCTCTATTCGTCGGCTTTTCCTTATGTCAAGCCTCATCCGGCGATCTTTGAGGCGAGCCTGGAGGCGCTGGGGGTGTCCGCCGGGGAGGCGCTCTTTGTGGGCGACCGGCTGGTGGACGACATCGGCGGCGCGCTGGGCGCGGGGCTGCGGGCCGTGCACAAGCTCCCGCTGGGGCAGGAGGA
>JAAYEA010000411.1 GCA_012689325.1 Chloroflexota bacterium
ACCCATGCCGATCGCGCAGCCGCAGCATGGTCACCACCGCCAGGTTTGCCCCCGCCGACGCGCCGCCGATCAGCATTCGGTCCGCGCCGAATTCGGCCTGGGCGCGCTCGATCAGCCAGAGCGCCGCCGCCTCGCAATCGTCCAGCGCGGCGGGATAGGGATGCTCCGGGGCCAGCCGGTATTCCGGAGTGACCACCGCCACTTGCAGCGCCTTCCCCAGTTCCACCAGCCGCCCCAGGTCATCCCACGCGCTTTGCATCACATAGCCACCGCCGTGGATCCAAAAGTAGGCCCCGCGGGGGGACTCGGGCCTGTAGATCAGCACGGGCACGTTGCCGCCGGGGCCGGGGATCTGCTCCAGCCGGCAGCCGGGCGGCAGGGTGTGGTCCCGCACGCGGGCGCGGTCGCGCGCCACCAACTCGGCGCGCGGAGGAGAGGTCCGGGCGTGGTCCTGGGACTGCTGGAGGCGCCTGGCCGTCTCGGGGTCGATGGCGGCAGGGTCGAAGAGCTTGGGATCAAGAAAAGAAGCATCCATGTCAGTCTCCAAGATTGTCGAATTGATGCCATTGTCTGCCCGAGGCGGGCCTGTTCGGGCGGATATCCAGCGGTTTGCGCTCACACAAGGTTCGTGTATACTGACAAGCAGTCCAGGAGGCAAGGAATGGCGACACGTTTTTTCACCGCGATCCTTCACAGAGAGGGCCATCTATACGTGGCCGAGTGCCCCGAAGTGGGGACCGTCAGCCAGGGACTTACTGCTGAGGAAGCGGTAGCCAATCTGAAAGAGGCCACAGAGCTCTACCTGGAAGAGTTCCCTTTGCCCTCCGCCTAGGGCAGCTCGATTTTTCCCTCGTCCCGCAGCGCCTTGCCGTAAACCTCCATCCGTCGACGCTCCTCCTCGCTCATGGGCGTGTAATCCCGCAGCGCCGTGGACACCCTCCGGAATCGCTCCACATCGCGCAGGCCCATCAGCGCCACGTTGACGGCGGGGTTGCCCCAGACGTAGCGATAGAAATCCTCTTCTCGCGGGTCGTTGTCGGGGCTATAGAGCTTGTCCACCGAGGTGGTCCGCATCAGCGCCACGCCCATGTTCTGCGCCAGCGTGTGGGGGAAAAGCTGTGTCTCCGGCTCGGGCATGGCGCAGTTGTACCAGCAGAGCACCGTGTCAAAGAGGCCGGTCTGCACCGACAGGGCGACCTGGTCCCACTTGTGGCCGGTGCAGCCGATGAAGCGGATCAGCCCCTGCTCGCGGGCCTTGAGCGCCACCTCGTACGCGCCGCCCGGCCCCAGGACCTGCTCGCGCGCCTCCGGCGTGTTGAGGTAGTGGAGCTGCCAGATGTCGATGTGGTCGGTGCGCAGCAGACGCAGGGAGGTTTCCAGCTCCTCCCTGGCCTTCACGGCGTCGCGCTTCTGGGTCTTGGTGGCCAGGATGATACCGTCCCGGCGGCCCGCCAGCGCCTCGCCGATGACCCGCTCATCGTCGCCGTTGCTGTAATCACGGGCCGTATCCAGGTAGGTGACGCCGCAATCCAGCGCGGCGCGATAGCCGTCCGCCGTCTTGCAGTACGCGCCGCCGATGCCCAGCCGCGTCACCCGCAGCCCCGTGCGTCCCAGTACCGTGGTCGGAAGCTCGCCCATTCCTACCTCCCTCGGATGAGTTCACCGCAGAGCCGCGGAGAGCGCAGAGAAAATCCTGAATGCCGCTTCCGGCTCTGTAATCTCTGCGTCCTTTGCGCCTCGGCGGTGGTTTCGTTTCGCCCTTATAGCACGATAGGCGCGCTGAGGATGCCCACCAGGAGCTTGACGCTGTTCAACACGTCGTCGTAATCCACCATCTCGGAGGGGCTATGCACATAGCGCGTCGCCACCGAGATCGTCCCCGCCGCCACGCCGGCCTGCGAGGTCTGCATGGCCATGGCGTCCGTGGTCCCGCCCAACAGCACCTCGAGCTGGTAGGGGATCCCCAACCGCTGCGCCGTGGCGACCATCAGGTTCTTGACGCCGGGATGGGCCAACATGCCGCCATCCTTGACCTTGATGCAGGGCCCCTTGCCCAGCGCCATGTTCATGTGCGCCGCCTCCGGCGTGTCGGCCGCGATGGTGACGTCCAGCGCGATCCCCACCTCCGGCGCGACGCCATAGGCCGAGGTCACCGCGCCGCGCAAGCCCACCTCTTCCTGCACGGTAAAGACGAAATAGACGTCGTGGGGCGATGGCTTCAGGTCGCGCAACGCTTGCACCAGGACGGCGCAGCCGATGCGGTCGTCCATGGCTTTGGACATGAGCCGCTGGCCCAGGTCGGCAAAGGGCCGCTGGAAACAGGCCACGTCGCCCACGCCCACGGTGAGCGCTTCCTTGTTGGGCGCGCCCACGTCGATGAACATCTTGTCAAAGGACGGCTTTTCGTCGGGGCTCGCGGGCTGTTCCTGGCCGATGGTCCCTTGCTGGCCGTTGCCAAAAAGCACCCGGGTGCCCAGCACCTGGGTGGGCCGGACCCCGCCCACGGTGCCGAAGCGCAGAAACCCCTTCTCGTCCACATGCGAGACGATGACGCCGATCTCGTCCATGTGGGCGGCCAGCATCACGCGGCGGCCGCTTCCATCGCCCCGCTTGAGGGCGATCAGGTTGCCCATGGCGTCCACGCGGACCTCGTCGCAGAGCGGCTCCACATGGCGGCGGATCAGGTTGCGCACCGTGCCTTCGTGTCCCGAGGGCCCGTAGGCTTCCACCAACTCTTGGATGAGCGCTTTCACAGGCGTCGCCTCCTTATAACTCGAGATCGGCCAGCTTGATCAGGGCCGCTCGCATCAATTTGACCGTGTTCTCCAGGTCATCGAGGCTCAGCAGGGTGACCGGAGAGTGGATATAGCGCGAGGGGATCGAGACCACGGTGGTGGGCACGCCCTCCCGCGCCAGGTGAATCGTGCCGGAATCGGTGCTGCCCATGAGGGGCTGTTTGAACTGGTAGGGGATCCCCTCCGCCTGCGCCGTATCGATGAGCAATTGCACCAGCC
>JAAYEA010000412.1 GCA_012689325.1 Chloroflexota bacterium
TACCGCTCCGCCGCCGTGCTGCCCCTGCGCCAGCGCGCCGAGGTCACCACGCGCATCCTGCGCGAGCGACTGGACAACCTGCTCCCCGCCCTGATGCGCGAGACCGGCTACGACATGTGGCTGGTCCTCTGCCAGGAGGACGATTACGACCCGGTCTTTCGCACCCTCATGCATTTCGACAGTTGGTGCCCGATCCTGCAGATGCTGGTCTTTCTCGACCGCGGCGAGGCGGGCCTGGAGCGGATCAACCTCTCCATGACGCGCACCCCGCCGGGGCTCTACGAGCGCCCCTGGACCGGCACCGACCACGAGGAGCAGTGGACCGTCCTGCGCCAGATCATCGAGGAGCGCGATCCCCAGCGCATCGGCATCAACATCGGCAGCGTGCAATGGGCCGCTGGCGGGTTGACGCACAACCTCTACAACCAGTTGGTGCAAGCGCTGCCTCAGCGTTATGTCGAGCGCCTGATCTCGGCAGAGCCGTTGGTCACGCGCTGGCTGGCGGCCCTCTCCGAGGGCGAGATCGAGCTCTATCGTCACGTTGTCAGCGTCGCCCACGCCCTGCTGGCCGAGTGCTATAGCCGCGCTGTCATCGTCCCCGGCGTCACCACCAGCGACGACCTGGAGTGGCATTATTGGCAACGGGTCGCCGACCTGGGGCTGGAGGTCTCCTTCAAGCCCTTCTTCAACATCGTGCGCAGCAAGCGGCGCTGGGACGAGCTGGGCGGGTTGCGCGTCATCCACCCCGGCGACATGATCCACTCGGACGTGGGCATCCGCTACCTGGGGCTGATCAGCGACAATCAGGAATGGGCCTACATCCTTAGGCCAGGCGAGGGCGACGCGCCGGAAGAGTACCGCCGCCTGCTGGCCGAGGGTAACCGGCTGCAGGACATCTACTTAGCCGAGTTCCGCGAGGGCCTCACTGGCAACGAGCTGCTGAGCAACATCCTCCGCCGCGCCCAGCGCGAAGGCATCGGCTACCCCAAGGTCTATTCGCACTCGTTGGGCCACTGCCTCCACGAGCCCGGGCCGCTGATCGGCCTGCCCTGGGAGCAGGAGAACTGCCCCGGACGCGGCGACGTGCCGTTGCGCGAGAACTATGCCTTCACCATGGAGCTTTCCGCCGGCGCCGAGCTGGCGGCGTGGGGCGGCGAGCTGCTCCGCATGAGCCTGGAGGAGGACGTGGTCTATACCCGCGAGGGCTGCCGCCTCATCGACGGGAGGCAAGACCAGTTCTATCTGGTCTGACCGGTCCAGCACGCCCCTATCTTTTTACACTCGCTTTACAGAGGCGTAACACAGCGCTAACCTTCGGCAGGGATAATGGTTCTTACGATCATCCAAGCCGCAGGAGAGCGCTCGACATGTCTGTCTCGCCCATTCTTGCCATCGTCAGCCTGGTCATCCTGTTCGTCGGGCTGGGCCTCTTCAAAGCCTAGGCCCAGCCCACCGCCCACGCCCGGGCCGCTGCCCCGCGCCCGCCAGCGCGCTCAACCCCTGCCTTTCCGTTCGTCCATCTATCGCACCCTCAGGAGGTCATCCATGTCTGTTGGACACTTGGTCCGAGATCATCGGCGCGCGCATGCCCTGCTCTGGCTGGCTGGCTTGCTCATCATGGCCGCGGCGCTCTGGCTGCTCCGCGCCCCTGGCGGCGTCCAGGCCATCACCGTTGGCACAGGCTCCATCGGCTCGCTGGTCTGGTCCGACGCCAACGGGAACGGTGTCTACGACGCGAGCGAGGCTGGGCTGGCCAACGTGACGGTCACCCTCACCCTTGATAGCGCCGTCATCGGCACCAAGGTGACTGACAGCGGCGGCATCTATCTCTTCTCCGGCCTGGCGGCCGGCGACTATGTCGTCTCGGTGGCGCCGGGCTCGGTGCCGCAGGGCAGCCTCGCCACCTATGACCTCGATGGCGTGGGCACGCCGCATCAGGCCGCCGTGACCCTGGGCGCGGGCGAGCAGGTGCTCAACGCCGACTTTGGCTACGATTCCGCCCTGAGCGTGGACAAGAAGCACTGGCTGGAGAACCGCCGTCCTGGTTATAGCCAGCGCTACGAGATCACCATCTCGAACACCTCCGCCCTCACGCTCACCGACATCCTGGTGGTGGACTCGCTCTCCGATTGGTTCCGCTTCCAGGATACCACCCTGCCCGATGGGACCAGCACCGGCGGCGGGTACGATGCGGCCAGCCACCAAGTGACCTGGACCGTCCCCTCGCTGCTCCCTGGCGCTTCGCTCCGCCTGGCGGTGTTTGGCTATGTCATCGGCAGCACGCCCGCGGGCACCAAGGTGGAGAACCGCGCCACCGCCCAGTCCGGCCAGACCACCCTCGCCTGGGACGATGACTCGTTCATCGTGCTGGCGCCCCTGCCGCCTCTGACGCCGACGCCCACCATTACAGCCACGCCATCGGCCACGGCCACCTCCACAGCCACGCCCACTCAGACGGCGACCGCCACGGCCACGAGCACGCCCACGGCGACGCCGGGCGCCGACCTGACCCTGACCGGCCACGTCTATGACGCCGAGATCGGCGTCACCGCGCCCCTCTCGGACGCGGTGGTCTCGCTGGTCTCCTGCCTGCCCAGGCGATTCTCCGCCCTCAGCGGCGCGGATGGCAGCTACAGCCTGCTCATCCCGGCGGACTATGTAAACCCCTGCCTGCAGGTGACGCTGGAAGCCTGGAAGCTGGACTATGAGCTGCTCACCCTCCCCGCGCTGGTGGACGACCTGCGCGCCCAGCCCGAGATGGACTTTTGGCTCTCGCCGCTCGAGGCCACACCTACGCCTACCCAGGGGCCCCTCTATTTGCCGCTGCTCTTCAAGGAATTCACCTGGTAAGCTGGCGCTGAACGCACGCCGGGCCGGACTCGTGTCGGCCCGGCTTTTTGTTGCGCCCAATTCGCTTCGGCCCATTTGACGCCCCGCGCCACTCCGGCTATAGTAGCCTCAGCGAGACGAACAAGGCCTTTGGGGTCTAGGAAGACCCGAGAGATCTCGAGAGATCAGCGGAGGAAAGTCACGATGAAAAAGATCCTGAATGAGCCGTTTTCCTACGTGGACGAGATGCTGGAGGGGCTCTGCGCCGCGCATCCCCAGCACTACCGCCAGGCCGGCGAGGATGGCCGCGTCATCGCCCGCCCCGGCGGGGCGGCCCCCGGCAAGGTCGGCATCGTCACCGGCGGCGGGTCGGGCCACCTGCCCGTCTTTACCGGCTACGTGGGCCAGGGGCTGCTGGACGCCTGCGCCATCGGCGACGTCTTTTCCTCGCCCAACGTGGAGCAGATGGTTGAAGCCATCCGCCAGGCCAACGGCGGGGCGGGCGTGCTCTGCCTCTTTGGCAACTATGGCGGCGACGTGATGAACTTTGACATGGCCTGCGAGATGGCCGGCCTGGAGGACATCCCCACCAAGACCGTGCTGGTGGCCGACGACGTGGCCTCCGCCGGGCCCGCGGAGCGCGAAAAGCGCCGCGGCGTGGCGGGCATGGTTTACGCCTTCAAGATGGCCGGGGCCAAGGCGGCGCAGATGGCCGACCTGGACGAGGTGGCCCGCGTGGCACAAAAGGCCTGCGACGCCTGTCGCTCCATCGGCGTGGCCCTCACCCCTTGCACCGTCCCCGCCGCGGGGCACCCTACTTTTGAGATCGGCGAGGACGAGATGGAGTTCGGCATGGGCATCCACGGCGAGCCGGGCGTCTGGCGCGGCCCCATCCGCCCCGCCGACGTCATCGCCGCCGAGATGCTCGAGCGCATCCTGAAGGATATGCCGCTGGGACAGGGCGACCGCGTCACGGTGCTGGTGAACAGCCTCGGCGCCACCCCGCCGGAAGAGCTCTACATCGTCTACCGCTACATCGCCCGCGAGCTGGCCAAGCTGGGCGTGACCATCGTCATGCCGCTGGTAGGGCGCTACGCCACCTCCATGGAGATGGCCGGGCTCTCGCTAACCGTCTGCAAGCTGGACGCCGAGCTGGAGGCGCTGCTGCAGGCCCCCGCCGAGTGCGCCTTCTGGAGGGTCTAGCATGGCGACCTTTACCACCGCATCCCTGCGGGCGGCCATCGCCCGCATCGCCGCCCATCTGGAGGCGTGCGCCGACGAGTTGAACCGGCTGGACGGCGCGCTGGGCGATGGCGACTTGGGCGTGACCATGGTGCGGGGCGCGCGCGGCCTGGTGGAGGCCGCGCCCAAGCTCCCCGACGACGTGGGGATGGCCTTCCTGCAGTGCGCCCAGGTCTTTACCAAGGTCTCCGGCTCCACCTATGGCACGCTGCTGGCCACGGGGCTCATGAGCGCGGCCAAGCTGGCCAAGGGGCGCGCCGAGATCCCCACCTCCGAGATCGCCGACCTGCTGGGCGCGGCGCTGGAGGGGATGATGAAGCGCGGCCGCGGCAACCTGGGCGACAAGACCGTGCTGGACGCGCTGGAAGCCGCGCGCGCGGCGGCCGCCGGCCTGGACGACCCCGCCGCGCTGGCCGTCGCCGTGGACGACGCGGTGGCGGGGGCGCTGGAGCGCTTCCGCGACCAGCCCGCCAAGCAGGGCCGCGCGCGCATCTTTGGGGACAAGAGCATCGGCCTGGACGACCCCGGCATGGTGGCGTTCAAGCGGGTGGTGGAGGCGCTGAGGTAATGCCGAGCCTGGATATCACCCTCACCGTCCCGCCCGGCGGCCTGATCGCCTGGACGCTGGCCGCCAGCCCGGCGCTGCCCAGCCAGGACGCCCGGCTCAGCGCGCGCATCCTGGCGCTGCTGGACGCCTGCCACGACTCCGCCGCCCCGTGGCCCTTCCGCGAGAACCCCGACCCCGGCGGTCCGCACACCATGGAGACCCTCACCTGGGCGCTGGTCTGCCTGCAACATCTGGGGGCGGAGGATCGCATCGCCGCGGTGCGCGACCGGCCCGGATTGCTGGACAGGATCGACGCCTACTACGATCCCGACCTCATGATCTACCGCGACGACAACACCCAGGAGGTTGGGCGCATCGGCGCGTGGCGCTTCCACAACGATAGCGTCATGCGCATGGGCTTGCAGATCATGGGCGCCCCGGCCCGCCCGCAGGTGACGGGGCTGGCGATGCGGCGCCACTTTCCCTGGGCGCCGCAGAGCGACGCCGAGCTGGAAGGCTGGATGCAGCGCTGCTGGGACCATGACCCCCGCGCCGGCGTCAAAGAGATCGTGCAGTATCTGCGGCTCTACCGCATGCTGGCCGGCCCCGCGCTGGACGAGCACATCCTGCGCATCCTGGGCTTTCTGGCCGCGCGCCGTGACCCGGCCACGGGCTATATCGGCATCCCCAAATCCGGCGACCTGGGCTGGGCCATGCGCGGCCACCGCAATAACATCCTGCACACCTGGATGGACCTCGGGCTGCGCGAGCCGCCCGACGCCGCGCTGGCGGTCATGCGCAGCACGCTGGCCCTCCAGCGCCCCGACGGGCTCTTTCACGATGGCAGCATGTGCGCCAACATGGACGCCATTGAGCTGCTGGCCGAGTATCACCTCCAAACCGGCTGCCTGCGCGACGAGGCGCTCGGCGCTTGCCGCCGCTGCGTAGCGGGGCTCTTCGCGCGGCTCTACGTCGCCCCCGGCGGCTTCGTCTACGCGCCGGGGACCCTACCCGCGGACCCGGCAGCCGAGGGCCACGGGCGAGCCTGTCTGGTCAATGGCGCCGCCTTTGCGCTCAACACCCTGCGCTACTGGGCCGCCATCGACCCGCTGGCGCGCCACGACCTGCCCGCCGCGCTGGATGGCGTGGGCGCGAAGGGCATCCTGAAAGGACAAGGAGCCGCTTGAACAGCCGCGAACGTTTCCGCCGGACCATGGCCCACCAGATCGCCGATCGCCCGCCCATCGACATCGGCGCGACCACGCTCACCTCCATGAGCGCGGGGTGCCAGGCCAAGCTGCGCGAGTACCTCGGCTTCACCGACGAGCCCGAGCTGACCAACTCGGGCGTGGACGAGCGGATCCTGCGCTGGGCGGGGACCGACTTTCGCGGCGTGGGCCACATCGTGCGTCCGCCCAGCCCCCACACACGGCAGGTCTCCCCCACTGTCCGCGTGGACGCCTGGGGCATCGAGCGCACCTGGCTGGGCCAGTATGAAGAGATCTCGCGCAACCCCCTGCGCGGCGCCACGGTCGAGGACCTGCGCAGCTTCCCCTGGCCGGAGCCCCGCATCGACGAGGCGCTGCTGGCCCAGTGGCAGGCCGAGGCGCGGCGGCTGCACCGCGAGGGGCGCCACGTCGTCATCGCCGAGCACCCCGTCTATGGCGTCCTGGAGCTCGGCTGCTGGATGTGCGGCTATGACGACTTTCTCATGCGGCTGGCCGGCGACACCGACTTTGTGCGGGCCTTCTCCGACATGGTCTTTGACTGGCAGATGCGCATCATCGAGCCGTATTACGCCGCGTTAGGACCCTACATCGACCTGACCACCAGCGGCGACGACTTTGGGATGCAGCAGGGGCCGCTCCTCTCGCCCAGGGCCTTCGAGACGCTGGTGGCGCCTTATTTCCGCGCGCGCATCGCCCGCACCAAAGAGCTGGCGGGCTGCTACTACTGGCACCACACCTGCGGCTCGGTGGTCGCCCTGCTGGACCAGATCATCGCCTGCGGGGTGGATATCCTCAACCCCATCCAGTCCTCTGCCGCGGGGATGGACCCGGCGGCGCTCAAGGCTCGCTTCGGCGACCGGCTGGTCTTCTGGGGCGCCGTGGACGTGCAGCAGTTCCTTCGGCACGCCACGCCCGACGAGGTGCGCCGGGGCGTGCGCGAGCTAATCCGGGTGATGGGCGCTGGGGGCGGCTATGTGGTGGCGCCGGGGCACAACATGCAAGACGACGTCCCGCCGCAGAACATCGCCGCGTGGGTGCAAGAGCTAGGGGTCAGCCCAGCCTGAACGCCTGGATACTGACCCCCGCGGTCTCGATCTCGATGACATAGTAGGGGTGCGGGGCCTCGCAAAAGGCGCCGCCGCACAAGTACGTCACCCCGTTATGTCGTGTCGCTTCGCAGCCGGGGTGGAAATGTCCACTGACCGAGACCAGCGCCCGCGGCGAGGCCTCCATGATGGCGCGGATCGCCGCGGCGTTGGCATAGTTGTGCGGATA
>JAAYEA010000054.1 GCA_012689325.1 Chloroflexota bacterium
ATCATCCCGGTGGCGGGGGAGCGCCTGGGCCTCCGCGTGGAGACCGGCCAGGAGAACCCGGTGGTGGGGTGGACGGCGCTCTACAAAAAGTGTCCCTCGCCCGACGTGACCTATTCCCTGGCGGCGCCGCTGCCCCTGGTCCTGACGGATCTCTTGCTGCCGCTGCGCCCTGGGGAGGGCCGCCTGCCCGTCGTGAGCCCGCTGGCGGTGCAAGCTGGGGATGCCGCGACGGTCGCGGCCTTCCAGGCCGAGCGCGACGGCGCCCGCGATTGGTGCATCCTCGCCCACGGCGGCTCGCAGGCCGTCCGCTGCGAGGACGTCGCCTTCGAAGGCGAGGCGTTGTGGCTGCGCCGCGATCCGTCCGGGCGGCTGCTCAGGGCGCTGGGGGCCAACCTCCGCGCGCTGCGCGTCGGCGGCCAGACGTTGGTGGATTCGCCCGAGCTCGTGCCCGCTTTCCATTGGTCCGCATAGCGCCCCCGGGGCGGAAGGAGGGAACCATGACTACGCTGTACCTGGAAAAGATCAGCAAATACGATCGCCCGCAAGAGCCGGTGCACGTGAGCGTGCCCTTCGCCCAGGGCAAGCTCCACGACGCTCGCCTGCTCTCCATCCGCGATGGCGAGCGCGCCCTGCCGGTGCAGACGCGGGTGCTGGCCCACTGGCCGGACGGCAGCATCAAGTGGCTCATCGCCCATTGCCAGCCGGACCTGCCCGGCAACCTGGACAAGACCCTGACCCTCGAGGTGGCCGACAAGCCGCAGCACCTGCCGCTGGCGCAGCGGATCACCGTGGCCGAGACGGCCGAGGGCTATCGGGTCAACACCGGGCGGCTGTCCTTCCTGGTCCCGCGGCAGGGCTTTGTGCCCCTGGCCGAGGTGTCCCTGGACGGCCAGCCGGTCTGGGGCGGCCAGCCCTTCCAGGGTTTCGCCCTGACCTACGACGGGCAGGTCGTGGACACCACCGATGGCCCGACCCAGCTCGAGCTGGAGGAGGTTGGGCCGCTGTGCGTGGTCATCACCGTCAAGGGCAAGCACCGCCGGGCCGATGGCCAGCGCTACCTCGATTTCCGCGGGCGGGTCACCGCCTATGCGGGCAAGCCCTACGTGGAGGTGGAGTACCAGTTCATCCACGCCGAGGCCGAGCCCGAGCTGAGCTTGCAGGCGATCACCTTCGAGGCGCGCCCGCTGGCCGCCGCGGCGCCGCACCTGGCGCTGGGCGAGGGCTACTACCGCACCGGCATCCAGGAGAGCGAGGGGCCGGCGCTGGACCGCACCATCGACGCCGAGACGGTGCTCTATCAGGCCAATGAGCACTATGTGGATAGCTTCTACGGGGACTTTTGGGCCGACTGGCGCGACGCCAACGCCGGGCTGATGCTCTCGATCTACCAGGCGCACCAGCATTTCCCCAAGGCGCTGCACGTCGGCGCGGAGGGCATCACCGCCTACCTCTACCCGCCGCAAGCCCCGGCGGCGCGGCTGCTGCAGGGCATGGCCAAGACCCACCGCCTGCAGCTCCACTTCCACGCGGCGGATGCGCCGTTGGAGGAGCTCAGCGCGCGCAGCCTGCAGTTCCAACTGCCCGATCAGCCCGCCTTGCCCGCCGAGTGGTACCGCGACAACAACCCCTGGGGGCTCGACTTTATCCCGGAGCGCGTGCCCGACCGGCTGCTGACCTTCCTCAGCATCCGCCACGACCAGCGGCCCGAGGCGCTGGGGATGTTCCACTTTGGCGACGCGCCCGACGCGGGCTATACGGAGCAGGGCCGCGGCCGCGGGCACACGGTTTGGGTGAACAACGAATACGACCGCCCGCACGCCTGCGCCCTTTTCTACGCCCTCACCGGCATGCGCCGCGTCCTGGATTCGGCGCTGGTCTGCGCGCGGCATTGGCTGGACGTGGACCTCTGCCACCATAGCCCCAATCCGCTGCACCAGGGCGGGCTGCGGATCCACACCGCCTACCACGTCACCGGCGGCGTGACCCCTTCCCACGAGTGGACGGAGGGCCTGCTGGACTATTACTACCTGACGGGGCGCAAGGAGGGCCTGGAGGGCGCCTACGCGGTGGCGGAGAACGTCATGCGGCACATGGCCGAGCCGCACATGCAAGAGCCGGGGATCGCCTCGGTGCGCGAGGGCGGTTGGGCGCTGCGCGCCATCGTCGCCATGGCCCTGGCCACCGGCGAGGAGCGCTTCAAGCGGGAGGCGCGGCGGCTGGTGGACCTCTTCCTGAGCTGGGATCAGCTCTATGGCGGCATGCTGGCCCCCTATACCAGCCACTCCATGCCCCGGGTGGTGTTCATGATCGCCCTGACCATGAACTCGCTGGCGCGTTACCTGCTGCTGGAGGACGACGAGCGGGTGAAAAAGCTGATCGCGCACGTGATGGACGATCTGATCGCCCATTGCACCCTGCCGGGCGGCATCTTTTACTACAAGGAACTGCCCTCGCTGCGCCGCGTCGCGCCCACCGTCCATTCTATCGAGTCGCTCACCCATGCTTACCGCTTCACCGGCGACCTGCGCTACTTAAAGATCGCCACGCGCCAGTTCTACGCCTTTGCCGAGCGGGCCGATAGCGGCCGCGGCGGCCCCAAGGTGGTGGACGATAGCGGCGCGGTGATCCGCGGCACTGGCGGCGGGCGCCCCTTTGCCGATTCGTACACGTCGCTGATCCTCTTTGCTGGGGAGGCGACCAAGGCGGGCCTGCTGGATTGGTACGAGTACCCGGTATAAATGCGGCAGCGTCTCGTTGGGGCGAGCCTTGTGTTCGCCCTCCGAGCCCGCGACAACAAGGAGGCCATTGCTACATGCGCATACTGTATCTGGACATCGACACTCTGCGCCCCGACCATCTGGGGTGCTATGGCTATCACCGCAACACCTCGCCCAACCTCGACCGCCTCGCCGCGGAGGGGGTGCGCTTCGAGAACTGCTACGTGCCCGATGCGCCCTGCCTGCCCTCGCGCGCCGCGCTCTTTAACGGGCGCTTTGGCATCCACACCGGCGTGGTGGGCCACGGCGGTACCGCCGCCGACCTGCGGCTGGAGGGGAGCCCTCGGCGCTTTGGCAACAGCGCCGACCTCTGGCCCTGGATCATGGCGCTGGCCAAGAACGACATCTATACCGTCTCGGTCAGCCCCTTCGCCGAGCGCCATGGCGCCTGGTGGTTCTACAACGGCTGGCGCGAGATGGTCAACCCGGGCAAGCGCGGCAGCGAGCGCGCCGACGAGATCGCGCCCTATGCCCTGGACTGGATCAAGCGCAACGCCAAGCGCGACAATTGGCTGCTGCACGTCAACCTGTGGGATCCGCACACGCCCTATCGCACGCCGGACGAGTACGGCAACCCCTTTGCCGGCGATCCCGCCCCCGCCTGGCTGACCGAGGAGATGCTGGCCGCGCACCGCGCCAGCTATGGGACGCACAGCGCCCGTGAGCCGCGCGAGATTCCGCCCTCCCCGCCCAAGTTCCCACGGGATGTGTACGAGATCGCCACCCTGGCCGACTTTCGCCACATGATCGATGGCTATGACGTGGGCATCCGCTACGCCGACGACCACGTGGGGCGCATCCTGAACGCGCTGGCGGTCGAGGGCGTGCTGGACGACACCATCATCATGATGAGCTCGGACCACGGCGAGAACCAGGGCGAGCTGAACGTCTATGGCGACCACCAGACGGCGGACCACATCACCTCGCGGGTTCCGTTGATCGTGCGCTGGCCGGGGCTTCCCGGCGCCCGCGTGGACCGCGCCTTCCATTACCAGATGGACATGGCGGCGACCATGCTCGATCTGCTGGGCATCCAGGTGCCCAAGCTGTGGGATGGGCGGAGCTTTGCCCCGGCGCTGCGAGCGGGGGAGGAGGCGGGACGGGAGTGCCTGGTGGTCAGCCAGTGCGCCTGGAGCTGCCAGCGCGCCGTGCGCTACGGGCCCTGGATCATGATTCGCACCTATCACGACGGCTACAAGGCCTTCCCGCCGGTCCTGCTCTTTAACCTGGAGCAGGACCCGCACGAGACGACCAACCTGGCGGAGGCGCGACCCGATATCGTCAACCAATGTCTGGGCCTGCTGGAAGGGTGGCATGGCGAGATGATGTCCGGCTCGCTGGACGACACCGACCCGCTTTGGACCGTGGTCCGGGAGGGCGGGCCGTTCCATACCCGCGGCTCGCTGGTGCGCTACGCCGATTGGCTGCGGCGATCGGGCCGGGCGCACCACGCCGAGACGCTGCTGGCGCAGCATCCTCAAGAGCTGTAGCGGCCGCGACGGGTCATGACAAAAACAGGGAGGCCCTTATGGGCCTCCCTGTTTCGTTACGGCGTCAACGCGCCGGGGCGCTAACGCATATACTTGTCATAATTGACAAGGTGCTCCTCGTAGGTCTCGGCAAAGACATGCGAGCCATCGCCTTTGGCCAGGAAAAAGAGATAGGGCGTGTCGGCGGGATAGAGCACGGCCTGGATGGAAGCGAGCCCGGGGTTGCAGATGGGGCCGGGCGTCAGGCCGGGGTAGAGGTAGGTGTTATAGGGCGAGTTCACCGTCTGCGCCTCTTCGATGAGCATCGGGTTCCACCAACGCCCCGTCTCGGCGCTAAAGCCCTTGGCGTACATGACCGTGGGGTCCGCTTGCAGGTACATCCCCCTGGCCAGCCGGTTAAGGTACACGCTGGCGATGATCGGGCGCTCCTCGTTCACCACCGCCTCGCGCTCCACGATGGAGGCCAGCGTCACCACCTCGTAGAGCGTCATGCGGCGCTCCGCGGCGCGCTGGCGCATCTCGGGGGTCACTTTCTGGTCAAAGGTGCGCAACATCAGCTCGATGAAGGCTTGCGTGCCGGTCTGCGGGTTGACCTGATAGGTGTCCGGAAAGAGGAACCCCTCCAACGAGGTTGGGCTTCCGGCAGGCCGGTCGCGCAGGAAATCATAGTCAAAGCCGCTGGAGGTCAGCGTGCCGGAGGCCAGGGCGAGGAACTGCCCCTCATCCACCAGCCCCTCGCGCGCCGAAAGCTGGGCGATCTGCTCGAGCCGCCAGCCTTCCGGAATGGTGATCTTGATGGCGTAGGCCAGCCCGTGCTGCAGCTCGGCGACGATCTCTTCCATGCTCATGTTGCGGCGCAGGGTATAGTCGCCCGCCTCGAGGCTGCTATCCACGCCGAGATAGCCGACCAGCAGGCGAAAGATCCGCTCATCGGCGATCAGGCCCTGGTTGCGCAGCCGCTGGGCGATGGTGGCGGGCGTCTCCCCTTCCTCGATGCGAAAGCTCACCGTCGAGGCGTCGTCGCTGATGGGTTGGCTGATCTTGTCCTGCTGCAATTGCAGGTAAAGCCCCACGCCGATATTCCGCAGCGTATCCAGCGACACGCCGACGCCATCATCTTGGGCCGGGGCGTTTTGGCGCAGCAGGTACCAGAGCCCGCCGCCCAAGATGCCCACGATCAGGATGATGACCAGCAGAATGGTCAAAACTCGAAACAACCCGCTCCAGAAATCGCGCACATTCCCTCCTCACACGCTCTGGCCAGGGGCCTCGCTGACCCGCCTGGATAGGAGATGGTCCAGGTAGCTTTGCAGGATCACCGCTGCCGCAGTGGCGTCCACCCGCGCGCCGCGGCCTGCCCGCCCGCCCGAGCGAGCGCCCCGCTGCGACAGGTTTTGTCGCCTGATATCCTCGGCTATCTCGGTGGTAAACCGCTCATCCCAAAAGGCCACTTCCGCCGACCAGCCTCGCCGCGCCAGCTCCTCGGCCAGCAGGTCGGCAAAGCGGTCCACGCGCCGGGCTTGCTCGCCCGCCTCGCCGCTCATGTGCAGCGGGTAGCCGAGGACGATGGTTCCCACCTCGTGGTGGATCACCAGGTCGGCGATCTGGGCGACTTGCACGGCCCAGCGCCGGCTCTGGATGACGACCAGGCTGCGCGCCAGCAGCCCCATCGGCTCGCTGAGGGCGACGCCGGTGCAATAGTCGCCCACGTCCAGCCCCAGGGTGCGCCTCAGGGTAGCTGAGGCGTCTCGATGGTGAGCGCTACTCGGTAAGGCATCCATGGCACACGTCCCAGCCATTCCGGCTTGACCTCCAGGCGGGGCGGCTGGCTATACTCCCACCGCTCCGAGAGGAAAGTGAGCGCCTCGCTTTCCGGCTTGCCCAGGATATTGTTCAGCACCTCGGCCTCGCTGATATTGGCCCAGGCCAGCCCCGAGGCGCGCATCATAAAGCGCGCGGCTAGCCCTTCCACCTGCAGCCCCTCGGGCGGATAGTAGGTGATGCTCTCCGGATACAGGACGTAACCTTCCGGCACCATGCTTTCCAGCATCCTCCGGGCCAGGGTGTTGGCGTCCTCGCCGCCCACCACGGCGGCTTGCGCCACCACCTTGAGGGTGAGGTTCAGCACGTCCGCCACGGCGCCGGCCGATTGATCGTACCGTTCCGAGGCGATGTCCACCTTGACCGTGTCGGCGGGGATGAACTCGTTCCCCTCGATGAGCGCTTGCAGCCGCGCCATGGCTTCCTGCTGGATCCGCTGCATCAGGGCGTTCTTGACGCGCGCCATGTCCTCCGAGGTGACCTCGCTCACCTGCTTGAGCCCGCCGCCCGAGGTCCCCTGGACGTTGATGACGTCCACTTGCAGGGCCAGCGCCCCCTCCACCACGTTGATCGTGGACGCGCGGACGTTGCCATTGGGCCCGGCCTCGGCGGCGATGATGGGAACCGATCGGTAAGCCGTCCGCCGGCCTTCCAGCTCGGTATCGGCGACAGTATAGAACTGGACGGGAGTGCCCGCCGTGGAGCGAACGATGGTCCCCTTGGGCACCTTCACCGGCTGGTCGGTCTTGTTGGAAAAGACCACCGAGCCCTCGGCATGGGCATCGGCGATGTCGCGCTTGCCGGTGGCAGGGGTGCTGCCCGAGGTTTCCATCTCGACGTTCAGCACCCGCGCGGGAACCTGGCCGGTCTCATAGTCGATGGCTTGCAGATCGGGCACCGCCGTGATCTCGATGCGGGCTTCCACCGGCTCGGTGGCCGGCGAGAGGGTCACGGTCGCTTCCGGGACCACCATCAGGACAAAGCCCCCCGCCATGGCGGTGAGCACGCCCAGCACGACGAGCATGGTGATGGCTCGCGAGACCGCGCTGGGCTGCTTGGCCAGGCGGACCTGCGCCGAGGACCGGCGCGTCGTCTCGGCTGGCGGGGCTTTTTGCTCGCGAGGCGGGCGCTTGCTGCGCTTCTTCAGGTGCAGGTGATGCCCCTTGGCTACGCTGGACGTCACGGACAGTCCCACTTCCTTGGCCAAGGTGCGAATCTCGGGGTCCCGGACGACCAAGACGAGGTTGATGGCCTTGTCCTGCGCCTTGCGCTTCACCAGGTTGAGATAGACCTTGTTGCGCAGGTCGGCCAGGCCATTGGGCACCACCAATTGGATCTCGCTGACCTGGGCGTGATCCAGTTTCTCGCGGATGCTCGCGATATTGTCTTTATAGTCCAGCTCGATGATCTGCTCCAACGGTTGCTCCTCGGCCTGTGATGCCGTCGGTCACCTGACCGCCGGCCGTCCATTGCTCTATCTCGCGCCGCGCTCAACGCGCGTGCAGGGAGATCCGCCGCAGCGCCGCGTTCAGCGGGTCAATGGCCTTTTCCAAATAGCCTGCGTGATGCGCCAGGGCCACCAAGGGCAGGTCGGCCGGCTCCTGGCCGATCAGCCCGGTCCTGTCGCTGACGCCGGGGACGTTTTGCACGGTCCCGCTCGCCACGGTGGGGGCGCGGTCCACCGGCCAGGTCCCCGCCCAAGCGTGCAACATCTCCTCTAGCCCTGGCCAGGCGCGGGCCATCTGCCAGTACCACAGCCGCGCAGGCTGGGCGGGGAGCGCCGCGTCGCCTTGGGGCAAAAGCTGGGCAAAGGGCGCCTGCAGCGCGCTCACCCACTGCCGCTCCGCGTACCCCATGCCGCTCTCGACCCGGACGGCGTCGGGCTCTTCCAGCTCGCCCGCGCAATAGGCCTGGCAGAGGTCGTCGGCGCGGAAGCGGGGCACGCCCAGGCTCACCCCCAGGTCGCGCAACAGATCCTGGCTGCCATGGCTGCAGCTCTCAATCGCCGCCACCGTTCCCCGTCGCAGCCAAAAAAGCGTGCTCTCGCGCGTGTCCAGCACGCAGCCCACCATGTCCGAAATGGCGGCGTCCTGCTCGCTCATCGCCGAAGCCAGGGCCCAGGGCATGGCGACCAGCCGGGCCGATAGCTCCAAATAGGTGACCAGCCAATGCAGCTCTTCCATCACGGTCTGGTCCACGAACAGGGCCACGGCCGCGGCGCCCAACCGAGCGCCGCGAAAGCGCCAGGGCGAGGTGACCACGTGGTCGTCCACGGCCACCTCGGCCAGCCGCACGTCCCACAGCGCCAGCGACTGGGCGCTGGCGCGCCGCTTCTCCGTCGCCGGGGCGGTCAGGGCGGCGGCCTCTTTCTCGGTGGCCTGGTGCAGCTCTTGCAGCAGGCGGTTGATCTCGCGCTGGCCGATCTCTTTGTTGGGTTCTGGCCGCGCCATCTGCACGGCGGCGGTCACGCTGCGCGTGTGCCCGCCCGAGATGCTGAGCAGCGCCTCGTCGGGGACGATGGACTGGCCGATCACGTGCGCTGTCATGTCCTCGGCGCGTTGCAGGGCATCCTCGCAGACCGGTGCCAGGGAGGAGGCCATGATCTCGGGGCCGATATCGATGCGCGGCTCTTTGGCCGTGCCGATGATCAGCACGCTATCGGGCCGCACCTCCACGATGGCGGCGCGCACCCACTCCTCGCCGATGTGCAGCAGCGAGCGATAGGTAATGCCCTCTGCCGTTGGCGCGGCATGCCGCCGCAGCCACCTCTTGGCTCTAGGCATGGCTGACCTCGTTGTCGTTCGCCATTACGCTTGTCGCCAGGCGGTCCGAGCCACCACCTGGGGGATCAGGGCCAGGGCATCCGGGATCTTGGCCGCATCGCGGCCTCCCGCCTGCGCCATGTTGGGGCGGCCGCCCCCGCCGCCGCCGACCACCTGGCCCACCTCGCGCACCGCCTTGACCGCGTCAAAGCCGCGGGCGACCAGGTCCGCGGTGGCGGTGATCACCAGCGCGGGCTTGCCTTCGATGGCCGCCGCCAGGGCGATGACCGCCGACCCGAGCCGGTCGCGGAAAAGGTCGGCCATCTCGCGCAGCGCGTTGATGTCCGCCGCCTCCACCTGGAGCGCCAGCACGCGGACGCCGCCGACCTCTTGCGTTTGCCCCAAGAGCTGGTCCACGTCCCGTTGCGCCAGCTCGCGGCGCAGGTTTTCGATCTCGTGTTGTTGCTCGCGCAGTTGCGCCAGCAGCCCCTCCGCCTTTTGCAGCAGCCCCCCGGCCTTGGTCTCCAGGGTGGCGGCCACCTGGGCGATGAGCTGCGCTTGCTGCCGGACGTGCTCCTCGGCGCCGCGGCCAGTCAGGGCCTCGATGCGCCGCAGGCCGGAGCCGATGCTGGCCTCGGAGAGGAGCACAAAGAGGCCGATCTGCCCGGTGGCGCGCAGGTGCGTGCCGCCGCACAGCTCGCTGGTATAGTCGGCAATGTTCACCTGGCGGACGATATCGCCGTATTTCTCGCCAAAGAGGGCGGTGGTGCCCGCGGCGATGGCCTCGCGATAGCTGATGACCCGCGAGACCAGCGGGAGGTCCTCCCGGATGTGGTCGTTCACCAGCGCCTCGACGCGCGCCAATTCCTCCGGCGTCATGGCGGCGAGGTGCGTAAAGTCGAAGCGCAGGCGGTCGGGCGCCACCAGCGAGCCGGACTGCCGGGCGTGGTCGCCGAGCACCTGGCGCAGGGCGCGGTGCAGCAGGTGGGTGGCCGTGTGGTTGCGGGCGATATCCAGCCGGCGCTCCACGTCCACCTGCGCCTCCACGGCATCGCCCACCGCGACCTGGCCCTCCAGCACCTGCCCATAGTGGGCGGTCAGCTCGGCCACCGGGCGGCGTGTGTCCTCGATGCGGATGCGCCCCGTCGGCGAGATGATCAGGCCGGTATCGCCCACCTGGCCGCCGCTCTCGGCGTAAAAGGGGCTGCGGTTGAGCACGACCTGCACCTTTTGCCCCGACGTCGCCTCGCTGACGCTTTGGCCGTCGCAGACCAGCGCCAGCACCTCGGCGGCGGCGTCGGTTTGGTCGTAGCCCAGGAATTCGGTGGCGGGCAGCGCCAACTGCCGGTAAAGCTCCGACTCTTCGTTAAAGACGAAATGCTGGGAGGCCCGGGCGCGGGCGCGCTGTTCGTCCATGGCCTGCCGGAAGCCGGCCTCGTCCACGGTGAGCCCCTGCTCCTTGGCCACGTCCTTGGTCAGGTCCAGGGGGAACCCATAGGTATCGTAGAGCTTGAACGCCTCGCTGCCGGGGACGACGGTCTGCCGCTCGGCCTGCAGCCGCTGGGCCAGCCCCTCGAAAAGGCTGAGCCCGGTATCCAGCGTCTGGAGGAAGCGGTCCTCCTCCTGGGCCACGGCCTCGAGGATGAACTCGCGCCGCTGGCGCAGCTCCTGATAGTGGGCGCCCATGTTCTGGATCACCACGTCCACGATCTGGGGCATGAACACGTCCCGGAAGCCCATGATGCGCCCGTAGCGCGCCGCGCGGCGCAGGATCAGGCGCAGCACATAATTGCGCCCCATGTTGCCGGGGAGCACGCCATCGGCGATGAGGAAGGCGATGGCGCGGCTGTGGTCGGCGATGACGCGATAGCCCACCCACTTGTCCCGGCGCGCCGCGTCGCTATCGCCCAAGAGCTCTTGCACCCGCTGCATCATGGGCATAAAGAGGTCGGTGTCATAGTTGCTATCGCGCTGCTGGAGGATGGCCGCCATGCGCTCAAAGCCCATGCCGGTATCCACGCTGGGCTTGGGCAGCGGCTCCAGGCTCTGGTCCGGCAAGCGGTTGAACTGCATGAACACCAGATTCCAGAACTCCCACCAGCGCTCGCAGTCGTGCACGCTCCCCGTCACCGGGTTGCACTCCGGGAGGCCGCAGGTGCAGTATTGCTTGCCGCGGTCATAAAAGATCTCGGAATTGGGGCCGCAGGGGCCGGTGTCGCCCATCTCCCAAAAGTTGTGCTTGGCGCCCAGCCGCCCGATCTGCGCGTCGGGCAGCCCGGCCACCTCGCGCCAGAGCGCGGCGGCCTGGTCATCGTCGGTATAGACGGTGGCAAAGAGTCGCTCCGGCTCCAGGCCCAATTGCTCCGTGATCAGCGTCCAGGCAAAAGAGATGGCGTCGCGCTTGAAATAGTCGCCGAACGAGAAATTGCCCAGCATCTCGAAGAAGGTATGGTGCCGCGGCGAGGGACCGACGTTCTCCAGGTCGTTGTGCTTGCCGGCGACGCGCATGCACTTTTGGGCGGTGGTGGCGCGGGTGTAGGCGCGCTTCTCGGTGCCCAAAAAGACGTCCTTGAACTGCACCATGCCGGCATTGGCGAAGAGCAGGGTGGGATCGTTGCCGGGGATCAGCGACGAGCTGGGCACGATGGTGTGGCCCTGGCCTTCAAAGAACCGGAGAAAGGTGGAGCGGATCTCTGCGCTGCTTTTCATAAGTACAACTCCCGGGAGAATGGGTGAAAAGACATGAGGGAACGCATGCTATTCGGTCGAGCCAGCCTCTTGGGTCGGGGAGGCCGTTTCCGCCTCCTGGAGGTTCACGCGCCTGCTGCGGATCGCTTCGGCGTCGATGACGCAGCGCTGCAACGATTTGCGCGAGGGGATCTCGTACATGGCCTCCAAGAGCGTCTCCTCGATGATGCCGCGCAGCGCCCGGGCGCCGGTCTTGAGCTTGAGCGCCTCCCTGGCGACCTCGGCGAGCGCCTCCGGCGTGAACACTAGCTCAACCTTGTCCAGCGCAAAAAGCTTCTGATACTGCTTGAACAGGGCGTTCTTGGGCTCGGTCAGGATGCGGACGAGCATCTCTTCGTCCAACGAGTCCACGCAGGCCATGACGGGTAGCCGCCCCACCAGCTCGGGGATCAGGCCGTATTTGATGAGGTCGTCGGGGATCACCTGGTGCAACAGGTTTTCGAGGGGAAGATCCTCTTGGGCGCGCTCCTGGTCGCTGCGGAAGCCGACCCGGCGCCTTTCGCCCACGCGCTTGTCGATGATCTCCTCGAGGCCATCGAAGGCGCCGCCGCAGATAAAGAGGATGTTGCTGGTGTCGATCTCGATATATTGCTGGAAGGGGTTCTTGGGACCGCCCTTGCGGGGCACCTTGGCGACGGTGCTCTCCAGCATCTTGAGCAGGCCCTGTTGCACGCCCTCGCCGGAGACGTCCCGGTTGGCGGAGGGCACGTCGCCGCCTTTGCGGGCGATCTTGTCGATCTCGTCGATATAGATGATGCCTTTTTCCGCGCGCGCCACGTCATAGTTGGCGGCTTGCAGCAGGCTCACCAGCAGGCTTTCCACATCCTCGCCCACATAGCCCGCCTCGGTGAGCACGGTGGCATCGCCGATGGCAAAGGGCACATCGAGGATCTGCGCCAGGGTGCGGGCCAGCAGCGTCTTGCCGCAGCCCGTCGGCCCGATCAGCAGGATGTTGCTCTTTTGCAGCTCGACGCCTTCCAGGAGCGAGCCAGCCATGGTCCGCTTGTAGTGGTTATAGACGGCCACGGAGAGGATCTTTTTGGCGCGATCCTGGCCCACCACATAGTGATCGAGTTGTTCATAGATGGTCTTGGGCAGAGGGATCCGCTCCAGAAAGGCCTGCTCCAGCGGCGCCGCCGAGATGTCCTTCTCCAGGATCTCTTTGCAGAGGTCCACGCACTCGTCGCAGATGGAAACGCTCCCTGGCCCTGCGATGATGCGGCTCACTTCCAGCTCTGAGCGATGACAGAAGGAGCAGTAGCGGTATCGCCTCCGCCCGTCGACCATCTTTTATTCCTTTGGCTCTGCCGGGGCTGGCGTGACCTTGTCCTGCGGCCCGGCCAGGATCTCGTCCACGATCCCGTAGGCCACCGCGCTCTGCGCGTCCATATAGTGGTCGCGGTCAAAGTCCAGCCGGATCTGCTCCGGCGTCTGGCCGGTGTGGCGCGCCATCATGTCGATGATCTTGCGCTGCATGCGCAGCAACTCATTGGCCTGGATCTCGACGTCGGGCGCGTAGCCTTGCACGCCGCCGCCCGCCGGGTGCATGTGGATGGTGGCGTTTGGCAGCGCATAGCGGTGGCCCTTGGTCCCCGCCGTCAAGAGCACGGTGCCCATGCTAGCCGTCGCGCCCACGGCGATGGTGGAGACGGGGGCGTGGATGAGCTGCATGGTGTCATAGATGGCCAGCCCGGCATAGATGACGCCGCCGGGGCAGTTGATATAGAGCGAGATCTCTTTCTTGGGGTCTTCGCGGTCCAGGTAGAGGAGCTGGGCCACGATCAGGTTGGCGACATTCGAGTCGATGGCCGTGCCCAAGAAAACGATCCGCTCCTTCAGGAGCAGCGAATAGATGTCATAAGCCCTCTCCATCCTGCCGGAGGACTCGATGACCATGGGGATCAACGCGCTCGGATAGCTCATCGGTGCAATGCCTTTCATGGGCCAGGCTGCGCCCCAAGCTGGGGCACAGCCTGGCGCCTGTCACTACGCTGCTGCCGCGTCCTCGGCGGCCTCGACCTCGGCCGGCGGCTGATCCGCGGCGGCTTCGGCCCAAGGCTGTCCCGTGGCCATGGCGATGAGCCACTTGACCGTCTGGGTGGTCAGGAGGCGGCGCTCGATGCCCTGCCGGGAAACCTCGTTATCGATGTAGGGCCGCAGCATCTGGGCCTGGGCGCCATAGGGCTCGAGCATCTTGACGATCTCGGCCTCCACGGCCCCCGCCTCGACTTTGATCCCTTCCTTCTTGGCGATCTCGGCCAGCACGATGTTCTCGCGCAGGTGCTGTTCCGCCGAAGGCCGGACCTCGTCGCGCAGCTCGTCCTCGGTCTTTTTCTGCGTGTTCAGGTAGGATTCCCAGGAAAAGCCCTGGCTCTGGATGCGCTGCTTGAACTCGCGCAGGTGGCGCTCGACTTCGTCATCGACGGCGACCTGCGGATACTCCATCGTCGCATCCTCCAGGATGGCCGCCAGGATCTCGGTGGCCAGCGCCTCGTCGGCGTCTTCCTGCTTGGAGGTGTACAGCTTTTCGCGGATGCCGTCGCGCAGCGCGGCCAGGTTCTCATAGCTGCCGACGGTGTTGGCGAACTCGTCGGTGACCTGGGGCAACTCCTTCTCCCGGACGCTCTGCACGGTCAGATGGTACGAGACCGTCTTGCCGGCGAGCTTGGAGTTGAAATGATCCTCCGGATAGGACTGCTCATAGTCCACCGACTGGCCCGGCTCGACGCCGACCACGTGGTCGAACAGCCCCTCGGGGAACATGGTGGGGATCGCTTCGGTGCGGCGCCCAGCTTGGGAAAGGACCTCTTCCTCGCCGACGCGGCCCACCAGGTCGATGGTCACCTGGTCGCCCTCTTGCACGGCGCGCTCGACCGCCGACCACTCGGCGTGCTGCTCGCGCAGCTCTTCGATGGTCTTGTCGATCTCGGCCTCGTCGAAGGGGACCTCCGCCTTGTCCTTCTTGATGCTATGATAATCGCCCAGCGTCACCACGGGCTCCACGGGGACGACCGCCTTGAGGACCAATGGCTCCATGGTGGCCATGTCCAGATTGCCTTGCGAGTAGGGCTCCAGCTTGGCCTCGTCCAGCGCTTCCTTATAGACCTCGGGGCCTAACGCCTCGATGGTCCGGCCATAGACCACCTCTTTGCCAAAGTAGGCCTCGATGACACTGTAAGGGGCCTTGCCCGGGCGGAAGCCGGGGATCGGGGCGCGACGGGTCATGGTGCGCGCGGTGCTCTGCAGGGCTTTCTTGGTGCGTTCCTCGTCCACCTCGATGGTGAGCGTGTACTCGCACGGTCCAGTTTTTTCGCTTGTGACTTTCAAGGCAGTATCTCCTTTCCTTCGATAACGAACTCATTATAGCACGGATTTCCACAAATCTAAAGAAATCGCATGCTGACGAGCGCTTACATAGAGAACGCTGGTTCCGGGGAACCAGCGTCTCGACAGGACATGGAGGAGCGGGAGACGGGATTTGAACCCGCGACTTTCTCCTTGGCAAGGAGATGCTCTACCCCTGAGCCACTCCCGCTCGATGAGTGCGTGCGTGGGCTATGCGCCACGCACCGTGCCTAGTGGGGAAGAAGAGACTCGAACTCTCACGGATTGTCTCCACGTGATCCTAAGTCACGCTCGTCTGCCAATTCCGACACTTCCCCAGAGGTCAGTTTCCACATTATAGCCATTTCGGGCCAAATGTCAAAGCACGCGGGGCGCCTTTCGGCGCGGCGGACGGCGTTTGACAACCGTTTCCGATCATAGTATACTGGACTTACCACGAAGCAACATGAGCTGGCAAGGGGGCGAGTTGCGCAGAGCTTCTGTCATATGGCAATCGTCAAGAGGGCATCGGACGCCCCGTCCTGATGTCCTCTTGTTGTTTTTCGCCCAGGCGCCAGCCGTGGGATCCCGGAACCAGCACGCCTATCACTGAATTGGAGGTCAGCATGGATTCGAGCATGATCGGCAAGATTCAGAAGGCCAAGCAATATGCGGCGGAACCAGAGCGGATCAACTTTGAGAGCTTCAAGGTGACCCTTCGCGGCGAACATGACACGCACGTGATTAGCTACGATCACGACACCGGATGGCAATGTGACTGCCACTACTTCTCTGTGCGGGGCCTGTGCAGCCATACCATGGCCCTGGAGCGGTTGCTGGGCGTGATGGTGGAGCGCGCCCAGGCCAAGCAGGCCGAGGAAGCCTGAGCCTGACCGGATAGCTGTACCCGACGGCGAGATCGAACCGCGCCTGGCCTGGAGACGGGCCGGGCGCTGGGTTGAGCCTGGAGCAGGAGGCGAGCCCTTGAAGAATTGGAAGCTCTGGGTGGGCGTCATCATTAGCCTCGTCTTTCTATACCTGGGCATGCGGGGCCTCAAGCTCGATCAGGTGTGGGACGACGTGCGCCAGGCCAACTATGTCTGGCTGATCCCCGCCGTGCTGGTCTATTTCGTCGCCGTCTGGGGCCGCACCTGGCGGTGGCATTATCTCTTGCGGCCGATCAAGGCGATCCCGATCCGCCGGCTTTTCCCCATCCTCGTCATCGGCTACATGGGCAACAACGTCTACCCCGCCCGCGCCGGCGAGCTGATCCGCTCCTACATCCTCCGCAAGCGCGAGGACGTTAGCATCAGCGCCACGCTGGCCACCATCATCGTGGAGCGGATTTTCGATGGCGTGGTGATGCTGCTGTTCGTCTTTGTCTCGCTCCCCTTCACCCCCATGCCCGATTGGCTCCAGCGCGTGGTGATCATCGGCGGGCTGGCCTTTGGCGGCGCGCTGGCCGTCTTTTTCGTCCTGGCCCTCTCTCCGGACCTGGCGCAGCGGGTCTATGGCTGGCTGATCGATCATCTCCTGCCGCAGCGCGTCCGCGAGCCGGTGCGCGGTTTCGCCGATCGCTTCATGGAGGGTCTCTACGCGCTGCGCAGCGGGCGCGATGTGGCCATGATTTTCCTGATCTCGCCCCTGATCTGGCTGGTGGAGACGGTGGTCTATTGGCTGGTGATGCAAGGCTTTGGCTTTAGCGTGCCGTTTTATGTGCTCATGCTCATGAGCGGCGTGGTGAACCTGGCCACCACCATCCCCTCTTCCCCCGGCTATGTGGGCACCTTTGACGCGCTGGGCATCAAGGTGCTGGAGGGGTTCCGCGTCCCGGGGACGCTGGCCGCGGGCTATACGTTGGTGCTGCATGCCACCCTGTGGCTGCCCATTACGCTGGTGGGCGCCTATTTCATGTGGCGGGAGAGCATTGGCTGGGGCGAGTTCGCCGCGGCCAAAGAGGCCAAGGAGGAGGCCGCTTCCGGCTAGCGGCTGGCGCCAGGCCGAGACCCATTCCTTGAGGGATGATTCGCTATGCCATTGAGCACCGGGATCGACATCATCGAGATCCCCCGGATCGAGCGCGCGCTGGGGCGGTGGGGCCAGCGCTTCCTGGAGCGCGTCTACACCCCTGCCGAGGCGGCTTATTGTCGCGGACGGGTGCCCGAGCTGGCGGCGCGCTTTGCCGCCAAAGAGGCCATCTCCAAGGCGCTGGGCACCGGCCTCGCCGGCATCTCCTGGAACGAGATGGAGATCCTGCCGGACCGCCGGGGCAAGCCGCTGGTCTTTTTACACGGGCGCGCCCGCGAGCGCGCCGAGCTGCTGGGCCTGACCGAATGGGCCGTCAGCCTGTCCCACCTGGCCGAGTTAGCCGTGGCCTC
>JAAYEA010000413.1 GCA_012689325.1 Chloroflexota bacterium
ATGCGCACCAGAGGGTCGTCGGCCAGGAGCCCCTCGGCCAGCGGCGCCAAGAGGGCCGGATCGGCCAGCACCTGGGCGACCACCTCGTCCGAGCGGCCGATGGAGCGGCGATCGCCGCCCTGAAGCTTGCCCAGGATCGGGTGCACGGCGCCTACGCCTGGTGCGCGCTGGCCAGCGGCTCGGTCGAGTCGGGGCGAATCCGCAGCAGCCGCCGGGCGTTGCCGTCGCCGATGGCGGCGCGAATCTGGTCGCTGACGGGCATCTCGCGCAGCCAGGGCAGGATGCGCAGCCGGTCGTTGACGCTGACGATGTCGGTCCCCAAGAGCATCTTGCGCCAGTGGCGCAGCACGAACCCATAGGTGAAATCGGGGTCGCGGGTCATGGCGTTATAGCCCGATCCGGCGGAGAGGTCGAGCCAGAGGTTGTCATAACGCTCCATGAGGCGGTCGATGGCCCCTCCGGGAGTCACCTTGCCCTTGGGATAGCCGGGCTTGCCGTCGTCGTCGCCCGAGATGGCGGCCCAAAAGCCGGGGCCGTGGCCGCACCATTGCACGTGGGGGAACTCGCGCAGGCAGCGCTCCAGGCGGGGGAGCCCCGCGTCGTCGTGGCAATACTGCGTCTTGCTGATCTCGAACACCAGCGGCAGGCCGTGCTCCTCGCATTTGGCATAGAGCGCCAGGTTCAGCGGGTCGTCGAAGGCCAGGCCGTTGACGTGCTCGCCAAAGCCGCGGCAGTCGTGGTTTGTCACGTAATAGTCGATGAACTGCCCGGCCAGGGGATAGCGCGGGTCCACGCAGCAGAAGGCGATGAAACGCTCGGGGTAGAGGTTGCGCGCCTGGACGACCTCCTCGGTGAGCAGGTAGCCCCAGCTCCCCTCGGGGCTCTCCAGCGGCAGCAGCACGGCGATGTCCAGCCCCTCGCGGTTCATGCGGTCCACCAGCTGATGGGGCGACAGCGGCGGGCGGGCGGGGTAGCGCTCGCGGCAGAGGTTGCCGAAATGGGCGTGGATGTCGATCATGAAGGTCTCCTTGTGTCTGGACTTGACCTGCTAGTGCTTTCGCGTGGGTCGGAGCACACGTGTGCCCTTGGAGAACCGAAATAGCGCCCCGGCGCTGTAGTGCACCGGAATCTGGTACAGTGCGATCTGCAAGCCGACCAACTCTCTGGCCCTGGACGCATCCTTGCCCGACCAGTAACCGGATCCAAGCAGCGCAAGGACCTTACCATGGCCGATCAGGCAGAGGGCCGAGAAATCGTAAGTAGCCTCGATGCGTTCGATCTCATCCCATCTGATCTCATATATGCCGATCGGCTCGATACGCACGACGGCTTCGCTAGTCCACTCGATCTTCCCAAGACTTAACACCTGGACCGCGAACAGGATAGCAAGCGGCGCGAAGATGACGAGTGCCCAAGGATTGCTCCATAGCCACACCGAGGCGATGGCAGCACCTACCCACAAGACCATGAAGAGCCACATCACAATGGTAAGGAATGGCGCATCCCGAGTGACCAGAGGCTCTGTCAGGCTTGTCACCTGCTCATGAGCCGATTGGAGCCAGGCTTGGACCTCGGGGCGATTCCTGTGGGTCTGGATGTCGAGCGCACTGGGCTGGACGTTGGCCCGCACGATGTCCCACACGGCGCGACGATCGAACCGCTCTACCGGAAGCGTCAGTCGCCCCTCGGCGGAATCTAGCAACAATGCCCATCGGTGGTCTGGGTCCTCCGACAGGGAAGTGTAAATCACGTTTGCCCAGGCCATATAGCCTTCCGATCCCCTGATCCTCACTTGCAGCCCTTGCTCGTCAATGTCGATGCGGTCGCGCCAGTCGTGGACAACATCGCGTGAGATGGCGACAACCATGGCGGCAAAGATGGCACAGGCTATCCATGTGCCCAGGGTGCCCTTGCGTATGACTATGCAGGCCAGTAGAACTACCAGTGGCAGGAAGAAGGCCACCTCCGTAAGCCCACCCAGACGCACGAGGAGCCGCGTGCGGAAAGTCTTTCCTTGCTGTCGCGGCGGCTCGCCTGGTAGGTCAGGCCTACCTCCTACATGCGTGGGCTGAACACCTCCCGTTTGGGTTTCTGGGGTCACGTTAGGTGCCATGTAGCTCTCCGCTTGCTGCTCAAGAGGGCAAACACAAGGTCTGCCCCTACAACATTCCTCCCTATTCTACCGCTTCCAGCCGATGGCGTCCAATTGTTCCACCAGCATGTGCCGCAGCGCCACCACCGTGGCCCCGGCGCGCATGAAGGCGATGCCGTCCTCCAGCGAGGCGACGCCGCCCGAGGCCTTGATGCCCATCCCCTCTCCCACGGCCTCGCGGATGAGGCCGATGGCGCGGACGGTGGCGCGGCCCGGCCCAAAGCCGGTGCAGGTCTTGACGAAATCCGCGCCGCTATCTTTTACCAGCTTGGCAACCGTGACGATCTCGGCGTCGGTCAGGATGCCGATCTCGATGATGACCTTGAAGGGGACGCCGTAGGGCCGGGCCACCTTCCGCACGGCGGCGATGTCCTCGGCGACGCGCTGGTAGTCGCCGGCCTTGAAGGCCGAGAGGTTCATCACCATGTCCAGGTCGGTGGCGCCGCGCTGGAGCCCCTCCTCGGCCTCCGCGCACTTGACCAGGGTCGTCTGCCCGCCGCAGGGAAAGCCCACGGGGATTTGGGCGCGCACGCCGGAGCCCCGCAGCTCGTCCACCAGCACGCCGAGGTACTGGGGAAAGGCCACCACGGCGCGAAAGCCGAAGCGTTTGGCGTCGGCGCAGGCGGCGCGGGCCTCGGCGGCGCCGGCCGTGATGGTGAGGACCTCCGAATAGTCCACGGCGGACACGAGCTTGGCGATCTCATCGTTGGTGATGCCGTACATGTGTTGTCTCCTCCGGAATGGTACGCAGATTTTGCAGATGCACACAGATCAGCCGAGACCTCCGAGGTCTGCCAGACCTCGGAGGTCTAGAGCGCGAGTCAATCCGCCTTGCGCGCGCCTGTGCCCAGGTACCACCAATCGCCGGCAAAGTTGCGCTCCCCCTGGCCCGCGGGGCCGGCCAGGCCGAGCTGCCCCTTGCCGGTCACCGGCTCCTTGGTCCCGTCCAGCATGGGATCGACATAACGGACGAACCAGGCCTCCAGCTCGCCTTTTAGCTCCTCGACGCGGCGGGCGTAGGCGGGGTCGTCGATGAGGTTGCGCGTCTCGCCGGGGTCGTTGGCCAGGTCCCACAGCTCGTGGGGGCCGTAGGGGTAGCGGTGGACGTATTTCCACTCCCGCGTGCGGATCATGCGCACGGGGCCGTACTCGTCATAGATCACCACGGCGTCGCGCTCCGGCCCGGGCTCGCCGCGCAGCAGGTGGGCGACGCTGCGCCCGGGGAGGCGCTCGGCCTCCGGGTGGGGCAGGCCGAGGACATCCAGCAGGGTCGGCATGACGTCATAGTGGCTGACCATCTCGCCCGCCACGACGCCCTGGGGCGCCCATCCGGGGCGGGAGAGGAGGCCGGGCACCTTGACGGAGGTCTCGTACATGTTCTGTGGGAAGGTGCCGTTGCCCTTGCCATAGATGCCGTGGTGCCCCATGTTCATGCCATTGTCGGAGGTGAAAAAGACCAGCGTGTTCTCGCGCAGGCCGTGCGTCTCCAGCCAGTCCAGCAGCCGCCCGATGTTGGCGTCCATGGCGGTGACGGCGGCGAAATAGCCGCTGAGGATCGCCCGGCGGGCCTCAGGGTCGCTCCCCTGCGGCGCCGAGTTGATCTGCCAGGGGTGGCGCGGCTCCACGGGGGTGGAGGCGAAGGGGCAGTGGTCATAATAGCTGGCGTAGAGGTCGGCGGGGTGGTTGGCGCGGTCCCAGGGGCTGTGCGGCGCGGTGTAGTGGACGCCCAGGTAAAAGGGGTTCTCGGCGTCGCGCTGCGACTCCAGGAAGCGCAGGGCGTTGTCGGTGATGACGTCGGTGACATAGCCGGGGACGGCGACCTCTTGGCCGTTGCGGATCATCGGCGCGTTATAGTAGGGGCCGCCGCCGCGGGCGTGGACGTCCCAAAAGGAAAAGCCTTTCTGCGGGTGCGGGCAATCGCCTAGGTGCCACTTGCCGGAAAAGCCGCAGGTCCACCCCTGCGCCGCGAGGATGTCGGTGTAGCCGGTCATGCCGCGCAGGTACTCGGTGAGGCGGCCGCCCTTGTCCGGCTCGGCGGGCGAATTGCCCGCGCGCAGCCAGTCGTGGACGCCGTGCTGGGAGGGGATGCGGCCCGTCAGCAGCGAGGCGCGGGCGGGCGAGCAGACCGGCGAGGCGCAGTAGAGGTTGTCCAGCCGGATGCCCGTGCGAGCCAGGCGGTCGAGGTGGGGGGTGCGCAGCTCGGCGTTGCCGGCGCAGCCCATGGCCCAATAGCCCTGGTCGTCGCTCAGGACAAAGAGGATGTTCGGGTGGGTGGTATCTCGGCCGGGCATAAAGACTCCTTTCCTCGGGCGGCGCCGATCAAGAGACGGGACGCGGATCCCTCAGATCGCCTGGATGGCCGCACTGTACAAACCGGGAGCTGGAACCACGAAATACACGAACCACACGAAAAAAGGCAGAGGCCAGTTCATATTTCGTGTATTTGGTGTGTTTCGTGGTGGATATTCTGCGTCCCATCTCCTAAGCCTTGGCCGCTTCGGTGGCGATGCGCTTGGCCTCGACCATCGGCTCGGGCATGGACTCGCTGGAGACGACGTGCCAGGCGGGCTTGAGCCGGGCGTCCAGCGCGGCCAGCTCTTCCCACAGGTCGCGGTTGCTGACGTCCTTGCCGTCCTTGGTGACCCAGCCGTTGGCCGCCCAGCCCTTGACCCAGGTGATGGCGCCGTTGATCAGGTAATCCGACGCGGTGTAAATGTGGATTGGGAGCGGGCGCTGGATGGCCCGCAGCCCCTCGATGGCGGCGCGGAGGTGCATGCGGTTGGCCGAGGTCGCCTTCTCCGCGCCGCTGAGGCTCTTGCGGTGCGTGCGGTAGCTGAGGATCACGCCCCAGCCGCCCTTCCGCGCGCGCCCCAGGTAGGCCGCCGCGGTCAGCACGTGCACCGCGTTCTTGTCGTCCAGGGGCAGCGACTTGGCCGGGATGGCGGCGCGAGCCAACTGGTCGGCGCGCTCGTTCCAGGGATCCCCGGCGTGTCCCTTGGTCCAGCGCCAGGTGATCTGGTGGCGCTCCAACTCGCGGGCCAGCGGCTCCCAGAGGTCGCGGTTCTTGATCTCCCGGTCCTGGACCCGGAAGCGGTTGGCGATCCAGCCGGGCAGCCACTCGGTGACGCCGCGCTGCAGGTAGCGCGAGTCGGTATAGAGCTCGACGCGGTGCGAGCAGGGGAGGGCGCGGAGGGCCTCCAGCGCGGCGCGCAGCTCCATGCGGTTGTTGGTGGCCTCGGCCTCGCTGCCGGAGAGCTCGCGGTCGGCGTCGGGCAGGCGCAGGATAGCGGCCCACCCGCCGGGGCCGGGGTTGGGGTTGCAGCCCCCGTCGGTATAGATGATGGCGCTGGGCAGGTCGTCGTGCGGCAAAGGAACTGGCTCCTGA
>JAAYEA010000414.1 GCA_012689325.1 Chloroflexota bacterium
CCCACCGCCCAGCCGTTGGCGGCGTTGGCAAAGTGGATGGCGTTGAAGCGTTGGGCGCCGCTGGATTGCGCGGCCCAGCTTTGCCCGCCATTGAGGGTGTGCAGGATCGGCCCGCCCTGGCCCGCGATCCAGCCGCGCTGGGCGTCGATAAAAAAGACGTCGCGCAGGTCAAAGGTATAGTTGCCGCGCTTGGCCCAAGTGGCGCCGCCATCGCCGGTATAGAGCAGGGTGCCGGCATCGCCCACGGCCCAGCCGATCAGCGGGCTGAGGAAGCGCACGCCGTAGAGGTGGTTGACGGTGCCGCTGGTCTGGGGCAGCCAGGAGTCGCCGCCGTCGTTGGTGGCGACGATGGTGCCGCCGCGGCCCACCCCCCAGCCCTGGACGTTGTCGAGCATGTGGATGCTTTGCAGAGGGTTGTTGGGGCCGACGATCTCGCGCTGCCAGGTGGCGCCGCCATCGGTCGTGCGCAGGAAGGAGCCCCAGTGGCCGATGATGCGGGCGCTCTGGGCGCTGGTGGGCTTGACGTTACGCAGCGAGACCAAAACCCCGCTGGCTTGCGGTATCCAGCTCATCCCGCCGTCGGCGGTGCGCAGGATCGTGCCGCGGTCGCCTACGGCCCAGCCCGTCGTGGTGCTGATGAAGCCGATGCCAAAGAGATCATTGCCGGTGCCGCTGGACTGGGCGCGCCAGGTGGCGCCGCCGTTATCGGTATAGAGGATCGCGCCGCCAGCGCCGGCGATCCAGCCGTAGGTCTCGTTGACCATGGCGATGCCAGAGAGGGCGCGGGTGGAGCCGCTCGAGGCGTTGGCCCAGCTCTGGCCGCCGTTCACCGTGCGCAAGACGGTCCCGCCGTCGCCCACGGCCCAGCCGCGGGTCGCATCCACAAAGATCACATCATGGAGGGTGTTGGCGGTGTTGCTGGACTGCTTGGCCCAGTTGGCGCCGCCGTCGGTGGTGTGTAGAATGGTGCCGTTTTGCCCCACGGCCCAGCCCTCGGTGGCGCTGGCGAAATAGAGGGCCTTCAGCCCGGCCCAGGTCCCCGAGCTCTGCGGGGTCCAGGTGGCGCCGCCGTCAGCCGTGTGGAGGATGGTGCTGGGGGTCTCGCCCACGGCCCAGCCGCGCGCGCTGCTGGCAAAGACGATGTCGTTCAATTGGGCGCCCGTGCCGCTATCTTGGGGCAGCCAGGTGACGCCGCCGTTGGTGGTGTAGACGATGGTGCCCTTGCTGCCGGCGGCCCAGCCGCGGCTGGCATCCACCATGTGGATATCCTCAAAGCATCCGCCGCCGACCCACTCCCAGGTGCCGGGGGCTGCGGCGCTGACGATGGCGGGGGCTTGGGCGCTGGCCTGTTGCGCCAGGGTAGAGAGAAAAAGCAGGGGGGATAGGATCAACAGCAGGGACAGTGCCAGCGCAGGCGATCCTTGGCCGCGCCGGCAGGGAATGCCGTGTAACTTGACCATCGCGAATCCTTTCGAACGTGCTGACGGGGCAATCCCATAGTCTCTTGCCCTCATGATATCCCATCCGCCACGATAAGTCAAGATGGTCGCGGAGCGCGCGGAACCCCGCTCAAGCTTGGCAGAGCCCGGCCCGGGCCCAAACTATGACGCAAATCATTGGACTAGAGGCTGGTCGGGGCTATACTCAGGGCGTTACTGCAAGGAGGACAAGGCCATGAGAGAGGTATATCTTGATCACGCGGCCACCACGCCACTGGACCCTCGGGTCTGGGAGGCCATGGTGCCGTTTTTCCGCGAGCAGTTTGGCAACCCGCAGAGCCTGCATCGCTACGGCGACGGGCCGCGGGAGGCGGTGGAGCATGCCCGGGCCCAGGTGGCCGAGTTGATCGGCGCCCAGGATAAGGAGATCTTTTTCACTGCCAGCGGCTCCGAAGCGAACAACTTTGCCCTCAAGGGCATCGCCTTTGCCAACGAGAACGTGGGCAAGCACCTGGTCATCTCGGCCATCGAGCACCATTCCGTGCTGAACTCGGCGCGGACCCTGGAAAAGCTGGGGTACGAGATCACCGTGATCCCGGTGGACGCCCACGGGTTGGTGGACCCCGCGGCGGTGGCCGAGGCCGTGCGCGACGATACGGTGCTCGTCTCGATCATCCACGGCAGCAACGAGATCGGCACCATCCAGCCCATCGCCGAGATCGCTCGGCGGGTCAAGGAGCGCAAGCGCCGCATCTATGTGCACACCGACGCCGTGATGACCGCCGGGACGATCCCCGTGAACGTGGACGAATTGGGCGTGGACCTGTTGAGCCTGGCAGGGAGCGCCTTCTACGGCCCCAAGGGCTCGGGCGCGCTCTATATCCGGCGGGGCACGCGGATCATGCCGTATATTGACGGCGGCGTGCAGGAAAAGGGGCGCCGCGGCGGGACAGAGAACGTGCCCGCCATCGTGGGGCTGGGCCTGGCCGCCGAGCTGGCGCGCGGCGAGATGGGCCAGCGGGTGGCGCACCTGACGGCGTTGCGAGATCGCCTGATCCAGGGCCTGACTGCCGTGGATCGCGTCACCCTGACGGGGCATCCCACGCAGCGGCTGCCAGGGCTGGTCAGCGTCGTGGTCGAGTATGTGGAGGGCGAGGCGCTGCTCTTGCTGCTGAACGCCAGCGGCATCGCGGCTTCCAGCGGCTCCACCTGCACCTCCCGCGCGCTCAAAGCCTCGCATGTGCTCACCGCGATCGGCGTGGAGACGGCGCTGGCGCAGGGATCGTTGGTCTTTAGCCTGGGCGTGGGCAACACCCCAGAGGACGTGGATCAAGTGTTAGGGGTCTTTCCCAAGATCGTGGAGCGGCTGCGCGCCATGTCGCCGCTCTATCACAAGGTGGAGGTGGCCTGATGCCAGTTTATACCGACAAGGTTTTGGATCACTTTATGAACCCCCGCAACGTGGGCAGCATCCCCGATGCCGACGGCATCGGCAAGGTGGGCAACCCGACGTGCGGTGACATGATGGACTTTTACATCAAGGTGAAGGACAATCGGCTCGAGGACGTCAAGTTCAAGACCTTTGGCTGCGGCGCGGCCATCGCCGTCTCTAGCATGGTGAGCGAGATGGCCATGGGCAAGACGCTGGAGGAGGCCAAGGCCATCACCCGCGAGCAGGTAGCCCAGGAGCTGGGCGGGCTGCCGGATAACAAGATGCACTGCTCCAACCTGGGCGCCGAGGCGCTGCACGCGGCCATCGAGGATTACGAGCAGAAACAGGCCGCGGCGCAGCAGGGCGGGCTGGCTTGCCAGTGCCCCTTCTGCAACGAGTTTTTCAAGGACGTGCCCGAGGTTTGCACTTCCTGCGGCGCCAAGCTGCGCTTCTGCGACGAGTGCGGGCAGCCGATCCCGCATGGGCAGGAAGCGTGCCCGACCTGCGCGGAAAAGGCCCAAGCCTGATCCTGGGGAGGAGCGCGATGGCAGAGATCGTCAAACCGGCCAAGGAAAAGGCGGCGCTGGTGGTCTTTAGCGGCGAGCTGGACAAGGCCCTGGCCGCCTTTAACATTGCCACCACGGCGGCGGCCATGGGCATGGATGTCACCATGTTCTTTACCTTCTGGGGCCTGAACATCATCAAAAAGAACGAGGGCCAGCTCCAGAGCTCCGGCTGGATGGAAAAGATGCTGAACTGGATGAATCGGGGCGGCTCCAAGCGGCTCCCGATGTCCAAGTTCCACATGTTTGGGCTCGGCACGGGTATGATGAAGGCGCTGATGCGCAAGCGGCGCATGCCGTCGCTGGACGAGATGATCCAGACCGCGCACAAGCTGGGCGTGCACATGATCGCCTGCAACACGTCGCTGGGGCTGATGAACCTGACTGAGGAGGCGCTGATTCCCGAGGTGGAAGGCGTGGCCGGGGCGGCCACCTTTGTGGGCATCGCCCAAGAGAGCAAGATCAGCCTGTTCATCTAGGATGGCGGGCTGTGGAGGAATACGCTCATGAACGCCGATATCAAAGCGGATGCGATTTTGGACTGTGTGGGGCTGTATTGCCCGATGCCCATCATCCAGACCACCGAGCATATCGCCGGGCTGGAGGCGGGCCAGGTGTTGGAGGTGGTGGCCGACGACAAGGGCATCGTGACCGATATGCCGGCCTGGTGCAAGGGAACGGGCCACGAGTACCTGGGTATGCAGCAGCAGGGCGGCGAATACCACGTCTTTGTGCGCAAGAAACACGGATGAGGCGGGCCATGACGAACGCGACGATCGACGCCGAAACGGTCCTGGAGCAGGTGGTGGACAACTATCCGCAAACCAGCCGGGTCTTTATGAAGTATGCGCTGCATTGCGTGGGTTGCCCCATTAGCCACCATCACCGCGTGGTGGATTGTGTGACCGAGAACGACCTGGACCTGGAGAGCTTTCTTGCCGAGTTGAGGCAGGCGGCCTTCGGGCAGAGCTAGCTAAATACAGAGCCAGCCACAGGGCAGGCGGGCGTTTCCAGCCGGGAACGCCCCTTGCTGTCCCATACCGCGCGGAGCTGGCCTGATCGGGAGAGAGACATGCGCCTATTGATCGTGACGCAGGGCGAATACGGCAAACGCATCCTGGCCAATATCCGCAACCGCGGCCCGCAGAGCTGGGTGGTTGACGAGTGGGAGGCGCCGCGGGTGCTGCCGCCCATCGTGGACTATCCGGAGGATTTCATTCCGGCGGACCTGGGGCAACACGACCTGATCCTGGCGCTGCCCGAGCACGCGGGGCTGGGGCAACTGCTGCCCGACCTGGCGGCGGCTACCGGGGCGCGCTCGCTGATCGCGCCGGTGGACCGGGAGGAGTGGCTGCCCAAGGGGCTGGTCAACCAGGTGCGCCGCTGGCTGGCCGACGCCGGGGTGGCGGCGGTCTTTCCCAAGCCTTTTTGCACGCTGACGGAGCAATCCTACAACTGGGGCAAGGGAGCGATCGCTTACGACGCCCCGCTGATCGCCGAGTTTGCCCGGCATTTTGGCCAGCCCTGCTTCCGCATGGCCTGCGTGGGCCAAGAGATCGCCGAGGTGGAGGTGGTCCGCGACGCGCCTTGCGGGTGCAGCGCCTTTGTGGCCGAGAACCTGGCAGGCATCCATGCCGACGAGGCTGAACAGGCCGCGGGGCTGCTGCACCACCACTACCCTTGCCTGGCTTCCATGGGCATCGACCCCGAGTTCCATGACACGATCATGCACATCTCGGGGAGGATCACCAAAGAGGCGGTAGAGGCCGAGGTCGCGCCGGTCAAGACGCCCACGCGCTACCTGGAGCCGGCGGGCCGCAGCGGCTAGACCCCGGGCCCGCAAGCCTACTTGATGCTGGCGACGAACTGGGTCATCTCGGGGTCATCCCCGTATTCCTCGGTCAGCGCCACGGTTTCCCCACCAAAGGACACGACCTGTCCTTGCGCGTCCAAGCGCGCGGTGAGCGTGCCGATCCACTCGCCGCGGTAGCCCGCCTGCGCGAGGACCGCCCCGCCTTCGTTTTCGCGGATGGGCGCGAGCACGTTTCTGCTCTGCCCGCCGATGATGATGTCGATCTCGGGGACCTCGGCGGCGATGGTTTGGTCCAGGGGCAGCCCCACGTGCGAGAGCAGGATCACCACGTCGGCCTGCTCGGCCACTTCGGGCGCGTAGCGCTTGATGGTTTCCAGCGGGTCATCCACGCGCAGGGTGGTCGGGTCGCTGGGGTTGGGGGCCAGCGGCGTCGATAGGCGGGTCAGGCCAATGATGCCGATCCGGTGGCCTTTCGCCTCTTTGATCACATAGGGCAAGGCCAAGGGCTGACCGGTGGAAGCGTCGATGACATTCGCCGAGAGCACGGCAAAGGTGGCCTCCGCCATGCGCTGGCGCAGCGCGGCGGCGCCCAGGATCAGGTCCTGATCCCCTAGGGTGATGGCATCGTAGCTCATCATGTTCATGGCCGTGATGGCGGCCTGGCCATTGGTCTTTTGGACGGGGCCTTGGGTGGCATAAAGGGCATTGCCCGCGTCGAGCACCAGGACCAGGTCAGACTGGACGGAATCTCGCTTGATAAAGCTGGCTCGCCGAGCCAGCCCCCCTTTGGGGACGCCTCAGCCGCAGGGGTCGGTTTCTCCCGAGGTGTCGTTGGTGTGCAGGATGCGCAGTGTCAGTTCTTGCGGGGCGGCGGTGGCGGTGGGCGGCGCCGGCGGGCCCATGGGCAGGGGGTTGGGGCGCGGGCCATAGGGCGTGGTCTGCGGCAACGCTCCCGAGCCGGCCGGCGCGCACCCGCTCATGCTCCCCAACAGGATCAGCCCCACCAAGATCAGCGCGAGCTTTTGTCTCATGGGAATCCTTCCTCAAGATAGCCGTAGGACGCCTTTTGTTATACTCGATTCCGCTGCCGGGTCAAACTTGACCTTTGCGGATCGCGCGGGGACGCGATATAATGAGTTGGAGCCGGTTGCGCCGTCAGGAGGGCCTGCGGCACGCGATGCAGCAGCACTGGCGTCTAGAGGAGAGCGTATGTCAAGGCACATCCTTCTTGTGGAGGATGAGGGCTCGGTGGCCGGACTGTGGCGGCGCGATCTTGGCCGCAAGGGCTACCGGGTGTCCGTGGCCCGCTGGGAAGAGGCGCCCGACGCGGCGCGGAAATTGCAGCCAGATATCGCGATCATCGACGTTTCCGTGGCGCCCCAGAGCTGCCTGCCACGATGCCAGCGGCTGTGCCGCGAGTTGGGCATGCCCATGCTCCTGTTGACCGACCGGCCGGACCTGGCCGGGGCCGGGAAGGGCGTCGAGTTTGTGCGCCGCCCCGTGCGCTTCGACAGCTTGCTGATGCGCCTCGAAGAGGCCTTGGCCCGCTTCTCAGCGCGAACATCGGAGGCCGAGGGGCAGCTCTTTCAGATGGGCGAACTGACCCTGGATCCGACGCATCAGGCGGTCGTCAAGAGAGGGCTGACGCATCTCCTCTCCCCCAAGCTCTTCCATCTCTTGCGGTATTTCATGACCCACGCCGGGCAGGTGCTGAGCCGCGAACAGCTCATGAGGGAGGTATGGGACACGGACTATATGGGAGACACGCGCACCCTCTATGTCCACGTGCGCTGGCTGCGGGAGCGGATCGAGGATAGCCCGCAAGCCCCCGCCTATCTGCGCACCGTGCGCGGGGTGGGTTACCGCTTCGACGCGCCGGAGCGAGACTGATCCGCGCCTGTGACGGCACCGCCATAATCCGCGGTATTTGACAATCCCCCTGCTCTGTGCTACCATATCGTGAATTGGCCGGTTCCGGTTATGCTGGGACGATTTACGATGATTTCCTGCTAAGGGCGACGAATGCCCAATCAACGCCTTCGTTACGTTGCTATCGCGCTGTTGGTGATCCTGGTGGTGGGAGCCTGCCTCGCCTGTGGGGGGGCGGCTTTTTGGTTGGTGAGGAGCGGCACGGCTCGGGAACTGCTCGACCTGCCGGCGCAGGGGGGCGATACCCTGCGGCTCTATGGGGACATGCCCTCCACGCTGGACCCCGCCCTGGTTCAGGACACCACCTCCGCCGGTTACGTGCTCGAGATCTTTAGCGGGCTGGTGACGCTTAGTGGCGATCTGGAGATCGTGCCGGACCTGGCGGAGCGTTGGGAGATCAACCCCGATGGCACCCGGTACGTCTTTTACCTCCGCCCAGAGGCCCGCTTCCACGATGGCAAGCCCGTGACGGCGCAGGATGTCAAATTCTCCATCGAGAGGGCTTGCGATCCCGACCTGGGCTCGCCGGTGGCCTCTTCGTATTTGGGGGATATCGTCGGGGCGGCCGCGATGCTGGCGGGCGAGGCCGACGAGGTGGAGGGCGTCCGAGTGATCGACGACCGGACACTCGAGATCGTGATCGATAGCCCAAAGGCCTATTTCCTGCCCAAGCTGGCCTATTCGACCGCTTTCGTGGTCGATCGGGACAACGTGGCGCAGCCGGATTGGATGGTCCATCCCAACGGGACCGGGCCCTTCAAGCTCGAGTCGTTGACCAGCGACGAGATCGTGCTGGCCCGGAACGACGATTTCTATCGCGGCCCGGCCAAGCTGGCCCAGGTCCGCTTCCTGTTGGGCGGCGGCTTGCCCATCACCATGTACGAGAACGACAGCCTGGACCTGGCCTACGTTGGGCTGGGCGATATCGAGCGGGTGCTGGACCCCGCCAATGCCCTGTCGCGCGAGCTGGTGATCGTCTCCAGCCTGGGCGTGCAGTATATCGGGATGAACGTCCAGGCGCCGCCTTTCGACGATCCCTTGGTCCGCCGGGCCTTTGTGCATGCCACGGACCGGGAAAAGCTGGCCGAGGTGGTGCTCAAGGGCACGGCGGTGCCCGCGTGGGGCATCTTGCCGCCAGAGATGCCGGGGTATAACCCGGCGCTCGAGGGGCTGGCCTACGACCCGGCGCTGGCCCGCGAGCTTTTGGCCCAGTCCCGGTATGGCGGCGCGGAGGGCCTGCCGCCGATCACGCTGCACACCAGCGGCGACGATCTGGGGTTGCCGAGCAGCGTGGAGGCGCTTTTGGCCTTCTGGAAAGAGAACCTCGGTGTCGAGGTGCAGGTGGAGGCCGTGGACTGGCCGGTCTTTTTGGCGGAGGTGGACGCGAACCTCTATCCCATGTTCTCCCTGGGGTGGATGGCCGACTATCCCGACCCGCACAACTTTTTGGATCAACTGTTTTACAGTCAGAGCGACGAGAATCACGTTGCATACGCCAATCCCGAGGTGGATCGGCTCTTGCTCGCGGCACGCGTGGAGCGGGACCCCGCGGAGCGCATGGCCTTGTATCAGCAAGCGGAGGCCATGATCGTTCAGGATGCGGCTTGGATACCTTTGTGGCATGATCGGGACTATATGCTGATCAAGCCTTACGTGAAGGGTGTCTCGCCAGCATCCACCTTGGTCCCCTGGCTCAAGGATGTGTATCTGGAGCGCGAGTGAGATCGGCCCGGGAGGGCATCTCGATAGGTTGTAGGAGGCAGATATGGCGCCATTGTTGCAGGTGAAAGGGCTCAAGACCCAATTCTTCACCCAAGATGGCATTGTGCACGCAGTGGATGGCATTTCCTATGATGTGGAAGAGGGCGAGACCCTCGGCATCGTGGGCGAGAGCGGTTGCGGCAAGAGCGTCGGCGTTCTTTCCGTCATGCGGCTGATCCCCACGCCCCCCGGCAAGATCGTGGCGGGCGAAGTGCTCTTTCAGGGCCGCGATATGCTCAAGATGTCGGAGGAAGAGGTCCGGCAAATCCGCGGCAACCAGATGGCGATGATCTTTCAGGACCCCATGACCTCGCTGAACCCGGTGCTGACCATCGGCCGGCAGATCAGCGAGGCGCTCGAGCTCCACCTCAACATGGACAAGAATCAGGCGCGGACGCGCACCATCGAGCTGCTCGAGATGGTCAACATCCCCGGCGCGGCGGGCCGCGTCGACGATTACCCGCACCAGTTCTCCGGCGGCATGCGCCAGCGCGTGATGATCGCCATGGCCCTTTCGTGCAACCCCAAGCTGTTGATCGCGGACGAGCCGACCACGGCGCTGGATGTGACCATCCAGGCCCAGTTCGTGGACATCGTCAAGCGCCTGCGCGACGAGCTCAGCATGTCCGTGATCTGGATCACCCATGACCTGGGCATCGTGGCGGGGCTGGCCCAGCGCGTGGCGGTCATGTACGCGGGGCACATCGTCGAGATGGCCAGCGTCAAGGACCTCTACAGAGAGCCGTCGCATCCCTACACCTTGGGGCTGCTCGGCTCCATCCCGCGGCTGGATGCGGAGCGCCGGTCCCGGCTGACCCCCATCGAGGGGCTGCCCCCGGACTTGGTGGGCGAGAACCGCGGCTGCCCCTTTGCGCCGCGCTGCCCCTATCAGAAAGAGCACGCCATCGAGCGTTGCTTGCAGGAGAACCCCCAGTTGGCGCCGGTGGGAACAGGGCTAAAGCACCAGGCGGCTTGCTGGTTTGATGTGAGAAGAGGCATGGCCAGATGACAGTGCAGGAACAAGATATCCTCGTTCGCGTTGAGGGCCTGAAGGTCCATTTCCCCATCACCCAGGGGATCATTTTCCAGCGCCAGATCGGCGCGGTGCAGGCGGTGGACGGCCTGGACTTTGCTATCCGCCGCGGCGAGACGCTGGGGCTGGTGGGCGAAAGCGGTTGCGGCAAGTCCACCACCGGCAGGGCCATTTTGCAGCTCTACCGTCCCACGGCGGGGAACGTCTATTTCGAGGGCGAAAACCTCTGCCAGGTCAAGGGGGAAAAGCTGCGCGCGATGCGCCGCCGGATGCAGATGATCTTCCAGGACCCCTATGCTTCGCTGAACCCGCGCATGACCATCGGCAGCATCATCGGCGAGCCGCTGGAAGTGCACGGCTTGGCTTCCGGCGCGGAGGTCAAGGAGCGGGTGGCCGAGCTGTTGGAGGTCGTGGGGCTCAATAGCTATTTCATCAACCGCTACCCGCACGAATTCTCCGGCGGCCAGCGCCAGCGCGTGGGCATCGCCCGCGCCGTGGCGGTGAACCCCGATTTCATCGTCTGCGACGAGCCGGTCTCGGCGCTGGACGTCTCCATCCAGGCGCAGATCATCAACCTGCTGGAGGACCTGCAGGCGCGGTATAACCTGACGTACCTCTTTATCGCCCATGACCTTTCGGTGGTGCGGCACATCAGCGACCGCGTGGCCGTGATGTACCTGGGCAAGATCGTCGAGCTGACCGATCGGGCCGAGCTGTACGAAAAGCCCTTGCATCCCTATACGCAGGCCCTCCTTTCGGCGGTTCCGATCCCGGACCCCGAGATCGAGGAGAGGCGCCGGCGCATCATCCTGACCGGCGACGTGCCCGATCCGAGCCACCCGCCCAAGGGCTGCCACTTTTCCACGCGCTGCCCGGTGATGATCCCCGGGACGTGTGACGCGCAAGAGCCCGAGTTCAAGGACGCGGGCGGCAATCACTGGGTGGCTTGCTTCCGGGTGTCCTAGGGTCTGGTTGACCAGTTTCATACGTGATACGGCTAGCAGGGGACTGGCCGCGCTTTCGAGGCGCGTGGTCCCCTGCTTGCTATTTGCCACACAAGGTCATTTTGCGCTCCTGACGTATTGCGCGTATAATATTCCATATGTGGCTCTGATTACCGCAGCCACGGCGGGCTGATGGCCCGATTTCGAATCCTTTCATGCTCTATTGCCCGGCGCGCGGTTGCGCCGCTCATGTTGCGATCTCGCGGGTTCACGTAGTGCCAACACGCCTTAGGTCCGTTGACGTATCGGGGCGGTCCTGAGCACCTGGAAGGGAGGTGGGGACAAGGCAGAGACGGCGGGTTTGTGAGTCCGGTTGTCTTGTTTGTCGCGAGTTTCCAGAGCATAGAGGAGGAGAGATCTCATGAAGAAGTGGGCTATGTTGGTTGCCCTGCTCACCATCGCGGTGTTGGCCTTCTCGGCCTGTTCCGCCCCCACGCCACAGGTCATCGACAGGCCAGTCACCGTCGTGGTGGAAAAAGAGGTTTCCGTCGAGAAGCAAGTCCTTCAGACCGTGGTGGTCGAGAAGGAAAAGATCGTCTCGCAGGAAAAGGTTGTGACCTCCATCGTCGAGAAGGAAAAAATCGTCGAGAAGGTCGTCACGGCCACCCCCGTCACCGAGCCCAAGGTCCTGATCGTCGGCCAGTCGCAAGAGCCGGATTCCCTCTACGGGTTCGCCAGTGACATGCTGGCCTCCCGGCACGTCCTCGAAGCCCTCATGGACGGCCCCATTGACACGCGCAGCTACGACTATCAGCCCATCATCCTGGAAGCGCTGCCCAGCATTGACGAGGGCACTGCGGTGCTCAAAAAGGCCACCGTCAAGGCCGGCGAGCACTATGTCGAGGCTGGCGAGGTCATGACCGCCACCGCGGACATGGAGCTGGAGCAGATCGTCGCCACCTTCACGATGAAGAAGGGGCTCAAGTGGGAGGACGGCCAGCCGCTGACCTCGGCGGACTCGGTGTTTGGCTGGGAATTGCTGTGCCACCCCGATACCTCCTCCAGCAAGTACGCTTGCGAGCGGTCTGTCAGCTATGTGGCGACCGATGATGTGACCACCGTCTGGACCGGCCTGCCCGGGTTCATGGACGCCACCTACTTCCTCAACTATGCCACGCCATACCCCAAGCACATCCTGGGCGGTGTGGCGCCGAAGGACATCGCGGGCAGCGTCTATGCACGCAAGCCGCTCTCCTTTGGCCCCTTCAAGCTGGTGGAATGGGTTGCGGGCGACCACATCACCGTGGAAAAGAACCCCAATTACTGGCGCGCCGCCGAGGGCCTGCCCAAGGTGGACCAGATCATCTACAAGTTCATCCCGGACACCAACCAGCTCGTGGCGCAGTTGCTGGCTGGCGAAGTGGACCTGGGCACCCAGGACGGCGTGAACGAGACCGCGGCCCCGATCCTGCTGCAGGCCGAGGCCACTGGCCTGCTCAAGCCGCAGTTCATCACCGGCACCACCTGGGAGCACATCGACTTTAACATCGACCCCGTGGACGAGCGGTACGTCTTTTTCGACGATGTGAAGGTCCGTCAGGCCATCGCCTACGGCACCGATCGCCAGAGCATGGTGGACGACATCCTGTACGGCCGGAGCAAGGTGCAGAACGCCTACATCCCCGAAGAGCACCCGATGTACCCGGCCGCCGACAAGATCACCGTCTATCCCTACGACCCCGAGAAGGCCAAGGCCCTCTTGAAGGAAGCCGGCTGGGCTGACACCAACGGCGACGGCATCGTGGAAAAGGGCGGCCAGGCCTTCGAGTGCTCCGTGGGCACCACCGCGGGCAACAAGCTGCGCGAGACCTCCCTGCAGCTCTTCCAGCAGAACATGAAGGACATCGGCATCAAGGTCAACCTGGACTTTGTGCCCTCCGGCGTCTGGTTCGCCGATGGCCCCGATGGCCCGCTCTTTGGCCGCCGGTTCGACCTTGGCCTCTTTGCCTGGCTGACGAGCGTGGAGCCGCCGGGCACGCTGTATAGCTGCACCGAGATCCCCGCGGCGGACAATGCTTGGGGTGGCCAGAACGAGACGGGCTACTGCAATCCCAAGTACGACGAGTGGGTGAACAAGGCCCTGGGCACCCTGAGCAAGAAGGAGCAGACGGAAGCCTGGGCCGAGGCCATCTCGATCTGGAGCGAGGAGCTCCCCGTGCTGCCGCTCTTTGCCCGCATCAAGCTTCTCGCGACTCGGCCCGAGGTCACTGGCGTGATCATGGACCCGACCGCGAACAGCGAGATGTGGAACATCGAGAACTTTGACATCGAGCAATAGTCGCGGCTAACGCCAACGACGCCATGTAGTACCGGCACCGGCAGCACCTCGCGTGCTGCCGGTGCTTCTGTAGGGGTGTCATCGTACGGACGTTATCGTTGGGGCGAACCTCGTGTTCGCCCGCCCTGATCCCTGGAGGCCGAGGCTTTAGCCGGGTCGGCGCGCCAAGCCCCGGCTAAAGCCTCGACCTCCAAGACAAGCGGCGCGAGTTTGGCGGGAGCCCTGCGGCCAGAGGGCGAACACAAGAGGGCGAACACAAGAAGGCGAACACAAGAGGGCGAACACAAGAGGGCGAACACAAGGTTCGCCCCTACTTGACCAGCCTTGGGTTTTCCGTATAATTCCGTTATGGTACGGGTCAATGAACCGATCCAGCGACGAAACAGGGACGTGCGCAATGCAAGCCAGCGGTATTGACGGGCCCGGCCAGGGCCTGGTTCGGCTTGCATTTGTTGTTTCGGCGGGGGACCTGGGTCTGAGGAGACGAAAAGCATGACCACCTACATGATCCGGCGCGCCTTGCAGATGATCCTCGTCCTGTTGCTCTCGACGATTTTCATCTATGCGCTGCTGAACCTGGCCAACCCCGACGGGCCGCTCTCCGGGCTCAAGCTGGCCACCGGCAAGCAGCGCATGAGCGACAACGACATCGCCAACATGGCGCGCATCCTGGGCATCGACAAACCCTTTACGCTGCGCTACGTCACCTGGCTGCTGGGCGACGATTGGCTCTTTGGCCCCTGGGCCAAGTACAAGGGCACCAGCAAGGGGCTCCTGCGCGGCGATTGGGGCACGTCCTGGGCCCTGGCCAAGGGTCAGCCGGTCATTATGCTCTTCGAGTCTCGAATATGGAACACGATCCTCCTCATGGGCACCTCGACGCTCCTATCGGTGCTGATTGCCGTGCCGGTGGGGGTCTATTCCGCGGTCAAGCAGTACTCCAAGCTGGATTATTTCGTCACTTCATTCACGTTTTTCGGCATCGCCATGCCGGTCTTTTGGTTTGGCCTGCTGATGATCATCCTCTTTGCCTACAAGTTTCGAGAATGGGGGCTCCCCTACCTGCCGCCGGGAGATGTGGTCTCGCTGCGCGGGCCGGACGCGGGCTCGCTGTTGGACCGCATCAAGCACCTCATCATGCCCACCATCGCGCTGAGCCTGCTCAACATGGCGGGCTGGACGCGTTACACCCGCTCGGCCATGCTGGAGGTGTTGCGCCAGGATTACGTGCGCACGGCGCGGGCCAAGGGCCTGATCGAGCGCATCGTCATCACCAAGCACGCCCTGCGCAACGGCCTGATCCCCCTGGTGACCATCATTGTCTTTTCCATCGCGGGCATTTTCTCCGGGGCGATCATGACCGAGACCGTCTTTAACTGGAAGGGCCTGGGCCGCCTCTATTATGAGGGGCTGATGCGCGACGATTGGCCGCTGACCATGGCCTACCTGTTCATCCAGGCGGTGCTGGTGGTGGTGGCCAGCCTGACCATCGAGTTCCTGTATACCGTGGTGGACCCGCGAATCCGCTACTCGTGAGCGGCGCGCTGCGCTAGAGATGAGGGTGAAGAGATGACCGTTGCTGACCTCGATATCAAGGCACAGGCGCTGCGCACCACCAAAGAGGAAAGCCAATTCCTGGTGGTCTGGCGGCGCTTTCGCAAGCACAAGCTGGCGCTGCTGGGCATGATCATCATCGGCTTGCTGGTGTCGGTGGCCGTCCTGGCGCCGGTGATCGCGCCCCATGATCCCCTGCAAGTGTTGATGAAGGAGCGAAACCTGGGCCCCACGCCGCAGCACTGGCTGGGCACCGACGAGCTGGGCCGGGATGTGCTTTCGCGGCTGATGTTCGCGGCGCGCATCTCGCTGCTGGTGGGGTTCTCGGTGACCATCCTGGGCGAGGCCCTGGGGGTGTTCATCGGGGCCATCGCGGGCTATTTCGGCGGCTGGGTGGATTCGATCCTGACCCGCTTCCTGGACTTTATGACCACTTTGCCCGGCCTGCCTCTGCTGATGGTCTTGGGCAAGGTGCTGGCCGATGTGAGCATCCCCTTCGTCTCCCGAGATTACTCGAGCGTGGTGATCCTGGTCCTCATCCTCACCCTGACGGGGTGGATGGGCCCGGCCCGCCTGGTGCGCGGCATGGTCCTCTCGCTCAAGAGCCAGGATTTCACCGAGGCCTGCCGCGCCTTGGGCGTCTCGGATTGGCGCATCATCATGCGACACATGATCCCCAACGCCATGGCGCCGATCATCGTCAGCGCCACGCTGGGCGTCGGCGGAAATATCGTGGTGGAATCCGGCCTGAGCTTCCTGGGCTTTGGCGTGCAGCTCCCGACGCCGACGTGGGGCAACATGCTCCAGAACGTGCAGGCGGACATGTGGGTCGCCCCATGGAAGGCCTTCTACCCCGGCTTGGCGATCTTTCTCACGTCCCTGTCGTTCAACTTTATGGGCGACGGCCTGCGGGACGCGCTGGATCCCCGGCTCAAGATGTAGGAAGAGAACCAGACCCTAAGGGTTTTCCGAAACCCTTAGGGTCTTGAGCGTGCAAGAGGAGCTATGCTTTGAGCGAGAACGATGTCCTGCTCGATGTCAAGGGGCTAAAGACCTATTTCTACACCGAGGACGGCGTGGTCAAGGCCGTGGACGGCGTGGATTTCTCGGTGCGGCGGGGCGAGACGCTGGGGCTGGTGGGCGAGAGCGGTTGCGGCAAGTCCGTGACCTCTTTTTCCATCATGCGGCTGGTGGGCATGCCCGGCAAGATCATCGGCGGCGAGGTCGTCTTTGACGGCCAGGACTTGCTCAAGCTGCCGGAAAAAGAGATGTGCCACATGCGGGGCAACCGCATGTCCATGATCTTTCAGCAGCCGGTGAGCTGCCTGAACCCCGTCTTTCGCGTGGGGAATCAGGTGGCAGAGGTGCTGGAGGTCCACGAGGGCATGTCCAGCGACGTCAGCGGCAAGCGCTCGGTGGAAATGTTCGAGATGGTGGGCATCCCCGACGCGGCGCGCAAGGCGCAGGCCTATCCCCACGAGATGTCGGGCGGCCAGGCGCAGCGCGTGATGATTGCCATGGCGCTGGCTTGCTCGCCCGAGCTGCTGATCGCCGACGAGCCGACCACCGCGCTGGACGTGACGATCCAGGCCCAGATCCTGGACTTGATGCGCGGCCTGCGCGAGCAGATCAACACGGCGATCATCCTGATCACCCACGATATGGGCGTCATCGCCGAGATGGCCGATAACGTGGCCGTCATGTACGCGGGGCGCATCGTCGAGTATGCCGACGTCAAGACGCTGTTCGCCCGGCCCAGGCATCCCTACACGCAGGGCCTGTTGGCCTCCATCCCCGTGCTGGGTCGGGTGCAGGGCGAGCTGGCCGTGATCCCTGGCGCGGTGCCAAACTTGATCAACATGCCGCCCGGTTGCCGTTTTGCGCCGCGGTGCTCGGCGCGGGTGGAGAACCACCTGGAGATCTGCACGCGCCAGGAGCCCGAGATGTATTCGGTGGGAGGGACGCACAAGGTGCGTTGCTGGCTATACGAGGCGAGCCAGGCCAAGCGAGGGGAATCCGCATGACAGAACAACAAGACCTGATCGTGGTCAAAGACCTGGTCAAGCATTTCCCCGTGCGGGGCGGGCTCTTGCAGCGCACGGTGGCCTGGGTCAAGGCCCTGGATGGCGTCACTTTCTCCATCAAACGGGGCGAGACGCTGGGGCTGGTGGGCGAGAGCGGTTGCGGCAAGACCACCGTGGGCCGCACCATCCTGCGGCTGATCCCCGCCACCTCCGGCGAGGTGCTGTATGATGGGGAGGATCTGCTGGCGCTGAGCAAGAAGGAGCTCAAGCTCAAGCGGCGCGACCTGCAGATCATCTTTCAGGACCCCTATTCGTCGTTGGACCCCCGCATCCCGGTGGGGCAGAGCATCGGCGAGGGGCTGCTGGTCCACGGCATGCGCGACGCCGACGAGCGGTACAAGCGGGTGCTGGAGGCATTGGAGCGGGTGGGCTTGCAGGATTTCCATGCGCGCCGCTACCCCCACGAGTTCTCCGGCGGGCAGCGCCAGCGCATCGGCATCGCGCGCGCCTTGGCGCTGAACCCCAAGTTCGTCGTCTGCGACGAGCCGGTTTCCGCGCTGGATGTCTCCATCCAGTCGCAGGTGCTCAATATCCTGCGCCAGTTGCAGCGCGACCTGGGGCTGACCTATCTTTTCATCGCCCACAACCTCAGCGTGGTGGAGCACATCAGCGACCGCGTGGCGGTGATGTACCTGGGCAAGATGGTGGAATTGTCCGCCCGCGACGAGCTCTATCGCGATCCGCTGCACCCCTATACGCGGGCGCTGCTCTCGGCGATCCCGATCCCCGACCCCACCCTGCAGCGGGAGCGGATCATCCTCAAGGGCGATGTGCCCAGCCCGCTCAACCCGCCGTCCGGGTGCCGCTTCCACACCCGCTGCCCGGTGGTCATTCGCGGCGTCTGCGCGGAAAAAGAGCCCGAGTTCCGCGAGGCCAGCGCGGGGCATTGGGTGGCCTGCCACCGGGTGAATACCGATTATTAGGCCAGCGTGATCACAAGGGGGGCGTCGCGCGCGACGCCCCCTTTTTCGTGGCCGGCGCTCCCGCGCTACGGCGCGAGCTCCCGGTTCAGCGCCCGCGCCAGGTCTTTGACCTGCTGGCACTCGCGCTCGCTGGCGTGGCCTCGCAGGATGGGATAGATGGTGTTGTTGTGGAGCAGGGGGTCGGCGTCGGGGGGGATGTGGCCCGCCGCCACGGCGTGCTCCCACTCCACGGTGCCGGGGATGGGCGAGTAAAAGGCCAGGTCGGCCACCGCCCCGAGCCGATGCACATAGTGAACGCCCTCGATGACCTCGTCCAGCGGCTGGCCGGGCAGGCCCATCAGGATATAGACGCCGATCTCGCGCCCGGTGAACCCCGCCTCGCGCAGGTGCGCGATGGCGCGCTCCATCTCCGGGGTGGTCACCTTGGAGCCGGTCTCGCGCTGGCGGCCGGGGTCGGTGGTCTCCAGGCTCAGGCGCAGCGTCTTGAACCCGGCGGCGAACATCTTGTCGGCAAGCGCTCGGTCGATTAGCCGCGCGTGGAGGCCGTTGGGCGTATGGAAGCGGAGGCGCAGCCCCCGCTGCAGCACGCCATCCAGGATGGGGTGAAGGTGCCGATCGGCGTTGACGAGCAGGGCGTCGTCGTAAAAGGCGATGTCCTGTACGCCATGGCGCCCGTGCCAATGGGCGATCTCGTCCACGACGCGCTGGGGGGAGCGCTGCTCCAGGCCTCTCGGGTGCAAGAGGTGAGAGGCGCAATAGGTGCAGCGGAGCGGGCAGCCCCGCGAGGTGGCGATGGACACGTAATCCAGCCGGCGGAGCAGGTCAAAGGCGGGGTAGGGCAGGTCGTCCAGCCCGGCGTAGCGGCCCTCGGGGGGCGGCTCCTGGCCGGTCAGGCGGCTGGCCCAGTGCAGGGCCTGGCGCTCGCCCTCCCCGGCGACCACCACGTCGGCGCCGGAGTGGGCCACTGCGTGGTCGTGGCAGAGCGTGGCATAGATGCCGCCCAGGATGACGGGCGCGCCGGGGAAGCGGGCCTTGACCCGCCGGATGGCCTCGAACGCGCCGGGGTACCAGTAGGTCATCCCGGAGGTGACCATGACCACGTCCGGGCGCGGCATCTGCGCCAGCTCCTGGTCAAAGAGGTCCAGGGGCAGCCCATAGCGGCCATAGCGGCGCGGCACGTCGCGCAGGATCGGCGGCTTGGGGAGAAGGGTTTTCAGGAACTTGCCGCAGCCATAGGCGTTTTCCCTGGGCTCGTGGCCCAGGCGGCCGGGCAGGTCTGGATGATGGCGGTCCAGGCAATCGAGGTAAGTGACCTGGTAGCCGGCGTCGCGCAGGACCGCGGCGATGCTGAGCAACCCCAAGGGCGCGGCCCAGAGGTCATAGGCGGCAAAGTCATAGATCCACGGGTTGATGAGCAGGACGCGGCCGCGCATGTCGCACCTCCTGGTGGATTCTAGGCGCTTTGCGGGGAATGTCCAAGCGCGCCGGGCGCGGGGTTTGACACGGCGGCGGCTTTCGGGTAATGTTCATGGTGCAGCACAGGCGATCAAGGCGCCGCGGGAACTAAAATCCGGGGGCGACGTCTGTAATACAGGCTTGTGCGTGGGTTTGGAGGATGCATTGGCATGGTAAGACGCGCTTTCGCTTATTTGACGGTCGTGGTCGCGCTCGCGGCGTTGTTGGTGACGGGGCTGGTGGCTGGTTGCCGGCTCTTCCGGGGCGAAGAGACGCCCGTCCCTGGCTCGGCCACGCCGGGCCTGGAGACGATGCTGCGGTTGGAGCCCGCCAGCGGCTCGCCCGGCACCATCTTTACCGTGACGGGCGAAGGTTGGCCGGCGAACAAGATCGTCTCGCTCTATGTGGGCTATTCGCTCAAGGAGGCGCTCGACGCCAAGCCCTGGGGCGACTTTGTCATTGACGGGAACGGCCGGTTCAGCACCAAGCTGAGCGCGCCGGTCCTGAACGTCTGGGATCGCGGCCTGGACTGGTTCGTCGTGGCGCGCCTGAAGGGCGGCAAGCTGGACGCCTCCACGGTGTTTTCCATCCCCGACCCGCGCCCTGGCGCGGCGACCGCTACTCCTAGCCCCGTGGCGACCACGCCTTCGTCGCAGCCCACGCGGCTGGAGGGCGCCGTCGAGGGGATCGACTTGCAAGGGCGCCTGTTGCTGGTCAAGGCGACGGACGCCAAGACCTACCTGTTCAATATCGCGCGCGAGGCGGTCATCATCGCCGTGGACGGCCGCCCGCTGCTCCTTTCGGATGTGCAATTGGGGACCCGCGTGGTGGCGGAGGGGCTGCTCAAGCCGAATGGCAGTGTGGACGTCTCCAGGCTGATTATCACGCAGCCGTCCGCCTCGCCCACGCCTGGGCAGATGCCGACGGCGACGGTGGTCGCCAACCCCTCCGAGCCCAACCTGCGGGTGGATAGCATCATCGAATCCATCGCGCTGGAGGCCCGGCTGCTGACCTGCCGCGACACCGCGGGAAAGGTTCTCCGCGTCAACGTCCCGCCGGAGGCGACGATCCTGGCCTCTGACGGCCGGCCGCTGACCATTGGCGATCTGCGCCTGGGCTACCGGGTCGTGCTGGAAGGCTGGAGCAACGCCGATGGCTCGGTGACCGCCTCGCGGATGATCGTGGATGCCGGCGGGCTGGGCCCCACGGCCACCGTGACGCCGACGCCAGCGGTGGTCGGCGGGTGGGAGGGGACCTATTACAACAACGACTCGCTGCTGGGACAGCCGGCTCTGCTGCGGATGGATGCCGATCTGAACTTTGACTGGGGGGCCAATGCCCCGGCGGAGGGCATCGGCGCCGACCGCTTCTCCGCGCGCTGGACCAAATCGTTGACTTTCAAGAGCGGCGGCTATCGCTTCCGGGTCCGCGCCGATGACGGGGTTCGCCTCTGGGTGGATGGGGATCTGCTGATCGACGAATGGCATGACAGCTCGGCCACGACCTACGAGCGCGAGGTCTATCTGGCGGCGGGCCAGCATACCGTGCGCGTGGATTATTACGAGGCCGAAGGCGAGGCCTTGATCCAGGTGCGCTGGGACGCGGTCACCGAATTCCCGGACTGGGAAGGCCAGTACTTTAACAACACCAACCTGGCGGGCGACGCGGCGCTGGTGCGCAACGATCGCGCCATCGACTTTCGCTGGGAGGAAGGCGCTCCCGCCGCAGGCATCAGCGCGGACCGGTTCTCCGTGCGGTGGCGGCGCGTGCTGCCTTTCGCCAAGGGGACCTATCGCTTCTTCGCCTATGCCGACGACGGCGTGCGCGTGTGGATCGCCGGCGATCAGGTGCTCGACAAATGGAGCGATTTCCAGGCGGTGGTCCATCAGTTCGACCTGACGCTGGCGGAGCAGTCCTACGAGATCATCGTGGAGTACTATGAGGGCGGCGGGCTGGCCGAGGTGCACTTTTGGTGGGAGCTACTGCCGGATATCACGGCTACCCCCACCTCTTCGCCCACCCCGAGCCGCACGCCGACCACTATGGCGACGCCGACGATGACGCGGCAAGCCACGGCGTCGCCCACCTGGACCGTGGTGGCGCCGACGGCCACGCCTTCACCCACGCTGGTGGTCCCGACGGCCACGGCCACGGCGACGCGCGCGTCCTTGCCCGACCTGGTGATCACCGCGCTCAAGATCGAGCTGGAAGCCGTAGGCGGCTGCTACGAGCCGGGCGCGCCTCTCGGCGTGCGCGTGACGGTCCAGAACGCCGGCAGCGCGGACGCGGGCCCCTTCGCCGTGGAGGCCAACGGGGCGCAGCAGATGGTGGCGCAAGGGCTGCGCGCGGGGCAATCGCTCGCGCTCTGGTTCAACGGTTACGCGTACCCGGGGGAGAACCGGGCAGTGGCGGACCCCACCCTGCTGGTGGAAGAGAGCAACGAGCAGAACAACGTCCTATCGCAGCAATTGCCCATGCCCACCCCGCCGCCGGTCTGCTCGCCCGCGGTCACGGCCACGGTGGCGCCCACCCAGGCCGCCGACCCTGGCGCTGATGGCAAGGTGGATCCGATGCAGGCCAGTTACTTCCCCCTGGCCGCGCTCACCAACGCCGCGTTCGATCAGGTGGTGCTCTCGTTGACCGGCACGGTGCACAACTATAACAGCGCCGATTTCCCGGCGCCGCCCTTTTTCCGCTTCGAGCTTCAGACGCCCGAGGGCAAGTCGCTGCTGGTGGAGGGCGGCCCAGAGGCGGTGATCATGGCTCTGCCCGCCAAGGCCGCCAAGCCCGCGCCGGACAAGATCGTGGTCGAAAAGCAGCAGATCAGCCCTTCGCAGCACAACGCGCAGCCGCTGTACGAGGGCGGGCAGGTCAAGGTGATCGGCGTGTGGGTGGAGGACCGCCTCATCGCCGAGCGTGTCCAGGTGTCTGGGCCCGATGAGGCGACGCCCTGGTACTATCGCAGCCTGCTGCTGGACCAAGAGCTGGGTGGGCGCGGGGCGGCCTTGTTCGACGGGCTGCCGGTCTATGTCCGCACCGTGGGCTCGCGGGTCGCGACGTTGGCGCCGGAGGTTCCCGCCCGGGCGATGGCCAAGTATGCCACCCGTGGGGTCATCGTCCAGGGCACCTTTTCCGCCGGCAAGACGCCCGAGCTGCGCCAGGTGCAGGTGTACGTGCGCGAGCTGGGCGGCTATCAGCGCATCTATCCGCAGGGCGGGGTCCTCCCGCGGCTCTTGGATAGGCTGGGCCGGGGCGGCTCCTAGCCGGCGAGGGCGAGGCGCCACCGATTTGACTTGTTTGCCGCATTGAGTATAATAGCGTGCGCGTAGATTTCGCCCCCATCGTCTAGAGGCCCAGGACACAGCCCTTTCAAGGCTGCGACAGGGATTCGAATTCCCTTGGGGGCACTGTTATCCAATGCGCACTGGCTCAGGGTGGAGAGGGGGCGTTTTCGCCTCCTCTTTTTTTCCTGTAACGCGATCTGACATAATCACGAAGGCGATCTCGGTCCGGCCTTCAGAAGCTACTATAGGTAGTGGTTGACGTTCCGCTAGAGCCCTACTGCTTGCGTCCCCTCGTCGTTTTGGGCGATCTTGGCCGCGAGGGATTGACAGAAGGCTCAGGCTAGGCTATAATAGTCAACAACCCTTGGGCCGTTAGTGGGCTCGCGGCGATTCCTGGTGCGCAACCGGGGAGGGGATTTGGGCTGTCACCTGACGTTCTATGGCCTGGAACACAAATGACGCTGACTCTCGTTACGAAAAGGTGACAGTGCGCCGCCGAGAGCCTCTCGGCGGTTTCTTGTTTTGATTTTGTATCCCGGAGATTTCACATATGGCAGCAAAGGAAAAAGAGCTCGAGGCTCAGGCGAGCACGATCCAGGGACTGATCGAGCACGCCAAGGAGCAGGGCTACATCACGTCGTCCGAGATCCTGGAGGTGCTTCCCGAGGCAGAGGCCGACCTCTCCCAGTTGGAGGACCTTTTCTTTGACCTGTATGACGAAGGGATCGATGTCGTCTTTGACGAGGCCGAGGAGCCGGAAGAGGAAGAGATCGAGGCTGAGGTCCCCGAGGAGACCGAGCTCGAGCACGCTTTTGATCTGGAAGGCATCGGCGTCGACGATACCGTCAGCCTGTACCTGAAAGAGATGAGCCGCGTCCCGCTGCTTTCCGCCGACGAAGAGATCTTGCTGGCTCAGCAGATGAAGCGCGGAGAGGTGGCCGCCAAGCAGATGGCCAGCAACGGCCACGACCTCGACGAGCACAAGCGGCTGAACACCGAGGCCCTGCGCGGGGCCGAGGCGCGCGCCCACCTGATCAAGGCCAACACCCGCCTGGTGGTGAGCATCGCCAAAAAGTACTTGGGGCAGGGCGTGCCGTTCCTGGACCTGATCCAGGAGGGGAACCTGGGCCTGATGAAGGCCGTGGAAAAGTTCGATCCCCGCCGCGGGTGCAAGTTCAGCACCTACGCGACTTGGTGGATTCGCCAGGCGATCACGCGCGCCCTGGCCGAGCAGGGCCGGATCATCCGCCTGCCGGTGCACATGGACGAGCGGCTCCGCAAGGTCTATTGGACCGCGAGGCAGTTGGAACGCGATAGCGGCCGCAACCCGACGCCGGAAGAGATCGCCTCCGAGATGGGGCTCAAGCCTCGCAAGGTGGAGTGGCTGCTCCGCGTCTCGCGCCGCCCGGTCTCGCTGGAAAAGCCGGTGGGCGAGGAAGAGGATAGCGAGCTGGGCGATTTCATCGAGGACCAGGAAGCCGTCAGCCCGGTGGATATGACCTACCAGCACCTGCTGGGGTCCAAGCTGGAGGACGTGCTGGCTACCCTGTCGCCTCGCGAGGCCAAGATCCTGCGCCTGCGCTTTGGCCTGCATGACGGCAAGAGCTATACCCTGAAAGAAGTGGGTGAAAAGTTCGGCCTGACCCGCGAGCGCATCCGCCAGATCGAGGCCGAGGCGCTGAACCGCCTGCGCCATCCCAGCCGCAGCCGGCAGTTGCGCGGCTATCTATAAGGCCCAATCCAGGCCAGGCCCCGAGATGGGCCTGGCTTTTTCTTTTCCGGCGCGCGGCGCCAAAGGAGCAAGAGCCATGTCATCCGCAGAGGCCGCCGGATTGCCCGAGGATCTGGTCACCGTCAAGATCGTGCAGGGGCAACTCATCGCGGGGCTGCTCAAAGCCCGGCTCGAAAGCGAGGGCATCCCGGTGGTCTTGCGCTACGAGTCGGTGGGCCGCGTCTTGGGCCTGACCTTCGACGGCCTGGGGCAGGTGGAGCTCGTGGTCCCGGCGAGCCAGGCGGCGCGCGCCCAGGACCTCCTGGAAAGCGACGAAACTCCCCCGCCTCCCGGCGAGGAGCTATAGGAGACGCAAGAACGGGGCGCTTCAGCGGCGCCCCGTTCTTTTTTAGTGGTTGCGCAGGATCAGCGGAAAGACGGCGCTGACCTCGGCGACGGGGCGGCGATATTCCACCGCCACCAGGGGCCGCTGCTCGCTCGGCCAGACCAGGTCGGACGAGGCGAACTGGTAACGCTTGGAGACGAACGCCTCGCCCTGGAGCAACAGGCCATGGTTTTCGTCCGGCCGGGCCACCCATTCGCGAAAGGCGGCGCTGATATCGATCTCGCACCAGCGGTCCGCCCCCATCAGCGTCGCCTGCCCGCACGATTCCTCTTCCCGATCCGTTCCCACCCCGTTGGCCCCGGGTTCTGCCCAGGCGAGGCCCTGGCTGGCCTCTGACCAGGTGGCTCGATCCGCCGCCCATGGCCGGAGCACCTGGAAAGCGCGCACCTGCATGGAGGCGCCGCCGCCGCTCACCACGTACAGGCGCAGCTTGGCCGAGAGGATCTGGGTGTTGGTGGGAAACTGGCTGGCGTCAAAGGCCACCAGCGGGGCGTTCGACTCGGGCCAGCGGATGTTGAGCTGCTGGCCGCTGCCATAGTTCGCCTCCGGGTTCGTGGCGTCCAGGAAGGTGTCGCGCGCGCCCGTATAGCCCTGGAGGCCCTGCTGCAAGATAACGACGCCCTCGGCGGGCAGCGTGGGCGTGGCCGTGCCGGTGGGCGATGGCGTGGCGGTCAGGGTCGCGGTAGCCGTCCACGTCGTCGTCGCGGTGGGGGTAAAGGTCTGGGTGGGCGTTCCCGTGGGCCAGCCGAGGGGCGTGTTGGACGCGGTGGCGGTCGGCGACGGCGTATTCGTGGCCGTGGGGGAGGCCGTCGCGGTCTCGGTGGGCGTGATCGTGGGCGTGTCGGTCCGCGTCGCCGTGTGGCTGGGCGTCGGCGTGATGGTTGGCTTTTCCACCGCGGCGATCTCGGCGTGGAGCGTGGCGCCCGAGGTCAGATAGACCACGCGCAGGGCAGAGATGGGATAGAGATAACCGCTCAGCTCGGAGGCCTGGAGGGCATACCAGCCATTGTCCAGCGCGGTGCAGCAGGGCCCGCTGGCCTGAGAGGTGCAGCTCGCCACCGTCTGGCCCAGCAGGTTCTGCGCGGCCAGCTTGACGCCTGGCAGATATGGCTCGCTCGCGTCGCGCCCCCCGCTGCGGTTGCGGTCGAGAAAGACTGCGAGACACAACTGCCCTTTCGGCAGCGCAGAGGTGGGCGAGAGCGTCGGCAGCGGCGTCCAGGTGATAGTCGGCGTGGGCGACACGACCGGCGTCGCCGTGCGCGTGGCCGTGGCGGTGGGCGTCGTGGCCCGTGTCCAGGTGCGGGTCGGCGTGGGCGTTTGCGTGGCCGTGGCGGTCGGTGTGGGCGTCTGGGAGGTGGCCAGGAAATCGGCGGCCGCTGACCAATAGCTGTAGCGCGCGCCGTCGAACGCCCGCGCGCGCCAGTAGTAGGCCTTCTCCATGGTCACATCGGCGGTCACCTGCCAAGAGGTCGTCCCGGACCCCTCCGGCACGGCCTCGCCCTGCCGCCAGACGTAGGAAAAGTTGGGCTGGGTCGCGACCTGGAAGGCGTAGGTCACCGGCTGGCCGGGCGCATGGGCGCTGTTGGCGACGACCAGCGTGGGCCGCAGCTCGCCTACGGCGGTCCCGCCAAGCGGGCTCACGGCGGATGGCGGCTCGGGGGGCGGGGTCGTGGACCCGGCCGAGTTCAGGTAATAGACGTAATCCGAGACCAAGTCGCCCAGCCCTTCGTTCACGGCGTCGACGCAGGCGTCGGCCTTGCCCGAGAGGTCCTCGGGGCCATCGGGCGAGCCCCAGTCGTTATAGCGCGC
>JAAYEA010000415.1 GCA_012689325.1 Chloroflexota bacterium
CTGATGGATCGCCAGCCCCCCGCCTCATGCCTGGCTCACCCAGATCGGGCTGGACCAACCGTATGCGCCATTGACCGTGGTCACGCGCAGATAATAGTAGGCCGAAGGCGCCCCCAGCTCGCGCGGCGCGGCCACTTCGGCCACGGTCCGCTCATCCTCCCACTCGAGCGTCGCGTCGTCCGTGTCCTCCGGGCTGACCGCATGCACCACCTGGCCGTTGCCGATCAGCTCCAGCCGGGCGATGGCCTCGCCGGCCAGCGCGCGCGCGCGAAAGCGCGGATGGGCGTCGCCAGGCAGGACCAGCTCGTCGCCCATGATGGCCCCGTGCCCCTCGAAACGGAGGGTCATCCGGGGCCCGCTGGTGGCAAAGGTATGGCGCGCCAGCAAGGCGTCGAACAGCGCCTCGCGGGTCAGGGCCGGGGCCAAGACCCCCGTGATCCCCCCCAAGTCCGGGTTGCCGGGCTCGGCGCTGTGATTATCGGTCCCCCCGGTAAAGCCGAAACGGTATCCCATCTCGAGGGCATGGCGGACCGACTGGTAGCGGCCCTCCCCGCCCTCCTCCGAGATCCCCCAGCTCGAGCAGATCTCCACCAGGCGCTGGCGGTCGGGCCGGTGCGGGCGGCGCCAGTTGATCCCATGATACTTGGGGGCGTGGGGGATCAGGATGTACTCGGCGCCTTCCAGCTTGTCATAGACGTTGTCCATGGTCACCCGCTCGCCCTCGGGCCCCTCCACGATCATGCGCCCCACGCCGTCGCGGAAATAGACGTTGCGGTGCGCCTCCAGGGTGCCGATCTCGTAGCCCAGGAGGGTGACAAAGCGGCCTGGCGCATGGAAGCGCTCGGTCGCCTCCTGCGTCAGCCGCCACTTGTCCGCCAGGACATAGTTGTACGACTGCCCGTCCTCAAAGTGATCGGCGAGCGCGGCAAAGTCGAGCCCCTCCACGTCCCGCGCCCAGGTATAGTTGTCGTCACAGGAGCCCGTCCCGTCGGAAAGCTCGGTGTGGCTGTGGATCTCGCCGTAATAGACGCGCAGCCCCGGCGGCGCCATCTCGGGGCAGATGGGGTTGGTCTGGCCCATCAGACCGTTCCTTTCGTCGATCACGCGGATGCGCGTGACGCCGGATCGCGGCGCCGCGAGGCCCTGCACCAGCATGGCGCCGTGCGCCTCTTCCGGCATCTCGACGATACGGTCCTGGCTGGCCGCTTCGCCCACCACGCTCAGACGGAGCCGCCCGTGGTGCTGGTAGGCGGGGTTGTGATTGGCCAGGTCGGCCGCCACCACGCGCACGGCGATCGGCTCGCCGGGCGCAGGCGTCGCCGGGGCAAAACAGCGCAGGTAGGCCGCCCGGCCTCCCACCACCCGCACCGTCGGGGTATCGGCGATGGGCCGAAACTCGCCGTCGCCACGATAGTCGATGCCGACGCGGAAGGGCAGCGTCTTGGCCTTCTCGCAGACGACCGGCGGCTTGCAGGAGGGGTCGCCCAGGACGATGGACAGGGTGTCCCCCAGGCCAAGCTCGCCCGACTCGACGAACACCTCGGCGCAGGTGAACACCGCGCCGCAGCAGTGGACGCGAACGCGCAGCCCCACCTCGGGGCGCGAGGCGGAGGCGGTGATGCGCGCGCCGTAGCCGGCCTGCCCATCGGGCCCCTGGAAAAGCCGCCCGACATTGTGGTTGGCCGTGCCGCCATAGTCCTTCTGGCAATAGACGGCGACGCGGCCGCCCGCGCCCAGCGGCGTCTCGCCGATGGTGACGGTGATCGTCAGCGTGGTCGGCACGTCGGCCACGGCGATGGCCGGCGCGATGGCCGCCGTCGCGTCGCAGGGCGGGCGGCGGGTCCAGGCATAGAGCACGTTGCGCCAGTGGCCGCGCAGCCGCCAGTAGGTGAACATGTAATAATGGTATGGGCTGACCCGATCCAGCGGCCCATTATAGTCCTCGACGTCCGTCACGTACGGCTCGCGATGATCGAAAGCCACTGCCTATCCTTTCTGTGTGTTCAGGAGCCCGCCGATATGTTTCAGCGCGGCCTTTCCTCCTCAGCTTCCGGGCCAAGGAAGGGCCAGTCCCACTCTCTTCTCAGCATGCCATAGTGCAGCGTCCCGCTCAGGCTGCCGTCGGCGTGCTTCAGGTTCTCGCGGATATGTCCTTCCTGGATCATCCCGCAGCGCTCGGCGACGCGGCGGCTCCGCGCGTTCGTGTCGTCGCATTCCAGCCGCACGCGATGCGCTCCCAGATGCCGGAAGGCGAAATCCAGCGCCGCCAGCGCCGCCTCGGTGACGTATCCGCGGCCCTCCTGTGCGGCGTCGGCAAAGTAGCCCAGCTCGAGCTCGCGCAGGTCCCAATTGACCACCCCGATATAGATCTGGGCGGCAAAGGCCCCCGTGTCCTTGCGGAACGCCCCCAGGAAGAAGGCGCTGCGCGCGGCCCAGGCGGCGGCCAAGCCGCGCACCACCACCTCCGCCTCCTCCTCGGTGTGGATCCCTATCACCGGATTGCCGGACTCGTAGCGCGCCAGGTGCGTCTTGTTGCGCTGGCTCATCGCCGCGTACCAGGCGCCATCGCCGGCCCGATAGCGGCGCAAGAGGAGGCGCTCCGTCTCGAAGTGCTCGGGGATGTCCAGGAGCAATGGGTGCATGTGGGCAACTCCTTTCGCGGTCTAGCCCCCGACTATTTCCGCAGCAGGGGCAAAGCGACCCGCTCCAGCGCCGGCGCGCGCCACGAGCCCACGGTGACCTCGTCCAGGCAGACAAAGGTGCGGCTCCGAGCGAGTCCGCTACCGCCCGACCTGACGGCCTACTTGCCGACCGCCACCAGCCGGGCCATCAGGGCCTCCGCCTCGGCGCGAGAGGCCACGCGCACGCCGAGGACCAACTTCTTGGACTGGTATCGCCGCCACAGTTCCACCGCACCATCCGCATCAGCGCCGCGAATCTGCCCCTTGCCGAGCTGGTCGATGCGGTCATAGAGCCAGGTCCAATCCTGCGCCTCGCCAAAGCCCGAGCCCGGGACCCACTGGACGATATCCAGCTCCTCGATCTCGCACAGCGCGGGGAGATGCTTGATCGCGCCGGGGCCGTCCAGGTGGTACTCGGCGGCGTCCAGGCGCGCCATCTCTTGCCGCAGGTAAGGGACCTCGAACTCGCGGTACATCGCCGGGGAGATCATGCAGGAGAAATCACATTGCGGAATAGCGATGCGGCCCTTGGTGTACATGCCGTGCCGGTTGATGCTGCCATAGGTGGGAAAGTCCAGCAG
>JAAYEA010000416.1 GCA_012689325.1 Chloroflexota bacterium
CGTCCTCGGCGACGCCGACCTTGGCGCCGGCCACGCACACGCGCATCCCGCCCACCTCCACCGCCTCGCCCACGCCGACCACGGCGCCGCTCCTGGTGCGCGCCACGCTGGCGGCGCTCTACGAGAGGTGGGCGACCAGCCTCGCCTGGACGCCGGATGGCGGATCCCTGCTATTGGGCGGCTCGTTTCTCTATGACGCGCGCACCGGGGAAGCGCGCCAGGTGATCTCGGACGGGGGCGCGGCTGCCGTCCTCTCGCCGGATGGCCGACTAGTGGCTGCCGTAGCCTATGGCGGGGTGCGGCTCATCGCCACCGACGGCTGGGGGGAGGTGCGGGCGCTGCCGGGCAGCGCCGACTCCCGCGCCGCCAGTTTCTCGCCCGACGGCGCCACGCTGGCCACGGCCACCGGCGGCACGGTCAAGCTCTGGGAGGTCGCCAGCGGCCGCGAGCTGCGCACCATCCCCGCCGATAGCTCGGTGAACGCGGTGGCCTTCTCGCCCGACGGCCAGTTCGTCGCTTCCGGCGGATTGAGCGAGGTCAAGCTGTGGAACGCGGCCAGCGGCGAGTTCGTCCGCTCCCTCAAAGGGCACTCGAACTGGATCAAGAGCCTGGCCTTTGCGGAGGGGACGCTGGCCAGTTCCTCGGTGGACGGCACCATCCGCCTCTGGGATTGGGCCACCGGACGCCAGGTGCGCGTCATCAGCGCTGGCGAGCGCGAGGTGAACCAGGTGGCCTTCTCGCCCGATGGGCAGCTCCTGGCCTCCGCCTCGGGCGACCTGACCGTCCGACTCTGGCAAGTAGGGACGGGGCAAGAGCTGCTGGTTCTGACGGGCCATGCCAACCAACCCGAGGACGTGGCCTTTTCGCCCGATGGGCAGCTCCTAGCCAGCGGCTCCCGCGACCAGTTGCGGCTCTGGCGCATCGAGCGCGGGCTCGCCCCGGCGCCCACCGCGACGCTGCCCCTGACCACGGCGCAGAGTACGCCCGTACCCACCTCGCTGCGGGCCATCACGGCCGAAAACGTCGGCCAACTGGAGGCGGCGGTGATCCACGAGAACTATACCACCGGCCTGACCTGGGCGCCGGATGGACAGTCCCTGCTCATCGGCAGCTCGCCCGTGCTGCTCTATACCCTCGCCTCCGGCGCCGCGCGTCAGATCGCCCCGAACTGGGCCGCCGGGATGGCCTTCTCCGCGGACGGGCAGCGCCTGGCCCTCGCCGGGCATGAAGGGGTGGGGCTGTGGGACCCGGAGGGCCTGGCCCAGTTGCTCCGGCTGGCGGGGAGCGCCGACTCCAACGGCCTGTGCTTTTCGCCCGATGGCGCGCTCCTGGCGACGGCCACCGGCTCCACCGTCAAGCTGTGGGACGCGGCCACTGGCCAGGAGCTGCGCACCCTGCTGAGCGGCTGGGGCGAGGCGGTGGCCTGGTCGCCGGATGGCGGCATCCTGGCCGCCGTGGGCGGGGCGGGGTCCAACGATATCCTGCTTTGGGAGATGCCGACAGCCGCCGCGCTGCCCCCGCTGGAGGGCAGTTCCAGCACGCTAAAGAGCATCGCCTTCTCCCCGGATGGGCGGCTGCTCGCCTCGGGGTCGGTGGATAGCGTGGTGCGACTGTGGGACGTGGCCAACCGCCGCCAGTTGCGCGTCCTCACCGGACACACCGGCCAGGTAGGCGGCGTGTCCTTCTCGCCGGACGGGCGGCTGCTGGCCTCGGCCTCCTGGGACCTCACCATCAAGCTCTGGGAGGTGGAGAGCGGCCAGGAGCTGGGCTCCCTCACCGGACATACCCAGTGGATCCAAGCGGTCGCTTTCTCCCCCGATGGCGCCCACCTGGCCTCGGCCGCGGAGAGCGTGCGGTTATGGCAAGTCGGCGTTGGCGAATAGGCGATAGGGGCATTCACAGAATCCATGCACGGAGGGGTCATCATGAGCCATCATACCGGTAAATCGAGCAACCGCAAGCTTGTTCTGGCCATCATGCTGGGGATCGCGGTCTTGGTCCTGGGGAGCCAGGGGGCCGCCGCCGAGACCTGGTCCGCGCCAGGGAGCTTTGGACCGCTGCGCTGGCTTCGCCCTGGCCAGGAGGCGGCTGCGCCTTCCGCCTCCGCGGCCAAGCTCTGGACCTCTTATCCCCTCTATGGCGGCGAGATGACCGCCATCGCGGCCCACCCGACCAACGCCCAGATCGTGTACGTGGGCACGCGGGATGCTGGGGTGTTCAAGACCACCGACGGGGGGCAGACGTGGCAGCCCGCGAGAGAGGGGCTGACGTTCTACCCCATCCGCTGCCTGCTGATCAACCCGCGACACCCGGAGACCCTCTACGCGGGCACCGACAATGACGGCGTCTGGAAGTCCACCAACGGCGGCCAGAGCTGGGCCAACGCCGGCAACGGCCTGAACCTCACGCTGATCGTCTTTAGCCTGGCGATGGACCCGCAGGACAGCAGGACGCTCTACGCTGCCATGGCGGGCGGGGTCGGCCTGGATGTGGGGCACATCTACAAGACGCAGGACGCCGGGGCCAACTGGGCGCTGGCGGATACGGGGATCCCGCTGCACGCGGGCAGCTACATCAACGGCGTCTTTTCCCTGGCCCTCGACCCGGCGAACCCGCGCACCGTGTACGCTGGCACGAACTATCGGGGCGTTTTCCGCTCCCTCGATGGCGGGGCGACCTGGGCCGCGCTCAGCCAGGGGCTGCCCTTCCGCTACGGCACCACCGACAACTATGCAGCGGTCAATGCCCTGGCCCTTGACCCTCACCATGGCAACCGGCTCTGCGGGATCATCGGCGGCAAGTACCACATCTATGCGTCCGGCCAGTGGCAACTGATCAACCAGGGCAACCTGGACGCCAACAGCGGCCTTTTTACCGATTATCTCTACTTTCACCCGACCAACCCGAACATCCTCTACAGCGCCGGCGACTGCTTCACCATCAGCACGGATGGCGGCGTCAACTGGACGCGCAAGCTGGGCTGGCGGCGCTCGGGCCGCGTGCCCGGCATCGCCTTCCATCCGACGACCCCCGACACGATCTATGCCGCCACCGACGTGCTGGGCGACTATGTCGGCGGGGTCTACAGATCGGTGGATCGGGGGGAGACCTGGACGGAAACCTGGCAGGGGATCACCGCCACCTCCATCGAGAGCGTGGCGTCCGACCCGCGGAACCCGGCCCGCCTCTATGCGGGCAGCGGAGACGGGTTCCTTTACCGCACCCAGGATGGCGGCGCGACCTGGGGCCGGGGCTACTACACCCGCAATCCCGGGCCCTACGAGGAAAAGATCTATGATTTCGGCGCGATCAGCGACGTGGCCGTGGATCCGGCGGCGCCGCAGAAGGTCTATATCGCCGCGGGCGACTTTTATAGCTCCACCAACTATGGCGAGGTCTTTCAGCGGGTGGCGGCGGTGGAGTGGCCCAACTGCATCGCCATGGCCCCCCAGGGCTCCGGCCCCATCTATGTGGGCGCCAGCTTTGGGCGGGGCATCTATGTGAGCCAGGACGGGGGGCGGACCTGGGAGCAGAAGAACCAGGGGCTGCCGACCTTTGGATCCTCGCTCAACCCCATCCTGTCCCTGGCCATCGACCCCAGCGCCCCCTCCACCGTGTGGGCGGGGACGCAATACGGCGGCGGCATCCTCAAATCCACCGATGGCGGCGAGCACTGGCAGGGCAAGGGCTTGACCGCCGAGAACTTTGTCGAGGCCATCGCCGTCGACCCCCGAGACAGCGACGTGGTCCTGGTGGGCGCGGGGTTCAGCGACGGCAGCATCTTCAAGTCAACCGATGGCGGCGAGAGCTGGCAGGAAAAGGTCGCGGGGATCGCCTTTGTGAAAAAGATCGTCTATGACCCCCGGAATCCAAACTGGGCCTATGCCGCCACGGAGGGGTTCGGCGTGTTGCGCTCGCTGGACGGCGGGGAGAGCTGGCACGACTATAGCGCCGGGATCTTTTATCCCCTCACCTACTCGCTCGCCATCACTGCGGACGCGACGCCCAAGCTGCTGGCCGGCAGCTACGGCGCGGGGCTGTACTGGACCCGCCTGCCGAGCCTGGCCGTGGTGCATCTGCCAGCGCTGCTGAAATAGCGGTAAGGGCGCCAAGCGGCTGGGTGCGATCCCAGCAGCAGGAGCGCGAGATGAGCTTCAGAATCAGCCCGATCGGCAACAGAGACATTCACAGAATCCGCTCAAGGAGGGATCACCATGAGCCAGCATTATAAGTTAAGCAGCCACAGGCTTGGCCTTGCCATCATGCTGGGGATCGCGGTCCTGCTGCTGGGGAGCCAGGGGGCCGTCGCCGAGACCTGGTCCGCGCCAGGGGGCTTTGGCCCGCTGCGCTGGCTGCGCCCCGGTCAGGAAGCCGCCCCCTCTGGGGAGACGGCGCGCGGCCCCGTGCTCTCACCGTCCGCCTCCGCGGCCGAGCTCTGGACCTCTTATCCCCTCCATGGCGGCGAGATGACCGCCATCGCGGCCCACCCGACCAACGCCCAGATCGTGTACGTGGGCACGCGGGATGCCGGGGCGTTCAAGACCACCGACGGGGGGCAGTCCTGGAGGCCCGCCCGCAATGGCCTGACCTTCTATCCCATCCGCTGCCTGGAAATCGACCCGCGGCGCCCGGACACCTTGTACGCAGGCACCGACTATGACGGCATCTGGAAGTCCTCCGACGGCGGCGCCACCTGGACCGACGCGAGCGCCGGCCTGGACAAAAGCCTGGTCGCGCTGAACATCGCCATTGATCCGCTCAACACGAACACCCTGTATGCGGGTCTTGGCGGAGGGATTGGCCTGATACTGGGCAACATCTTTAAATCGGTGGATGGCGGCGCCACCTGGACCATGCAAGATAGCGGCCTCCCTCGCTATCCCGAGACAATGCATACGGGCGGGGTGTACTCCCTCGCGATTGACCCAGCCCATCCCGCCGTGCTGTACGCCGGGACGATCCATGACGGCGCCTTCCGATCCACGGATGGCGGAGCACACTGGGTCGCCCTCAACACTGGCCTGCCGTTTCGCTCCGGCTCGGCCGAATACCGGGAAGGGGTCAATGCCCTCGCCACCGACCCCCATCATGCCAACCGGCTGAGCGCCATCATCGGCGGGGAGTACTATGTCTATGAGCAGGGCCTCTGGCAGAGGGTGAATCAGGGCTATGACCACGCCAACAGTTCGATCGGCCCAGGCTATCTGTACTTTCATCCCAGCGATCCAGCCATCCTCTACAGCGGGGGCGGCGGCTTTCACAAAAGCACCGATGGCGGCGTGCACTGGCAGAATTCCTATGGGACGGTAGTCGGAACGATGGTTCCCGACATCGCGTTTCATCCATCCACGCCCGATACGCTCTATGCGGCCACCTCGCCGCAGACTGGCTACGCCGGGGGCGTCGCCAAGTCGAGCGACCAAGGCGAGAACTGGGTTGGCGCCTCGGCGGGGATCACGGCCCTGCTCATCCACGCGGTGGCAGTGGACCCGCAGAGCTCGCAGAACATCTATGCCGGGACCGATGGATCCGGGCATTTCTACCGCACACAGGACGGGGGCGCGACCTGGCAATTCGCCTGCGCCGACACCACTTGGTGTGCCGGCATCGACGATATCGCCGTGGACCCGACGGACTCGCGCAAGATCTATGTGGTAGCCTGGCCTAACTTGTTTCAATCCACCGACCAAGGCGCCACGTTTGCTCGGGTCACCGCAGTGAATGCCGCCTATCAAATCGCCGTCGTCCCCCAGGCGTCGAGCCCGATCTATGTGGCAGCCAGGCAGCAGGGCATCTACAAGAGCGCTGATAGCGGGCAGACCTGGGTGCAAAAGAACCAGGGGCTCCCCAACCTCCCAAGCTGCGGCGGCCTCTGTCCGGCCGTCGCCGTGGCCGTTGACCCCAGCCAGCCGGGGACGGTATGGGCCGGATTGCAGTTCGGCGGAGGCATTGCCAAGACCACCGACGGCGGTGAGCACTGGCAGGTGATGGGCGTTTTCGGTAGACTGGGCGATAGAACGGTCGAATGCGTCGCCGTTCATCCTCGGGATGGCAGCACGATCCTCACCGGCGTTCTCCGCGAAGGCCTCTTCAAGTCCACGGACGGGGGCAAGACCTGGCAGCCCAAGCTCGAGGATGTGGCCGCCATCCGCAAGATCGTCTACGACCCCCGGAATCCAAACTGGGTCTATGCCGCCACGGAGGGGTTTGGCGTGTTGCGCTCGCTGGACGGCGGGGAGACCTGGCAGGGCTACAGCAGCGGGATCTTTTATCCTGTCGTTTACTCGCTCGCCATCACCACGGACTCGCCGGCCAAGCTGCTGGCCGGCAGCTACAGCTCGGGCCTGTATTGGGCCCGCCTGCCGAGCCTGGCCGTGGTGCATCTGCCGGCGCTGCTGAAATAGCGGTAAGGGCGCGGGGCGAATTGACCAGGGGAGGTGCGTAATGCCATCCACAGAGGTTCGAACGACCACCTTTTACCACGAGGAATGGAACTTTTCCCTCGCCTACCCGGCCGACTGGCCGGTCATCTACCAGGACGAGCCGGCCGGGTCGTGGACCATCCCTATCGCCGTGGCGGGGCCCTCCGCGCCCGGCGGGCGGCCCACCTTTATGGTGAACGCGCGGCGCGGCGAGATCCTGCAGGGGAGCAGTGGGTCGCCGGTCTATGCCATAGGCCCGACCGGCCAGATGATCAAGATGCCCTGCACGCCGGAGGAGTACATCGCGCTGAACCGGGACAGCCTGGCGGGCGACTTTCCCGGCTATCGCTTCCTCGCCGGGGAGGCGATCACCCTGGCGGACAAGCCGGCGGCGCGGATGGAGTACAGTTATGATACCCAGGGCGGTCGCATCACCGAGGAAGCGGTCACGCTCTTTGGCGTCGGCGTGACCTTCCAGTTCATCGCCGAGATGCCCGCCGCCAAGGTCGAGAAGCTGCGCCCCTTGCTGCGCGGCATCCTGGAGAGCTTTCGGCTGGGCCGCCCGGAGCCGCAGGCCGAGGAGCTCGTCGCCGCGGAGCCTGTCGCCAGCGCCGAGCCGCCATCGTCGCTGGAGCTCTACAACCAGGCGGTTGAGCTGTACGAGTATGGCAAGTTTGCGGAAGCGCTGGCCGCCTTCGAGGCCTGCCTGCGCGCGGGAGGATACCAACCCCAGGCCGCCTACGCCATGATCCTGTGTCAGCAGCAACTGGGGCGACAGATGCAGCTGCCCCAGGAGCCCGAGGGCCTGGAGGACACGGCGACACCGATCTATTTAGCCACCAACCTGGTCTGCCACCTTCTGCAGCGAGGCTATGCCGCCGCGCTGACCAAAGAGGGCAAGACCTCCGAGGTGTGGGCAGAGATCGGCGGCGCGCGCTATCGCGTCAGCGTCATCAGCGGCTTTGGCGTAGGCGGCTATTTCTGCAACGCCTGGCGCAAGAAGCAGGATGGGTATGTGCCGCTCTCCGATCCCAGCGCCAACCCCAACCCGACCCCAGCGGACCGGTCCCTGCTGGCGTTGCTGAAGGACCTGGCCGCCCTGCCGCCCGCCAGGCTGCCCGCCGTCGGCCTGCCCAGCGCGCTGCCGGAGGAGGCGCCGCCTCCCGCGCCAGCCGCCCAGGCGCCCGAGCCTGCCCCCGCCGTGGAGCCGCCTGCGCCAGCGGAGCGCATTCCCGCGCAGGCTCCGGCCCCAGTGGCTGCCCCAGCGGGCGGCGCGGCTTCGGTCGCCGAGTTCATCACTTCCCACGGCGACGCCGCGCTGGAAGGCGCCCTGTTGAGCGTCAAGCGGGCGCGCCTTTCCTCCGAGCGGGCGTCCCTGGCGCTGGACGACCTCCGCCTGGCCTACCTCTTTTTGCCCACCGGGTTCACCTGGCGCCCGCTGCGCACCTCCACCTACAACTATCAGTGGGTGAACCTGGACAAGCTGCCCGAGGCGGATTACGGCCTGTTGACCGCCGCGCTGGGGCAGAGGGGCCAGGGCCTGGCGAAGGATTGCACCTTTGTGCTGATGGATTCGCGATGCCGCGTCTTGTCCCTCAAGTGGAAGCAATTGGTCGAGCGCGGCCTCCCGCTCCTGGCCCAGCTCTGGGGCGGGCGAGAGGCTCGCCAGGAAAGGGCGGCCCGCTGGCTGGAGACGAACCCCTCGCTGGCCATCCAGGCCAAGGTGGGGCTGTATCGCAGCAGCGCGAGCCTGAACGCTGCCGGCATCGGCGGCAAGGGCAGCCGCTACATCCCCTGGGGCGCGCTGGACACCTTCGAGATCACCCAGCACCAAGACTCTTGGGGGGACTCGTGCCAGATCATCTTTGAGACCAAGAGGACTGGCAAGCGCACCACCATCGCGCTCTCCGTGAACCCCAAGTGGACCGAGGCCTGCCTGGCGCTGATCGACTTTTGGCGCTCCCGGGAGCCGGACGCCGAGGTTCCGCCCCCAGCCGAACCGCCGGCGACCGCCAAGCAGAGCCCGCTGGCGCAGACGAGCCTGATCGCGGGCATCCTGGCCTGGTGCCTGGTCCCGGTGCTGGGCGCGCTCATCGCCATCGTCACCGGCCGCCGGGCCAGGAGGGAGATTGACCGGAGCGGAGGCGCGTTGCAGGGCAAGGGGAAGGCGACCCTGGGAATGGCTCTCGGCTACGCCCAGGTGGCGCTGCTCCTCGCCTTGCTTGTGGCGGGGATGGTATCATCGCTCCAATCGAAGGACCAGGCCGGGCCGCGGTCCCCCGGCGGCACGCCTTCCCGGGTGGTCGTCGTCGGAAGGGGCGCCGCGACGGAGGTCGTGAAGGAATACGCCGCCACGCCCGCGGCGGTCAAGGCGGCGGCCACTGTCACCGTCCACGGCGCCGCGGTGACGCCCCGCGCCACCAATACCCCCCGACCCACGCTGCGGGCCACGGCGACGATGGCGCCGCCCACCGCCTCGCCCTCGCTCGCGCCGTCGGGCACGCCCACCCTCAACCTGGAACAGGCCCTCTTGGTCGGCCAGGCGCTGCGCGCCACCGTGGAGGCGAACCCTGTCTGGGCCGCGTCGGCCATCTATGACACTTTCGACGCCAACGTCCGCAACTGGCCGACGGACACGGACGCCAACGACTATGGCAGTTGGACCCGGGAGCTGGCGGATGGGGCCTATCGCTGGAGCATGAAGACGCCCAAGGGAGTGCATTCCACCATCAGGCTGAGCGCGGCGGCCGTCACGCCCCTGTACTTTGCAGCCGACATGCGCCAAATCAGCGGCGCGGACGCCGGCCATGGTCTGGTGTTGCACGCGAGTGAGGACAGCCAGTACTTCTTTGCCATCATCAACAGCCAGCGCTACTACCTTGCGCGGATGGTCCAGGGGCAGTGGACGCTGCTGGCCAACTGGACCCCTTGTGCCGCCATCCGCCCCTGGCAGACGAACCGCCTTGCGGTCGCCGCGGGCAACGGCCAGTTCGCCCTGCTGATCAACGACCACTTTGTGGGCATGTTCGAGGATGCCCTGATCTCGCAGGGGCAAGTGGGCTTTGCCATCGACTTGATGCCGGGCAAAGAAGCCGTGTTCGAGTTTGACAATCTCGAGCTGCGCTCCTCAGCTGAGCCGTAGGAGGAGGCGCCGGTCGCCGTTCAGGTCCGCAGCCGGGCTGACCTGGTGGCAGGTGCGCGCCTTGGATGCAAACCAGGAGGGGTGGGCCGCGGTCGGCATGGATGGCAGCGTCTTTCTGGAACCGGCACCATCAGCGCAGACTCGGTATACGCCACTGCTGTTCAGGGATCTGTGGCGCAAAGGCTCGGTTCGAAAGAAGGTCATCATATGGACACAATCAGTCGGCTGGCTGGGCGCACAGGCGCCAGTGGGATCGCTCAACCTGTTCTGGAGGAAGTGTCAATAGCCGCCCAAGCTTTACCGCCCATGATCGACTTGGCGTTTACCTCTTGGCGCAGGTGGTCGCCAACTGCGACCAATTCACCTGGATCGGGCAGAGCAGAGGGTTTCTGGCAGATCTATTGGGAATAGCAGCGCTACCCTGGCGGCGAATTGCCCCCATTGTGGACTGGCGCTCGTGCGCACATTCTGGCAAGAGGGCGGTGCCTGCATGGGCACCTGCCTCAAACCCAAGTGCGCCTATGCCGGCAGCACCATCGCCGCCGTCACCACGGCCGAGGTGCAAGGCGCCCAGCCTCGCACGGTGACGCTCTAGACGGAGGAGCCCACGCTGCGTTTCTGCGCCCACTTTGCTGGGGCCGGCCTCCTCTGCCTGCTGGCGGGGCTGTGCCCTGGATGAGATGAGCCGGTTTATGGACCGCATCGGGCAGATCTCCAACGAGGCGGAAAGTGCGAAACGCGGAGGACGCCCCAAGCTGAATCGCCAGTACCATGATCGCTGTGTGGCTTTTCCGCGAGCCCAATGGGATTTGGGGTCCCACCGCCCCAAGAGGAATGACAGGAGGGATCGGTCAACAAGAGCAGCCATCTGATGGTATATCAGGCCCCGGCGAGCGTCAAGCCGATCTGGGGCTGATGGCGCTCCCCGACGTGGACCGTCAGGCCATGGTCGAGTCATCCTGGTCGAGATCTCTGGCGATCTGTGGTCCAGCAGCGACAGGGAATAGTTTTGCCACATGGCAAAGAACTCTGGCCCGTCAGGGGGATCGCCCCTGGCGGGCTTTTCTGTTCCTACTGTGTATTCGGCGTCACCCAGGCAAAGAGCGCCATCACAAACTTGGCCCCAAAGCTCGATAGTCCGGCGCCGAACAGCCCTACCATCACCGCCGTGAACAGGCCGGCAGGCGTGGGCGGCCAGGTTGTCACGCATTGCGCCGCCACCGGGATCAGGATCCCCAACAGCAGCACCAGGCCCAGGATCACCACGTCCGCCTTGCCCTCAAGCTGCGGATTGCCCGGCTCGGTCTCGATCTTGCCCTTGATGAACCCCTTCAGGAACGCGGTCAGCAGGCCTACGGCCACCGCCACGGCCAGCGGGTTGGTGAAGGCTTCAGGAATGGTCGGCAGGTCCATTGGTTTCTTCTCCTATGCGGCATCCGATGCCGCCTCCTCAATCCAGAATAGCGGTTTGATCTCTACGTTCTGCCTCTTGGCGTACCTCGGGTCGTTCTTATGGTCCTCCTCCTCCGCCTTGTGATTTTGGTCCACAGAAGAACCCCTGGAGCGTGGCCAGCAACTCCACGAAACAGTGCCAGCAGAGCGCCCGCTTCTCCAGCCCCTCCACGATGTCCAGGACGGACCTCTCGTGTTCTGCGGGGATGTTCCAAAACTCCAGCAGCAGGTGCCCCCACAGGTGGGTCATGGGCCCGTGGCATCGCTCGCAGCGCCGTTCCGCCTCCAGTCGCTCCAGGCCGCTAACGTCTGCTGTCATCTGACCACCCGATCTGCTCGTCCAGATAGGTCGCCAATTTGTCAGCACTTGCCAGGATCGTCCTCACGGCCTGCGCGATGGCCGCGATCTGTTTGGCGTCCGTGATGACGTTCTTGTTCACGTTGACCCGGCAGTAGTAGGGCGTCTCGGCGTCCTCGTCCTGGCCGCCCAGGATCTCCAGCAGCAGCGTCCCGCCGGCCTGGCTGGGCAGCTTGACCGCCTCTCGCAGGCGCGAGTAGTGGACCGCGATGCCATAGTTGAGGTTGGCGTCGTAGCTGGGGGCCCACTTGCCCCACTCGATCTGCACGCTGTCCACATAGATCCCCGAGACGCGGTAGGCGGACCAGGCGGCGCCTTCGTAGCCCGTCACCAGCGACTCCGCCTGCGCGAACAGGGTGGAGATCGCCGCGGCCCATAGCTCTGGGTCCCCAAAGTTCTTGCCCATCTCTTGATAGTGGGCCGTGAATGTATCCGGCGCCCGCTTCCCGTCCGCGAAGCGGTGCCAGTGCAAGGCCAGGCAGTCGACCTCGCGGTGGTAGGCCAGCCGGTGGATGGTCCTGTTGATCATGATGGCGTCCCCGTCGTGTGCGTGTGCGCCCCGCTGGAGGCGATGGTGTGGGTGTGCGCCCCAGCAGAAACGGTGGTGTGATACTCGTCGTGATGCTGGAAATTGAGGGTGCCCAGTTGCTCGTCGATGACGATGTTGCCGCTCCCCATGGACCAGGAGATCGTGTGGTAGTGGCCGCTGTCCGTGCTGGTGACGCCGCTGGCGCTGGCGTTGTGGCAATGGTTGGCGGAATGGGTGTGCCAGCCGGAGAGCTGGAGCGAGTGCTCGTGGCCGGTGTGCTCGTCGGTGGTGTGCGTGTGCGCGCCGCTGGAGGCGATGCTGTGCGTGTGGCTGTACCGGGCGCACTTGTGCACGTGGCTCCTGAAGGCCGCGTGGTAGTCGCTCTCGTTGGCCCGGTCGTTCCCCGTCGCCGCGATGTCCTCCGGCGTCGTCGTGTCAAAGAGCGCGTGCTGGTGGCTCCGCCGCACGAACTCCATGTCCGCCGAGCCGGGGTTGTCCGAGGCGTACATGTCCTCCTGGTTGGTCAGCTTGCCGCCGGTGTCGTAAGGGGCGTTGGTGGAGATGCCGTGCACGTGCAGGATGCTGGCCAGCTCGGGGAAGTGGGGATCGCTGGGATCGCCCGCGTAGGGGCTGTCGTCCGGCTGGATGGTGGTCGGGTTCTCCGTGGAGATGATCGGCCCCACGTTGGAGCCGCCCCCGCCCCCGGCCTGGTCGTTCAGCAAGTCCGGCTCGTCCTGGCCCAGGGTGATCTCCAGCTCCTCGATGATCTGGCCCGGCTGCTCCGCGCGCTCCACCAGCGTCCCCGCCACCCGCTTCACCCGCCAGTTCTCCGCCAGGTTGAGCTGGAACGGCTCGAAATAGACGCTCACATAGTCGCCCACGTCGAAATCGCGGCCGTACTTGAGCGCCTCGGTCTGCCGGAAGGTGAAGGTGACGCCCTCCACCGGGTGGCCGTTGATGGCCAGCATGGTCTGGCCCTTTTGCGTCAGCACGCCCTGGTCCACCGTGGAGCCCATGGACAGCACGCCCTCCCGCCGCCCGTAGGTGGCGATGGACGCCTCGTCCTTGCAGATGACCACCAGCCGCCCCGCGCCCTGGTTCACCCCCAGCACGTAGATCACGTTGTAGACCTTCAGCCGGTCGGTGTAGGCGCTGATGCCCACCAGGTTCTCCCGGTCCACCGTCAAGATCACCTGCCGGTTCCCCTCGGGGTTCCCCTCGGCGCGGTTCACGCCCCGCCAGGGGTAGTAGGTCTCGAAGTCCAGCCGCCCCTCGCCGTCGGCCTTGACCTCGTAATCGATCCCATAACGCGAGGCCAGGTCCGCGCAGGCGTCGCCCACGGTCTGCTCGTGGGTGTACTTGACCGTGCGGTTGGCCGCCACGGCATCCTCGGGGCACTCGCTCCGGGCCGGTTGCACGGAAAAGCCCGGCTCCGCCCGGCCCGTGTCGTCGGGCCGCTCGGCGTAGGTGTCGGTCAAGTTGTACTGCACCATGTACTTGGCCGCGTCGTCGGGGTGCCCGGTGTATTGCAGGTACCCCTCCCCGGGCAGGGGCACGCAGCGCCGCCGCTCCAGGAGGGCGTTGAGCGAGCGCCCCAGCACGGTGTAGGTGGCCCCGGCCTCCCCCTCCTGCGGCAGGTCGCTCTGTGGTTTCTCGATCAGCGCGGCCATCAGGTCGTGGCGCCCCCGGCGGATCAGCAGCTTGTCCAGGGCCCGCAGCCACGGGTAGGCGGGGCTGGCCATGTTCACCTTGAGGTCCGAGAAGCTCCCCCACCCCTGCGACGCCTTCTCCCAGTGAAAGCCGCTGGGCAGCTCGTCGATCAGGAAGCGGCGCTCCTGCTGGTTGTCCAGCAGCCAGATTTCGTACTCGGGATCGCCGGTGCAAAAGTTGAGGAACCCCCGAATGTGGGAGGAGGTCCCCGCATACGAGGTCCACTCCGCGTAGAGCCTGGGCGGCAGGTGGGCCGCGTTGTCGTACGACTTGCCAGCGCGCCGGTTGGTGTTGGCCCCGCCGCTCTGGATGATCAGGGCCAGGTCGCTGGAGGCGTGCGTCCAGCCCGGCAGCCCGATGATCTCCTGGATGATGGCCGCGATGTCCGGCGTCTCCTCCCAGGTACCATCCGCGCCCCAGTTGGTAAAGGGCCAGGAGACGCTGGCGGTGGTCGGCGTGCGCCCCGAGATGTTGCCGTTAACGGCCTGGAACGCCGCCGGGGTGACCGATTTCTCGCCGCGGATCGTGACGGTGGCCGGCTCCGTGTACGCCGCGGAGCTGTTGAAGAGGACCTTGGCGCTCTTGATGGTGGCGGTGGCGGGGATGTGCACGTCCTGCCAGCGCAGGCCGATGGTCGAGTAAGCCCCCAGGACATTCTCATAGTTGAGCCGCAGGTTGAGCTCGTCCAGGTCTACGGCGGTGGTGCTGTTCAGCTCGGTGGCGTCGTCCGCCGAGGCGGCGATGGACTGCTCGATGTAGGACGTGTCGAACTGGAAGCCGATGTTAAAGGTCGGCAGCACGTCGTAGCGCTGGAGCTGCACCGACAGGGCGATGTAGTAATAGTGGTCGGCGGCGGGCGCCGAGTCGGCCAGGTCCAGCCGCTCGCCGGGGTTGTCCCCGCCGATCCCGGCCAGCCCATCGTTGATGAGCGTCCAGGCGCTGCCGGAGACGCCCCGCTGGAAGGCGTAGACCTTGAGCCCCTCGGCCCGGGTCTGGGTGTTCAGCCCGTCATAGATGAAGAGGCGCGCCCCCTTGAGGCCGTTCACCAGGTCCCGCGTCACATGGACCCGCAGGGTGCACTCCGTGGCGGCCAGGTTGGTGTCGTTCAGGTGCTCCTGCCCGGAGCCGCCGTCGTAGGTGGAGGCGGTCACGAAGCGAGGGGCGGGGAGGTGGTTCTTCCCGCAGGTGTCGATGCCCGGGTCGGTGGTGCCCAGGTGCACCCCCCGCTGCCATTCGCCCACCACCACCGGCACGTCGATGTTCTTGGGCGATCCGCCAAAGACCATCCGGCGGCCCGAGACGTTGGTCCAGGCCGGGGTCGCGCCGGCGTACACCTCCCAGAGGATGTCGTTGGCCATGGTCTACCCTCCCAGCCCCAGGTATTCGTTGTGCCAATAGACGTCCACCCGCCCGGTCCCGCCGTAGGTGGCGGCGATGTGCAGGGTCTGGCGTCCTGGCGGGATGCCGAACCAGCGCGATTCCTTGCTCACCAGGTAGGTCAGGTCCTCGCCGTAGGCGCCGATGGCCCGCTTGCCGTAGGCGTCGTCCTTGGCGATGGGCACCACGTAGATCGTGACCGGGCCCGTGGCCGCGGTGATGTCGTAGCGCAGGAGCATGTAGTCGCTCGGCGAGCCCGCCAGCCGGACCTGGGCATAGTTGGCGGGGGGATAGATGACGTAGCGCGGCCAGGCATATTCCTCGCCGGCGTTGTCCACCACCAGGGATTGCAGCGTGGATCCATTGAACGCTTTCCTGGAGACCTGCTCCGTGGGGTCATAGAAGAGCGGCCAGCTCGCCGTGAACTGGAGCACCGCGTTCTGCGACTGGGTGTTGGGCTGATTGTCGCTCCCCGCGTTGAAAGGGGCGTTGACCCGGCAATCAATGTAGCGGGTGTAGGTCGCGGCGGGGGCCGCGGTGGGGATGATCGCCTTCAGCTTGCCCTTGCCGCGGATCAGGTTCAGCACCTGGCGCAGGCTGCCCAGCTCGTCCCACAGGGCGGCGCGGGAGCCCGGGCGCAAGGTGATCCCCAGGGTGATGGTCCGCTCGCTATAGTGCCAGCCGCGATGCACCGTGCCATGGTGAGCCGGGCTCCGCTCCGTGATGTGCACGGGCTCGGGCATGTCCACCCCGCCGTACTCGCGGATGAAGCGCGTCTTGGTGTCGTTGGTGCCCAGCAGGTACTCGTTGCCGTAGGCGTCAATCCAGTACCAGGCTTCTTCACCCAGGTATCCCATTATCTGCCTCGCAGGTTGTTGTAGATGCGGAAGCCCACCAGGGCGTCGCGGGCGCCGTGGCCGGCCTCCTTCACGCCATACTGGTTGATCGAATAGTGATAGGTGTTGCCAGCGCTCGCTTGCGCCATGGTCGCCGTGGGAAGCCCGCCCGCGCCCGGCATGGCCTGGATGAAGGACCAGAGCCAGGCATTGGCCGCGGTCAGGCCGCTGGACATGGAGTAGATGCCGTCAATCAGCGATTGCACCAGCCCCTGCCCGATGGCGTACCAGGACACGTCCCGCAGGAAATTGGTCGCGTCGTACTCCATCAGCCCCAGAACCCGGGCGAACTCGGTGTAGAGGGCGATGATGGCGCTGACGAAGCTCTGGATCGTCTCCGTGCTGGGGACCTTGGCCTGGAACAGGCGGTCCATGGCGTCTATCCCCGCGTCGAACACCTCGATGATCCCGCCGATGACCGCCTTGATCCGCTCGATGGTGGTCATGGGGTCGGTGGGCGTCCCGTTCTTGTCCCATTCGACGGCCAGGCCCGTGGTGAGGCCGGTCAGCATCTGGAACACCTGCTGGATGAAGGTGCCCACCTTGCCGATGTCCGCCTCGCTCGCGGCCTTGCCGCCGGCCAGCTTGCCCAGGTCAAAGAGGGACTCGTAGGCTTGCTTGAAGGGCCCGATGATCGCGGTCACGGTCTCGCCGATCCCCTGGAGCGCCTCCAGCCGGTCGGCCAGCGTATCCGCGTCCCCGCCGGTCCATTCATAGTTCTTGTCCAGGGTCGCCCCGGAGAGCCAGGCGGCGAGGTCGAGGAACCAGACGATGACGTTCTCCACGTTCATCTTGAGGGCGGCCAGCGCCTGCTCGGGGATCCAGCGCATCCGCGACATGTCCGCGAACGGCTGCACGATGGCCCCCAGCGCCGTCCCGATGGGCCCCAGCACCTCGGCCAGCTTGGTGATCCGCGCCAGGACCGCCTGCCCCTCGGTCCCCTCGTACTGGCTGGCCACCAGCTCCAGCCGCGCCAGGATCTGCTCGATCACGTCCTGCAGGTTGTCAAAGGTCAGCGTGGGCACCTTGAGGTTGACCGTGCCGAGCTGTTTGATCAGATCGAGCACATCCTTGAGGGCCCCGAACGAGCTCTGGAGCATCTCGGCGAAGGCTTGCAGCTCCTCGGTCATGTCCAGGCCGTAGCGGGTCTCGAACGCCTCCTTGAGATCGGCGATCCGGCGCAGCCAGTGGGCCACGTAGCGCTTGAGGGTGTCGAACACCTTGACCGTGGATTCGTCAAAGTTGCGCACCCGGCGCAGCGAGCCGATGGTCTCAAGCACGTCCCGCAGCAGGGCGAACATGGTGGAGAGGGTATCGGCGAAGGTCTGGAGCTTGCCCAGGGCGTCCTTCCCGTAGCTCTTCTCAAAGGCCGCGGAGAGGTCGGCCATGCGCCGCAGCCAGTGGGCCACGTAGCGCTTGAGCCGGTCGAAGGCCCCCACGGTGGACTCGTCAAAGCCGGGGACGTCATCCAGATCCTGGATGGCGGCGACCAGGTCCGCCAGTATCCCGACCAGGGCCCGCACCGTATCGGCGAAGGTTTTCAGCTTGGCCAGGGCGTCCTTGCCGTACTTGGCCTCGAAGGCCAGGGAGAGATCCTGCATCCGCCGGAGCCAGTGGGCCACAAAGCGCTTCAGTCGGTCAAAGATGGAGACGGTCCCCTCGTCGAACTCGGGCACGTTCTCCAGCTCCCGGACCGTCTCGATCACATCGGAGAGCAGGGCGAACAGCGGCTTGAGCGTATCGGCGAAGGTCTTCAGCTTGGCCAGCGCCTCCTTGCCATACTTGGCCTCGAAGGCGAGCGACAGGTCCTGCATCCGCCTGAGCCAGTGGGCCACGAACCGCTTGAGGTTGTCGAACGTGGTCACGGTGGACTCGTCAAAGCCGGGGACGTGCTGGAGCCCCTGGATCGCGACGATCACATCGGCCAGCGTCACCGCCAGGGCCTGCACGGTCTCCGTGAAGGCGTACAGCTTGGCCAGGGCATCCTTGCCGTACTCGGTCTCAAAGGCCGCGGAGAGATCAGCCATCCGGCGCAGCCAGTGGGCCACGAACCGCTTGAGCCGATCGAACACATCCACCGTGGTCTCGTCGAACTCGGGCACGTCCTTGAGCTGCTGAATGGTGGTCACGACCTTGGAGAGCATGGTGAAGAGCTTTTCCACCATCTCGGCGAAGGCCTGCAGTTTCGCCACCAGGAGGCTTTTGTCGTCCACCTTGTACTGCTCGGTGAAGGCCAGGTAGAGCTCGGTCATGCGCCGGAGCCAGTGGGCGATGAACCGATGCGCCTCCCCCAGGGCCTCTCCCACGCTGTCGAACGCCGGCAGATCCACCAGCTTGGGGATGGTCTCGGCGACCTTGGCGAGGGCGGAAAAGGCCGTCTCCACCAACTCGGCGAAGGCCGCTACCTTGTCCCCGAACTTGCTGCCCTGGTCCTTGAAAAAGTCGTCAAACCCGATGGCCAGGTCGGCCAGACGCCACATCCAGTGCTGCACGATGGTCTTGACCCGCTCCAGGAGGCCCCCGACGTCCTCCAGCTCGGGCAGGTCCACCAGGCTCCAGATCGCCTCGGCGGCGGCCTTGACCACGCCCAGGGCCTCGGTGGCGTACTGGGCAAAGTGGGCCGCGTCCTTGGGCTGGTCCCGCCACTGGCCCGCGGCATCGGCGAAGGTCTGCCGCACCCGGTCCAGCTCCCGGATCACCACGCCGATCACGTCGGCGACCCAGGCGATCTTGCCGCCCACGTCCGCGATCTCCAGGTCGGCCAGGTTGGAGAGGGTGGAGATGGCGGAGGCGTAGGCGCCGATGGTGCTGCTGGCC
>JAAYEA010000417.1 GCA_012689325.1 Chloroflexota bacterium
CAGCGCCAGCGCTTTCTGCCGCAGCAGCGGCACGGCCTGTTGCGCCCGGACGCTATGCGCCGACTGGCGCTTCTTGAAGGCCAGCTCCACCGCCGCCTGGGCCAGCTTGGACCAACGCCGGGCGTAATCGGCGCCATGCTGCTGCCGCAGCCGGTAGCGCGCCAGCGCCCGCCCCGAGCTGGACGTCAGCCGCGCATAGTCCTCCTGGGTCAGCGTCCCCAGCGCCACCTCGTCGGCCAGCTCGGCGGCGATCACCTGCCGCTCCCGCCGCCAGGCCAAGACGACGATCCCCGCCAGCAGCAGGATGCCGCTCCAATCGGCCACCGCGGCAAAGGCCACCATCCCCAGCGGCGTCTCCGAGGCGACGCTCAACAGCCCGTTGTGCAGCCCGTGGGCCAGCATCGCCGCGCCCAGCCCCAGCAAGGGCAGCGTGTAGCGCACCGCCCGGCTCCGCGCCTGCAGCGCCCACCCCAGCGCCCCGCCTGTGAGGCCAGTGTAAAAGGCGTGCATCAGCCCGAACAGCAGCGAGCGCACCGCCACCACCATCAGCCACTGGGCCCAGCCGCCCTCCTCGTAGCTGCTGAGGAAATAGGCAATGTTCTCGGTCATGGCAAAGCCCAGCCCCACCAGCGCGCCATAGACGATGCCGTCCAGCACGCCGTCGAACTCGGCGCGGAAAAAGAGGAACAGCCCCCACAGCGCCAGCGCCTTGGCGAACTCTTCGATCACCGGCGCGGCCACGCTCGCCGCCATGAACTGGGCGCTCGCCGGGTCCAGGCTGGAGAGCGTCAGCCCCGCCGCCTCCTCCAGGACCACCGACAGGATCACCGCCGGCAGCGCGCCCCAGACAAAGGTCGCCAGCGCCAGCAGCAGCGGCTCCTTCTCGTGGCGGTCGATCCAATAGATGAGCAGCACATAGACCAGCGTCGCGGCCAGCGCGATCACCACCGACGCGGGGATGACGACCCAGTCTATGGCCATGCTGCCTCCTTGCACTTATCGCTTATCGCTAATCGCTTATCGTAGGATAGGAGCAAGTTGTGTCCGGCGATCTGCGATACGCAATCTGCGATCTGCGATCTGCGATACGCAATCTGCGATACGCGATCTGCGATATGCGATCTGCGATCTGCGCTCCACCCTAATGGTCCGTCCGCACCGGCTTGACCGAGTCGGTCCAGTCGATGAACAGGTCGCCCAGCGATAGGCCCATGAAATTGCTGCGGATCGCCTCGCCAAAGAGCGGCGCCACCGATAGCACGTGCAGCATCGGCGGCCGGCCCTCCTCCGGGATCGGCAGCGTGTCGGTGGTGACGATCTCGGTGATCTCGGGGACCGCCGCCAGCTTGTGCAGCGCCCCCGCCGTGAACACCCCGTGCGTGCAGACCACCGACACCTCGGTGATCCCCTTTTCCCGCAACTGGTTCACCGTCTCGATCATCGAGCTCCCCGTGGCGATCTCGTCGTCCATGAGGATGGCGTGGTGGCCCCGCACCTCGCCGATGATCTCCACCCGCACCACGTTATCGCCGTAGCGGGTCTTGTTCCCCGCCGCCATCGGCAGGTTGCCCAGCATCTGCGCGAACTCGGCGGCGCGCTTGGCGTGCCCGATGTCCGGCGAGACCAGCGTCGTCCCCGAAAGGTCGCGCCCCTGGAAATGCCGCGCCAGCACCGACCGCGCCGTCAGGTCGTCCGTGGGCACGCCGAAAAAGCCGTGCACCTGCGGCGAATGCAGCGTCATGGTGATGACGTGCGTCGCCCCGGCGGTGTGCAGCAGGTCGGCGATCAGCCGCCCCGTGATCGAGATGCGCGGGGCGTCCTTCTTGTCCGAGCGGCCATAGGAATAGTAGGGGATCACGGCGTGGATGCTGCGCGCCGAGGCGCTGCGGGCGATGTCCAGCATCATCAGCAGCTCCAACAGGTGGTCGCTGACCGGCGGCGAAAGCGGCTGGATGAGAAAGACCTCTTGCTCGCGCACGCTCGCGCCCAGGTGCACATAGAGGTTGTCGTTGCTAAAGCGCGAGGTGATGGTCGGTTGCAGCGGCACGCCCAAATAGTCGCAGATCGCGTGGGCGAGGGCCGGGTGGGCGCTGCCGCTAAAGATGCGAATGTCCGATAGGTCTCGATCTCGTCCCATGGCTCTAGCTCACCCCTTGGCCAGCCCGAGGCGCCGGCCTGCTGTTCAGGAACCACTTCTTGTAGCGCCGCGCCCACATGCTAGAGACGTGCACCGGCGCCGGGCTCAGCCGGCCGCCCACGCGCCCCCGGGCCAGTTGCGCCAGGAAATCGTCGCGCCCCGCGAAAGGCGCCATGCACACGTACGCGCGCCCCAGCTCGAAGGCGCTGTGGGCGTCGCTGCCGCCGCCGGCGGCCAGCCCGTGCGACCGCGCCAGCTCGGCGGCCAGCTCGTTATCCCGCGCCCAGGTCACCCGCGCGTTAAAGGTCTCCACGATATCCGCCTGCCCGATCACCGCCTGCAACGCTTCCGGGCGCAAGCGCGACCCGCGCACCCGGTCCAGCGGGTGAGGGACGTACACCAGCCCCCCTTGCTCCCGGATCGCCGCGATGGCGGCCTGCGGCGCCAGCCCCGCCGGGATCGTCTCCTGCAAATAGAGCCCGATGATCTCGCCCTGGCTGGTCATGATCTCCTCGCCCACGATCACCAGGAAGGGGGCCATCCGGGCCAGCTCCACCGCCCCGGCGATGGTGTTGTGGTCCGTCAGCGCCAGGGCCCCCAGGCCCCGCCGCTGCGCCACCGCGATGATCGTCTCCAGCTCGAGCAGGCAATCGCGCGAATGCCGCGAATGGCAATGCAAATCGACCCGTATCGTCGTCATAGCTTGCGACAACCTCATCCCATGTCGTCCCCACGCGCGCGCGGTATTATAACACAGGTGCAGGCAAAGGGGAAATGGGTCGGGGGCGCAGCCCGCGCTTGACATCCTCCCCCGCCGGCCCTACAATGCCGGGGCAAATCCGTTTTCAGGAGGAAGCCATGATCACACCCGAGGAGCTGGTCGCCGCCTTTGAGCGGAACCTGAGCGTCATTCGCCGGCAACTGGAGGGGTTATCTCACGAGCAGTGCCTGCTGCAGCCGCCCTTCCGCGGCAACTGCATGAACTGGGTGCTGGGCCACCTCGCCGACACCCGCAATACCGCCTGCAAGCTGCTGGGCCAGCCGCCGGTGCTGACCGAGGCCGAGGCCGCCCGCTATGCCCACGGCTCCGAGCCGGTGCTCGCCGACGGCCCCGACGTGCTGCCGCTGGCGCGGCTGGTGGAGGCGCTGGAGCGCGGCCAGGCGGGGATCGCCGCGGGGCTCAAGGCCGCCACGCCGGAGCAGCTCGCCGCCAAGATCGAGACCCGCCGCGGCCCCGTGCCCCTGCGCGAGCGGCTCTTTTTCCTCTACTATCACGACACCTACCACTCGGGCCAGACCGAGCTGCTGCGCCAGCTTGCCGGGACCAACGACAAGATCATCTAGACCAATGCCAAGATGAAACCCGCATGCCAGACTGGGCGGCTCCTATGTAGTGACGACGGCATTCCATGCCGCATTTAGTCGTTCCTGTCCGGTCGAGTGCGCCCAGTTCATCGATTCCCTTTGGCCCGATTGTGCGTAATGCAGAGCATCTGGCAGTTCTTGGCCGAGCTCTCGCCGCCTTTGCTCCACGCGGACACGTGGTCGGCGTCCATCTCGCCGAGCTTGTAGATTCTGCTCTTGTTCGCGGTGTCCCCCATCGCGCAGAGCGGGCAGTTGGACTCGCCCTTGGCCTGGGCCGCCTGCGTCTGCCGAGCGTATGCGACTTGCTTCACCCTGTCATCGAACACCCGAACCGCCAGCAAGCTCTTGTCGACCGCTCCGCCCAAGAGATACTCAAAGATGCCTTTGCGATTCGTCACCTGCGGATCGGCATCGAGCTTTTTCACTTCGACGGACATCTTGCTCGGATCGTAGGACTTGCCGTGGTACGCCTCGTACAGCCTGCCCCACTCCAGGCCGCGCATCGCCGGCAGAACGTCGACAAACACGGTTGAAACCCACTCAATCACGCTGTTAAAGTACCTCTTCAGCTCATCGATGGTGTGGTCATGGCGATGAGCGCTCATGTAGCGGTCGATCTCGCCCTGGCTCACCCACTCCAGCGCCCGCTCCAGGAACTCTTGCCGGTTGGCGCTGCCCTTCACGTACGCGCTCCATTTCTGAATGTTCGCGTTCTGGCTGTTGCTGAACTCGGCCTTGGCCAGCGTCACGAACGGCCCGGAGTAGACGGCGTTCCGCCGCTCCTGGTCGTTCAGCGGCACGCCCGCGATGTTGATCGTCTTAAACCACTCCTTGATCTCGCTCTCCGTGCCCTCGCACTCATAGATCAGCAAGCTCGCGTTCCAAATCTTGGCTCGTTGGTCGGCGGGCAGGCTGTCGTAGTACTTGGGGTTGCCGTTATCCATGATCGCAAACTTGTCCGTCACGTACCGTCCGATGCTGGTGATCCGTTGCTGGCCGTCCAGCACCTCGAACTGGTCCTTCGCCACGGTGTTGAAATAGATCACCCCCAGCGGATACCCCTTGAGCAGCGAGACGATGACCGCCCGCTCCTTTGTGCCGCCGCCGTCCGCATAGATATAGTTCCGCTGGTACTCTGGCTGGATGGTCAGCTTCCCGCCCAGCCCGAACAGCCCCTTACCCTCGAATTCGTTGTACACAAACCCGGCGCAGATGTCGGCGACGGTGAGGTCGGTTCTCAGGGTGGTCTTCATTTCTCCGTCCCTCCTGCGGGCCGGGTGCGGCGACGGATGAGGATCCTTGCATATAGCTGGATAAAGTTATCAGTGCCCACCCTATAGTATGTCTGGCCGGTTGGCGGCTCGTTCACCTTTATCGCCGGACCATCATTGAGCTTCGACACCAGCGACTCCTTTCCGTCTTTGTTGACCTGTGTCTGCATGGGATAAGTCTTGGATGCGCCGCCATGCCAGGTCTTCGTGATCCCCAATATCTCGAACTGATCGGGGTTGTATTTGTCCAGAAAGGTGATCGGAACGCCCATGGCGCCGTCGTAGTCGCTGGGGATGGCGTCCGTGAAGGGCACTTCGATGGCGTCATAGTTGTCGTACCGGTCGTAGGCCGCCTTGCCCTTGATCTCCTTGTGTTTGCTGAACCTCAGGTTGTCCGCCATGGTCATGAGGGGCAACTCCTCGTGGCGGCGTCCATGATCAAGGTTGGTGAACCAGCCGACGTTGCGAAACTTGACGAGTCCCGTGCTCTCGTCGTAAACGCCGTCCGAATACTCCCGACCACTACCAGCAGGAATGCTGAAGTAGGCGTTTCCATTGGCGAATCCTGTCCCGAGCCATAGCTTTGTGTCCTTGATGAGCGGGAAGAACTCCTTGTAGGTGATGGCGTTCTTAGGGCCGATGATCAGGAACTTTTTTCCGTGCTCCACGAGCTGCGCGACGTACTCGCGGAACAGTGAGAACGGCGGGTTGGTGACCACGATGTCGGCTTGCTTGAGCAACGCGATGCACTCGGGGCTGCGAAAGTCGCCGCCGGGGTACTTGTCGTTTCCTTTCAAGGCGATCCGGGCGGCCTGGTTCCGCTGGAGGAAAAGCTCGACGTCGGTCACGTTCGCCGCGCCGTCGCCGTCCTCGTCCTTCACCTGGTCGAGGATGACGGCCATCGCCTTAGGTCTCTGGCGCTTGCCGTTCCCCTCGTCGTATTCCGGGAATAGCGCGAGCTGGCCGGCGATGGGCGAGCCGTCATAGCTGGTGGTGATCAGCTTTTTGAGGCCGAGCTTGTTGAAATTGGCGGCAAAGTACTTGAAAAAGTGGCTCTCGAAGGGGTCGTCGCAGTTGCAGTACACGATCTTGCCGCGGAAGGTGTCGGGGTCGAACTCGAGGTAGGCTTCGACTTCCTTCTGGATGTCGACATACTGGGTGTAGAACTCGTCCTGCTTGGCCGCCTTGGCGGCGCTCAGGCCTCGGTTCAGCGACTTGCTTTCCATGGCGCGATGGGCCTCCTTGGTTCTCCTCAGCCGCCCCTTGGTGGACCCGCTTGACCGGCCCCTCATTGGCGCAGCTCACCACCGTCATTATAGGCCGCACAGGCGCTCGCCGCCAAACCACCCTGATCCTTTGTCGCTGGCGCAGCGTGGCGCAAGCCTCCGGCTTGCGTGCCCAACAAAAGAGCTCAATCCGCGATGGAATCGCATTGCGGCTGACATGGCCAAGCCTGCTTCAAGCAGGCTCAGAAACGCTGCAGGAGCGCTCTAGCGGCTCTTGGAGCCCGCTTCCGGCATTCCATGCCGCCCGCCATTCCATGCCGCTCGGCATTCCATGCCGCTCGGCATTCCATGCCGCAGAGGCTGCAGAAGCCCGATTCCATCGGGCGCGGTGGCGTAGCACGGCGTCGGCATTCCATGCCGCTGATCGCCGTGCGGGGCGGCGCGCCAGGGCGACTACCGACCTTGCACAAGCCCTGGGGGCCAGGGCTGGCGCCAAGTCGCGCCCGGCATTCCATGCCGCCCGGCATTCCATGCCGCCGGCAAGCCATGCCGCATTGAGTCGTTCCTGGCGGGGCCGCCCCGACTGGTATGCGGGTCTCATCTTGGCGCTGGCTAGACGCCTCGTATCGTCGTGGGGACGCCCCGCGCGTTCAGGCGCGCCGCGCCTCAGACGCCCCGAATCGTCGTGGGGACGCCCCGCGCGTTCAGGCGCGCCGCCAGCTCTTCCAGCTCGCGCACCGTGTAGGGCGTCACGTCCTGCAACGCGGGGACCAGCGCGCGGTCGGGGCGGTATTGCTGCAAGACATAACGTTGCGCGCCGTGGACCAGCTCGGCCAGCGCGTCGGCGTCCTCCACCGCCACCAGCCCCGGCACCACCGTCGTGCGCAGCTCGTGCGCGCAAGGGGACGCGCGCAGCAGGTCCAGGCTCTCGCGGATGCGCTCCAGCCGCAGGGCGGGGAGCCCCGCGGCCTCGGCGTAGCGGTCGGGCGCGGCCTTGATGTCCATCGCCACGAACTCGAGCAGGCCGGCCTCCAGCAAGCGGCCCAGCGCGTCGGGGCGGTAGCCGTTGGTGTCCAGCTTGATCGCCAGCCCCAACGCCGTCACTTCCCGCGCAAAATCGAACAGGCCGGCTTCCAGCGTCGGCTCCCCGCCGCTGATCACCAGCCCGTCCACAAAGCCCCGCCGCTCCCGCAGCGAGGCCAGCACCTCCTCCACGGGGAGGTCTGGCAGCTCGCCGGGGCGCAGCACCAATTCAGCGTTCTGGCAGAAGGGGCATCTAAAGTTGCAGCCGCCCACAAAGACGATGGAGGCCAGCCGGTTGGGAAAGTCGATGAGCGAGGTCTTGACCACGCTCTTGATGTGCATGTTCGGGCTGCCCATGGGCGCCGGTTACTTGGCCTTTTCCTCGGGCGTCGCATAGACCTTGCGATCGGCGAACTCTTGGATCTTGCCCTTGTTCCAGTTGCGAATCGGCCGGAAATACCCCACGATCCGGGAATAGACCTCGCAAGGCACCTTTTTGATGGACATGTTGCTCTCCTCTGGATAGCTAGTACGTTGGGTCCCCAGGTTGACGCGACTCAAGCCGCTCTTACATCCTGCGATCCGCGATCCGCGATCCGCGATCCGCGACAGGCGCTCCGCGCCTCGCCGCCTACGCCTCCACGCCGTGCTTTTCCAGCTCTTCCTTCGTATGCTCGTACGGGCAAAAGGCGTGCTCGCCGGCGATATAGCCGTGCACCGGGCAGATGCTAAAGGTCGGCGTCAAGGTATAGTAGGGCAGGCTGTAGCGCTCGGCGATCCGCCGCACCAGCAGCCGCGCCTGCCGCCAATCCGAGATGCACTCGCCCAAAAAGGCGTGCAGCACCGTCCCGCCGGTATAGAGCACTTGCAGCGGGTCTTGGTGCTCCAGCGCCGCGAAAAGGTCGTTGGTGTAATCCACCGGCAGATGGGTCGAGTTGGTGTAATAGGGCGTCTCGTCGGTGCCCGCGGTGATAATGTTGGTGTAGCGCTGCTTATCGGCCTTGGCCAGCCGGTAGGAGGCGCTCTCCGCCGGGGTCGCCTCCAGGTTATAGAGGCTGCCGGTCTCTTCCTGGTAGCGCCGCAGCACCTCGCGCATGTGCTCCAGCACCTCGATGGCGAAGGCCTTGCCCTCGGGGTGGGCAATGTCGTGCCCCACAAAGTTGAGGCAGCACTCGTTCATGCCGTTGAGGCCGATGGTGGCAAAGTGGTTGCCCCAATAGTTGCCTTGCTGCTCGTTGATCGCTTCCAAATAGTGCTTGCAGTAGGGGTAGAGCCCCGCCGAGGTAAAGCCCTCCAGCACCTTGCGCTTGATCTCCAGGCTCGTGCGGGCCTGCGCCATCACCCGCTCCAGCCGGTCGTAAAAGTCCTCCTTGCTCCCGGCCAGGTAGCCGATCCGCGGCATGTTGATGGTGACCACGCCCACGCTGCCCGTGAGCGGGTTGGCGCCAAAGAGCCCGCCGCCGCGCTTGCGCAGCTCGCGGTTATCCAGCCGTAGCCGGCAGCACATGGAGCGCGCGTCCTCGGGGTTCATGTCGCTGTTGACGAAATTGGCGAAATAGGGGATGCCATACCGCGCCGTCATCTGCCAGATCGGCGCCAGGTCCTCATTGTCCCAGTCGAAATCCTTGCTAATGTTATAGGTGGGGATGGGGAAGGTAAAGACGCGCCCCTTGGCGTCGCCCTCCAGCATCACCTCGGCAAAGGCGCGGTTGATCTGGTCCATCTCGGCCTGGAACTCGCCGTAGGTCTGCTCCATGAACTGGCCGCCGATGATCACGGCGTGGTCCCGCAGGGTGCTGGGCGGGGTCAGGTCCATGGTCAGGTTGGTGAAGGGCGTCTGAAAGCCCACGCGGGTGGGCACGTTGATGTTAAAGATGAACTCTTGGAGCGCCTGCTTGACGCCGTCGTAATCGAGCCCGTCGTAGCGGACGAACGGCGCCAGGTAGGTGTCAAAGCTGGAGAGGGCTTGCGCGCCGGCGGATTCGCCCTGCAGGGTGTAGAAAAAGTTGACGATCTGCCCCAGCGCGGAGCGGAGGTGCTTGGGCGGCTTGCTCTCCACCTTGGCGGGGACGCCGCCAAAGCCGCGCAACAGCA
>JAAYEA010000418.1 GCA_012689325.1 Chloroflexota bacterium
CGATCAAACCGTCCACCGTCGCCATCCACGCGCCCTCGTCCACGGCGTAGCGGATGATCTCCTTGGCGACCTTGAGCTCGCCGGCGTTCACCATCAGCATCCAGGGATGGATGACCAGGCTGGCCATGCCGCCGGTGCTCTTGGCCCAATCGATGCCGGACTTCCACTTTTTCAGGGCGCCGGGCGGGTTAAAGGCCTCCTCGTGCTTGAGCGCCCAGTAGGGCCGCCGGTCGCACTCGTCCGTAAAGCCGCGCCCCTGGTCGCCCGGGACCAATATCTTCAGGTCGGTCCCCTCGATCTGGCGCCACTGCGGCAGCACCGACCCCTTGGCGCGGATGCGTCCCTCGGCGTACTCCAGCCCCACCTCGGCGGCGGCGCGGAGGGTGTTCTCATCCGCCAGCCCGTGGTGCGGGATGCCGACGCCGCGGATGGGCTTGCCGATGGCGGCCTCCAGCGATTGCTTCATGCGCAGCATCTCGTGGCGCTGCTCGCGGAAGGGCCGCCCCTGAAAGCCCGGCTCGTGGTACATGCCGTGGCCATAGACCTCGTGCCCGCGCGCCACCACATCGCCGACCATGTCAGGGTACAGCTCGGCGGTGATGCCCAGCACACAGAAAGACAGCTTGACGTTCATCTCGTCGAGGATGTCCAGCCAGTTGACCATGGACACCTTTTCCAGCCGAAAGTCGCCGATATACCGCTGCGACTCCACGTGCTCGACGTCCACCCGAATCTTGAAAGCGAAGGAATGTCCGTACCAGTCCATGAGCTCGCTCCTCTAGCGTATCGCGTATCGCAAATCGCTTATCGCAGATCGCGTATCGCAGGACCAGAACTGGCGTTATCCGCGCCCTGCGATCAGCGATTAGCGATCAGCGCCTACCCTTCGACCATTTGCACGCAGCGCAGCGTCACCGTGCCGCCGCACTGATGGGCCTGCTTGAACGCCGAGATCAGCTCCAGCGTCTTCAAGTCCTCTTCCTGCCACGCCGCGGCGTTGCCGTCGCCCCGGCAGATCTCCATCCAGGCGCCCAGCTCGCGCTCGAAGGGGTTCCAGCTCGGGACGTCCACCCGCTTGCTGCCGTCGGGGGTATAGATGGCCACGACTTCCTTGCCGCCCTCCACCGGCTCCACCGCCAGCGCGCCCTCGTCGCCCACCACGTACAGGGTGCGGCCGCCCGGAAAGTGCTGGTGCATCCCCAGCAAGAGATCGATGGAGGCCAGCGCGCCGTTTTCGCACTGCACCAGGCACTTGGCGTTGTCGATGAAGGGGATGCCGCGGTGGTCGAGGTTGGCGGCCAGCGCCGTCACCGTGGCCACGTCGCTCTTCATCATCATGCGCATCTGGTCAAAGACGTAAAAGCCGATCTCGTACTCGGGGCCGGAGGCCATGGAGGGGTCGCTCTTCCAGCCGCCCAGGGTGATGTGGTGGTCGATGGTGAAATGCCCCGAGATCGGCCGGCCGATGGCCCCCTCGTCGATCAACTGGCTGGCCAGCACCGAGTTGGCGCGGTGGCGGTGCGGCAGGCTGCCCACGGCCACGACGCCCTTCTCCTTGGCCATGCCGAAAAGCTCCGTCGCCTCCTCCACGGACTTGGCGAAGGGCTTGGGGACAAAGACGTGCAGCCCCCGCTCCATCGCCAGCTTGGCGTGGTAGAGGTGCAAATAGTCCTCGGTGCAGATGCAGACGGCGTCCAGGTTGGCGTCGTCGTACATCTCTTCGGCCTGCTCATAGACCTTGAGCCCCCAGCGGTCGGCCATCCCCTCGACGGTCTTGGGGTACTTGGCCAGCCACCACAGGTTCAGCGAATCGCGAATGTATCGGGGGTCGCGGTCCAGGTGGGCCATCCCCACCGCCTTGACGCCGGGGAGCTTGTTCAGCGCCTCCGGGTAGTGCAGGCTATAGCTGGACGCGGCGCCCACGATCCCAACACGGAATTCCTTTGGCATGGCGATATTGCCTCCTTGTCAGCAATTCTCGATTGGCTCGGGCGTCATCTAAACGTTTATACGCGGCCCAGTGTAACACCAGATGCCCCCGCTGTCAAACCAAGTGACCGGCATGGTAGACATGCCGGTCACTGGACGATCCGCGCGGGACGACTGGCCTACGATTGCGCCAGGATCTCCCGATAGAGCGCGGCATAGAGCGCGATCACCTTTTTCTCCCCGCCGTCGCCATACCCCTCTTCCAGCGAGCAGAAATTGGCATAGCCCATGCCCTTCAAGAGCCCGAACAGCTCTTTGTAGGGGAACACCGGGCTCTCCAGGGCGTGCATGTGCACGTGCCGGACGTGATCCTTCACCTGATTGAAGGTGAAAGCCACCGACCCCTTCACCAGGTCCTTCTCGTCGCAGTTATAATTGATCGCCACGTTGGGATGGTCGGCGACCTTGATGGCGCCCAGGGCGTACTCCCAGTAATAGAACTGCCCGTGCATCTCCAAGAGGACGTCCACGCCCTTGTCCGCGGCGTGCTCGCCCACCGCCCGCAGCGACTCGCCCACGTACTTGACCACGTCCAGCTTGTCCACGCCAGCGGGAAAGTCGTTGCCAAAGGTGCGGATGCGCCCGCAGCCCATGTCCGCGGCCAGGTCCACGAACCGCTTCACCCGCTCGATCACCTGCGCCCGCACCGCCGGGTCCGGCGACTCGTAGCGCTGGCTGGTGGAGAGGCACGAGACCTCGATCCCCGCCTCGTTCAGCAGCGTGCGAATGCGGCGGCGCTCCGCCACCGGCGTCTCCAGCTCGACGCCGTGCGCCTGGTTGGACTCGCAGCGGAACTCGACGCCCTGAAAGCCGTTGGCGGGCAACAGCTCCAGCAGGTCGCGGATGGTCAGGTTCTTGCCGATGCTATAGGTGTCCAAAGACAATTTCATGACGCTCTCCCCGAAAGTGTGGTTAGCCCAGCGGGCGGATCCAGATGTTGCGGAAGCGCACCGGGTTGCGGTGGTCCTGCAGCTCCAGCGGCCCCGTGGGCGGGTGCGGGTTGTCATAGCTAGAGACGGTCTTGTGGCCGGTGGGGCCCTGCACCGACTGGCAGTGCTGCACCAGCACGCCGTTCAGGAACACGGTGATATAGGCCGGGCTGATCAGCTTGCCCGTGCCGTCCCAGCGCGGCGCGATAAAGACCATGTCATAGACGTTCCACTCGCCCGGGCCGCGCATGGCGTTCGCCAGCGGCGGGTACTGGCCATAGATGGCCCCGGCGTGGCCGTCGGCATAGGTCACATTGTTATAGCTGTCCAGCACCTGGATCTCGTATTTGCCCAGGAAAAAGACGCCGCTATTGCCGCGGCCCTGGCTATCGCCCTCCACCACGGCGGGGGTGGCCCATTCCAGGTGCAACTGGCAATCGCCGAAATGCTCCTTGGTCTGGATGGCGCCGGCGCCGTGGACGACCTCCATGTAGCCGTGCTCCACCTTCCACCCGGCGGCCGTGCCATCCTTGGCGCTCTTCCAGGCCGAGAGGTCCTTGCCGTCAAAGAGGACGACGGCGTCCGAGGGGGGCTGGCCCGGCGCCGCGGTCACGACCTTGGGCTGGGGCCGACGCCCATCGTGCACCCGCCAGAGGGTGCCGGGGATCAAGGGGGTATCGTCATAGCCGACTGGTGCTTTGGGTTTGGGGTCCATTTGGGTATCTCCTTTCTGGAATCAACCTCGCTCGCAGCATAGTCAACTCGGGCCGCTTGTCAAGCGCGCGAGGCGCGTTTTGACGCCTCGCCCGTTCTGCGCTATCCTAGCTCATCACCACATCGGAGCACGCACCGACATGCTACCCACCGAGGACGGCCTATACAAGAAATATGGCCTGCGCGAGGACGAGATCGCCGCCGTGCGCGGGCTGGTGGACGACTGCCGCCGCCGCGAGGGCGTGCACGTGCGCATCAACTGGGACACCCTCGCCGCGCGCGACAGCTCGCGCAGCAGCGACCTCTTTTACGCCTGCGACGGCCGCTGGGTCGGCTACCTGGGGCTCTTTCAGTACACCGCCAGCGAGGTGGAGGCCAGCGGGCTGGTGGACCCTGCCTATCAACGGAGAGGCATCTTTACGCGGCTCTGGGAGGTCGCCGTGACCCAGTGCGCCCTGCGCGCCGCCCAGCGCATCCTCCTCGTCTGCGACCGCGCCTCGGCGGCGGGCGGCGGCTTTGCCCGCCACGTCGGCGCCGGCGTGGCCTTTACCGAGTACCGCATGCGGCTGGACCCCGCCCGCGCTGCCCCGCCGCCCGAGGCCCCGCGGCTGCGGCTGCGCCCCGCCGCCGGCGCCGACCTCCGCGAGCTGGCGGAGCAGAACGCCCTCTATTTCGGCGGCGGCGTGGAGGAGCAACTGGAGATCCTGCGCGACATGCTGGGGCAGCCCGACTCGACCACCTACGCCGCCTGGCTGGATGGCCGCATCGTCGGCAAGGTCGACCTCCGCGCCAACGCGCAGGAGGGCTGGGTCTATGGGCTGGGCATCCGCCCCGAATACCGCGGGCAGGGGCTGGGCCGCGAGCTGCTGGCCCGCGCCGTGGCGCTCTTGCGGGAACGCCGCCCCGCCGCTATCCTGCTCGAGGTGGAGGCCCGCAACGAGCGGGCGCTCTCGCTCTACCAGTCCGCCGGGTTCGTCCAGGAGCGCACCTATGACTACTGGGAACGACGGCTATAGCGCGCTCTCCACAGACCCTAAAGGTTTAGGAGAACCTTTAGGGTCTATTCTGGGCGATTCCCCCTTTACCGCCATCGCCGTGGCCCGGCTGTTGCGCGGCCAGGCCCGCGCCTACATCCTGGGCGAGCTGCCCCATTTCCGCGCCGCCGTGGTCCAGACCGACGACGCCCCCGAGGAGCCCACCGGCTATGGCGCCGACGCGGCGGCCCTGTGGGAGCTGCTGCGCGGCGTCCCCGGCTGGACCTGCGTGGAGGTCGCCGACGAGCTCGCCCCGGCGCTGGGCGAGCTGATGGCCCAAGAGCTGGGCGTGGCGGTGCGCTATTACGGCGACCTGCACTATGCCCTCCAGCGCCCGGCCCTTCTCTGGCCTCACCCGGCCGTGCGGCTGCTGGCGCCCGACGACGCGCCGCTGCTGGAGGCCGCCCCGCCCGAGCTGCGCGGCGGCGGGCTGCGCCTTATGGGCGCGCGGGCCCTGCTGGCCGAGGGGTATGTCGCCGCGGGGATCGTGGACGGGCGCGTGGTGGCCACCGCCCAGCTCTCCGCGCGGGGGCCGCGCTACGCCGACATCGGCGTGCACACGCTGGAGCCCTACCGGCGGCGGGGGCTTTGCGCCGCGGCGGCCTCCCTGGTGGCCCAGGCCGCCCAGGCCGAGGCGCTCACCCCCGTCTGGAGCACCGGCGAGGACAACCGCGCCTCCCAGGCCGCCGCCCGTAAGGTCGGCTTCACTTACGTCGGTCGCATGACCTATGTCATTCCGCAGCAGAGCTAACGGGGTATAGTGGCTAGATAACCTAAGGAGAGCAAGGCCATGGGCAAGGCGCAGGTCGAGATACCGCACACCGAACTGGCGAGGTTCTGCCGGCGCAACCGGATCAGCCGCCTATCGTTCTTTGGCTCGATTCTGACCGAGGCCTTCCGGCCAGATAGCGATATTGACGTGCTGGTCGTTTTCGAGCACGGCGCCCAGGTCGGCTTTCTGGACCTGGGGCGGATGAAACGCGAGCTGGAGACCCTGCTGAGACGGCCAGTGGACTTGGTGATCCAGTCCGGGCTCAAGCCGCTCATCCGCGATCAGGTGCTGGCTAGCGCCGAGGTGATCTATGCGGCGTGATCTTCTCTACCTGTCCGATATCAGTGAAGCCGCCGACGCGATCCGCCGCTTCATCGGCGGGATCCCCCAAGACGCGTTCATGGCGGACGAACTGCGGCAGAGCGCCGTACTGCAAAAGCTGATCGTCATTGGCGAAGCGGCTGCCCGCCTGGGGCCTGACCTGCGAAACCGACATGCCGAGGTACCTTGGCCGGATGTGATCGGCTTTCGCAACATGGCTGTCCATGCCTATTTCAGTGTGGACTGGTCCGTCGTGTGGTTCACCGCCACGCGCGACGTCCCTGCTCTGCAGGTGGCCGTCCAACGAATGCAAGACCTGGAAGCTGTCTCGGATTCCACCATAAGCGATACGCGATCTGCGATACGCGCCCAAGGAGGCCCCATGAAAAGCTACAAATACGTCATCCTCGGCGGGGGCGTGGCCGCCGGCTATGCCGCCAAAGAGTTCGCCAAACGCGGCATCGCCAAAGGCGAGCTCGCCATCGTCTCGGCGGACACCACCGCCCCCTACCAGCGCCCGCACATCTCCAAAGAGTTCATCCGCGGCGAAGAGACACTGGACGACATCCTCATCAACCCGGCCAACTTTTACGAGGAGAGCGGCATCGACCTCTGGCTCAACACCACCGTCACCCGCGCCGACCTGGCCCAGAAGCGGCTGCACACCGCCCAGGGCGACGAGATCGGCTACGAGCAGCTCATGATCGCCAACGGCTGCCGCGCCCGCACCCTGCGCGTCCCCGGCGCCGAGCTGGGCAACGTCCTCTACCTCCGCTGGATGCCCGACGTGGAGGCGATCCAGAAGGCGGCCAAAGGCGCCAAGCAGGCGGTGGTGGTGGGCGGCTCCTTCATCGGCATGGAGATGGCCGCCAACCTGACCCAGATGGGCGTCCCCACCACCCTGGTCTTTCCCGAGGGGCGCGTCTGGCAACGCTTCTTCACCCCCGAGATGTCCGACTTTTTCCAGCGCTTTTACCGCGCCAAGGGCGTCACCATCCTCCCCGGCGCCGGCGTGACCGCCTTCAAGGGCCAGGGCACCGTCTCCGCGGTGGTCCTTTCTGACGGGCGCGAGCTCCCCGCCGACCTGGTGGTGGCCGGCATCGGCGTGGTCCCCGCCACCGAGCTATGGGAGGGGACGGGGCTGGCGCTCCAGGACGGCGTGGTGGTGAACGAATACCTGGAGACCAACCTCCCCGGCGTCTATGCCGTGGGCGATATCGCCCGCTTCCCGGAGACGACCTTTGGCCGGGAGCGCCGCATCGAGCACTGGGACACCGCCCGCCGCCAGGGCCGCGCCGCCGCCGCCAACATGCTCGGCGACCACGAGCCCTACAAGGCCGTGCCGTACTTCTACTCGGATGTCTTTCACATGGGCTGGGAGTTCTGGGGCGATACCGAGGGCGCCGATCAGGTGGTCCACCGCGGCGACCTGGAGAAGGGGCCCTTCACCGCCTGGTGGCTCAAGGGCGGCAAGCTGGTGGCGGCCTTTACCATCGACCCGCCGCAAGAGGGGATGGACAAGCTCGTGGGCAAGTGGATTCGCAAGGGGCAGGCCCTCCCCGCCGACAAGCTCGCGGACCCGAGCGTCAAGCTGGCCAGCCTGGAGTAAGGGCGTATCGCCTATCGTGGGATTGGAGCGGCCCGTGGCACAAGCCTCCGGCTGTGATTCCTTATGCACCACGGACGAGTGGGTGGCGTCCGACGATCTGCGATTGCGATAGGCGATACACCCCCCACGCGAGGGGCGGCTGCGTCGATCGCCCTTCTCAACCGCGCACGCGCAGCCTCCCCTGCCGATACACGCAGACATGGCCCGCGAGCTGGTCCCCACGGCTGCTGATGATCTCGCGCACCACCGCAAGCTTGTCGTCTCGCCCAGCGCCGGGCATCCGCAGCAGCAATACTTCGGCATGGGGCCGTCGCGCCCGAAACACCAGATCGCCAAAATCGGCGTACATGGTCACGATGATGCGCCCTTCACGGTAGGCCAGCGCGACCATGTCCAAGTCAGCCATGCGCCAGTCGAGATCGCCCACGAAAACCACATCGTGGCTATCGCTCCGCAATCCGTCGGCCACGGCCATGCCCACATTCACGTCCACCAGGAAGCGCAGCGAGCTCATGCCGAGACCGACGCATCCACTGGATAGACTCGCTCGGCGGCGACCAGATCGCGCGCATAGAGCAGCGCCGCCCGGATATCGTCCGCCTCCAGCGCCGGATAGTCCTCCAACAGCTCGGCCTCAGGCACGCCAGCGGCCAGCGCATCCAGGACTTGCTCCACGCTGATCCGCATGCCCCGGATGGTGGGCTTGCCCACCAGCACCCGCGGGTTCACCGTAATGCGCTTGAGCAGTTCGTCTCGATCCATCGCCATGCTCCTTCACGTCCTGAGGCCCATTATACCCCGGCCCCCGCCGCCACGCAAGGCGCGTATCGCCTATCGCTGATGCGAATCGCGAATCGCCTGATTGGCCGCGCGCGTGGCACAAGCCTCCGGCTTGTGGTTCCCTATGCACCACGGACGAGTAGGTGGCGTCCGACGATCTGCGATGAGCGATAGGCGATTAGCGATCACCGCCGCCACGGATCGCTGGCGTTCCACGCCTCGCCATAGAGCTGGAAGGAATCGTCCTGCGGGTCGTACCCCACCTGCTCGCGGGTGCTGGTGATATCCAGCCGCTTGAAGCGGTTGTTGGAAACCCCATGCAACAGCGCAAAGCGGATATGCGGCGTCTCGATGCACCGCTCCAGCAGGTGGTTCATATCCCGCTGCGTCACAAACTTGGACAGGCGGTGCGCGTTCAGCGACTGGATCATCCGCTCCGTCTGGAAGGTGCCGATACGGATGCAGATGCAGGGGAGCCCCTCGTTATAGGCAAAGTGCTTGCCCAGCGCCTCGGCGAAAACCTTGCACGCGCCGTACAGGCTGGAGGGCCACACCGGCATCTCGGGGTGCACCTGCACGTCCAGCGGGTAGCCGTCCACCGCCTGCACGCTGCTGGCGAGGATCACCCGCTGGCAGCCCTGGTCCTTGGCCGCGCGCAAGATGTTATAGGGCCCCAACACGTTATTGGGCAGCAGCGACTCGTAAAAGCCGGTGGTGGAGCGGGGGTCGCCCGCCATGTGCACCACCATCTCTATCCCCGCGCAGGCCCGCTGGCACGACTCCAGGTCCGCGATGTCCAGGCGCCACAGCTCGTGGCCGCCGGGGTCGTCCACCGGCGTGTTGTGATAGCCCAGCCGCAGCGCGTAGCGGTCGCCGGCATAGCGCCGAAAGGCCGAGGCGATCCGCCCCGCCGCGCCGGTGAGCAGGATGCGTTTCTTGGTCGTCGTCTCCATGGTCCTCCCCGCACAGAGAGCAGGAACCGAAACCACGAAATACACGAACCACACGAAACAGGCAAGAGCCCATCCTCCTTTTCGTGTATTTGGTGTGTTTCGTGGTGGATACCGAGCTGCGTCAGCTTACGCCGGCGAAGCGGCAGATGGCCTCATAAGCCCACTGGTCCCACTCGGGCTGCACGCCGATGCCCTTCAGGTCGCCATAGTTCTTGGCGATGAGCCCGCCCCGGAAGAGCTGGCACATCCGCAGCGCCTCGGACTCGATATAGGCGCGGTTGCCGGTGGGGAGCACCTTCTGGATGTCCACCGGGCTCCAGAGCGCCGCCCGCCGCGCCTTGAGCTTGGCCGCCAGCGCGGGCATGTCATAGAGCGCCGGCTGGTCGAACTGGAAGCAGTCCACGCCGCAATCCATCAGGTCGTCGAGGATGGCCCAGTTCAGCCCGCACGAGTGCATCAGCACCTTGAGCCCCAGCTCGTGGGCCAGCCCCATCAGCCGGGTGTATTCGGCCTTGAAATAGGAGCGGAACATGGCCGGGGAAAAAAGCAGCCCCGTTTGCGTGCCCATGTCCTCGCCGATCATGATCCCGTCCGCGCCGGCCCGCCCCGCCGCCTGGATCAGCGTCTCATAGTGCCCGGCGACGATGCTATGCATGCGCCGCACCTCGTCGGGATAGAGCGCCAGGTCGGCGAAATAGACCTCCATCTTGCGCAGGTAGCGGGCGTTGTCAAAGATCCAGCCGCCGATGTGGGCCAGCTTGAAGCGATCGCCCTCATCCCGCGCAAAGCCTTCGCGGATGCTGGCCGCAGCCCGGTTAACGTCATAGTGGGGCGCTTGCAGCCGGTCCAGCGCGCCCCAATCCGGCAGCGCGGGCTTCAGGATCTCGCCCTTGAGGCTGCCGTCCACCATGCGCACCCAGAGGTTGCCCCAGGTGTCGTCATAGAACTCGCGGTCGCCCTCGATCCAGCGCTTGGGCGTGTAGCCGTCGGGCAGGCCGGGCGAGCCGCCGATCATGTCATTGATCCGCCCGCCGCCAAAGGTCAGCCCCGGCCGCGGCGGGTTCTCGTGGTTCAGGTTCGCCAGGATGATCTCTCGTGGGGTCATCGGTCCTCCAGGGGCATATCGCCTATCGCGTATCGCCGATCGCTTATCGTGGGACACAACCAACTCTCCTACGATACGCGATCAGCGATCTGCGATTAGCGATCTGCGATAGGCTCGAGCCTCAGCTCGCGCGTGGTCAGCCACTCCAGCCCCGGCGCCATGGTGGTGCGGGGATGAGGATGCATATCCCCCTCCCCCAGCTCCTCCGCGATGCGGTAGAGGATGCCGGGCTGCGTTCCGTTATGTCGAATGGTCCCGTCGTCCTCGATGCACAGGAGGGTCGGCTTGTGGGAAAAGGCGCTCGCCAGCGCCCGGTCCTGGGTGATCGTGCTGCCCGCGCGCAGGATCGTCAATTCGAGCGGCGAGCCGTGATACCACGGCTCGCCGCGCTTCCACTCGGCCATCTATGCGCCCGCCCAGGCGATGTCCAGGTCCGCCAGGCAGGCGGCGGTGGGCACGCCGGTCTGCGGGTCCCAGTTCATCATCCCGTAAAAGAGGCTCTTGGCCTCCTCCAGCGCCTCCGGCGTCACCGGCACCTCGTTCAGCGTCCCGCTGACGTGCGGCTCTTGCATCCGCGGCGGCAGCACGTCGTCGGCGCGGGTCAGCCCCTCCCGCAGGTTGAACAGCCGCGCCAGGGTCACGCCCCGCTCGCAGGTCTTCATCAGCTCGTAGGCGCTCACCTTCCAGCCGGTGATGGCGCCGATCAGCTCCACGAGCTGCTCCCGCGACCAACTGATGAACATGCACTGCCCCAGGTGGTTGGCCAGCCAGCGCCAGTTGGTGGACTTGGTATAAGCCCGCACCTTGTCGGCGTTCAGCACGGTCTGCGGCACGCTGGTATAGACGCCCAGCGACTGCAAGTCCTCGCCGACCGGCTCCCGCGCCTGCCCCGCGTCCCAAAAGTTGTGCATGTGGTCCGCGCCGGTGGGAGAGACGGCGTACCCCAGCGCCTGGCCGTGGCGGGTGCGCGCCTCGTGCATGGGGAAGGGCTGCATCTTGACGTCCAGCACGTACGCCGCCGACCCCTTGCCGATCTCTTGCGCGGCGCGGGTCGGGCCCTCGGCCAGCAGGTCGCCCAGCCCCTCGCGCTCGCAAATCTGCCGGGTCATCTCGACCATGGCCTTGGCGTTGCCAAAGTTCAGCTCCAGCCCGCCGGTGTCGGCCTTGGTCAGGATCCCCTTCTCGTAGCATTCCATGGCGAACGAGACCGACATGCCGCAGCCGATGGTATCCAGCCCGTAGGCGTTGCACAGCTCGTTGGCCTTGGAGACGGCGCGCAGGTCGTCCACGCCGCAGTTGGAGCCAAAGGCGCCGATGGTCTCGTACTCGGGGCCGCCGTATTCGGGCTCCACCTGGTAATCGGCGTCATCCACCTTGACCACCCGCTTGCAGTTGACCGGGCAGGCAAAGCAGCCGCCCCGGTCGACGAGCAGCGTGTCGCGCAGCGCCTCGCCGCAGATCTTTTCCGCGCCGGCGAACTGCCCATCTTGAAAGTTGCGGGTGGGCAATTGCCCGGCCTGCTGCAGGTCCATGATGCCGCCGGGGGTGCCCAGGTCGTGCATCCGCTCCTGCTTTTCCTTCCAATGCTCCACGTACCAGCGGGCCATCTCTTTGACCTTGTCGGCATCCGCCAGGGGGAGCTGGGCCTTGCCCCGCGCCGCCACGCACTTCAAGTTCTTGGAGCCCATCACCGCGCCCAACCCGGTGCGCCCGGCGGCGTGCTTCAGGTCGTTGATGACGCAGGCGTAGCGGACCAGCTTTTCGCCGCCGGGGCCGATCATGGCCAGGCGGGCCAGCCGCTCGCCCAGCTCGGCGCGGACGGCCTTTTGGGTCTCCAGGGTGGTCTTGCCCCAGAGGTGCTCCGCCGGCCGCAGCTCGGCCTCGCCGTCGTGGATCCAGAGATAGACGGGCCGGGGGGCCTTGCCCTTGATCACCAGGGCGTCATAGCCGGCGCGCTTGAGCTCGGCGCCAAAAAAGCCGCCCCCATCGGCCTCGCCATAGCCGTTGTTCAGCGGCGACTTGGCCCCCACGGAGCTGCGCCCCGCCCCCGCCACGGGGATGCCGGTGAGGGTGCCGCCCGCAAAGATCAGCGCGTTCTCCGGGCCCAGCGGGTCCGCGCCCTGGGGTACCTCCTTGAGCAAATAGTAGCCGATAAAGCCGCTGCCGCCCAGGTAGCGCCGGTAAAAGCTATCCGGCGGCTCCTCGACGCGGGTCTGGCCGGTGGTCAGGTCCACGTGCAAGACCTTGCCGTTGTAGCCGGGGACTGCCATGATGGTTTCCTCCTCCAGGATGGTCGCCGGGCCAGCGGGGCGCGCCCCGGGCCGCGGCGGTGGTCGCTCTCTTTATACCCGAAAACGCGCTCCAGGTCAAGAACAGGACGCCGCCGCTCCAGGGCTTGTGCCAAGTCGCGCTCGGCGA
>JAAYEA010000419.1 GCA_012689325.1 Chloroflexota bacterium
CCTATGGCGCAAGATGTACAAGGCCCGCTTCCTGACCCCGGTGCTGGCCATGGCCGGGATCGAGCTGGCCTGCTGGGACATCCTGGGCAAGAGCCTGGGCGTGCCGGTCTGGCAGTTGCTGGGCGGCCAGCACCGCGACCGGCTGCGCGCCTACGCCAACGGCTGGTACAAGGGCCCGCGCGACCCCGCCTTTTTCGCCGAGAGGGCCGCCGAGATGGCCGCGCGCGGCTACACGGCGCTCAAGTTCGACCCCTTCGGCGGGGCCTATCGGCAGATCGACCGGCAGAGCGAGCGGCTGGCCCTACACATCGTGCGCGCTGTCCGCGAGGCGGTGGGTCCGGACGTGGATATCTGCATCGAGGGCCACGACCGCTTTAGCGTCAGCCACGCCATCCGCATCGGGCGGGCGCTGGCCGAGTTCGGCCCCATGTTTTTCGAGACGCCGGTGGATTCGCGGGACCTGGCGGCCACGCTGGAGGTGGCCCGCGCCATCCCGGTGCCCGTGGCCCTGGGCGAGCGCTTCAGCCGCGTCGGCGAGTTCGTGGACCTGCTGGCCCCCCGCGTGGTGGACATCGTCCAGCCGGAGGTGATGCACCTGGGCCTGGCCAACCTGAAAAAGGTCTGCGGCATCGCCGAGGGGTGCGAGGCGCTGGTGGCCGCCCACCAGGCGCAGAGCCCTTTCTGCACCGCCGTGAACGCCCACCTGCACGCCAGCATCCCCAATTTCCTGATCCAGGAGAACTTTGACGACTCGGCGGAGCCGTGGACCTGGGACCTCTTGCGCGGCGTGCCCCGGGTGGAGCGGGGCTACCTGCCCGTGCCCGACGCGCCCGGGTTCGGCGTGGAGCTGGACGAGGCCGAGGCCGCCCGGCACCCCTACGGGGCCAGGAATTTCATGATGCTCTTCGAGGAAGGGTGGGAGACCCGCCGCCCGGCGAGCTGAGGTCCAGGCCGCCGGCTTTTCCGACGCGAGCGCGAGGGGAGGCAAGCCCAATGAAGACCGCTGTCAAGATCGCCATCATCGGCGCGGGGAGCGCCACCTTTGCCGCGGGGATCGTGCGCGACCTCTGCGTGACCCCCGGGCTGCACGGCAGCCACGTCGCCCTGATGGACATCGACGCGCGGCGGATGGGCAACGTCGCGCAGATGGCCGAGCGGCTCAACGCCCAGTTGGGGGCGGGCCTGAGCTTTTCGCAGACGCTGGACCGCGCGGAGGCGCTGCGCGGCGCCGATTTCGTGCTCAACACGGCCCAGGTCGGCGGCCACGATTGGACCGAGGCGCAGCGCAGCCTGGCCGAAAAGCACGGCTATTACCGGGGGGCGCGGCTGCACGACTACGGGCAGGCGGCCTTTTTCCTGGAGGTGGCCCGCGACGTGGCCCGGCTCTGCCCCAACGCCTGGCTGATCCAGTCGGCCAACCCCGTGTTCGAGGGCTGCACCCTGATGCACCGCGAGACGGGGATCAAGGTCTTGGGCCTCTGCCACGGCCACTATGCCTACGAGGAAGTGGCCCAGGTGCTGGGGCTGGAGAAAGACAAGGTCTCGGCGCAGGTGCCCGGCTTTAACCACTGGATATGGATGACCGACTTTCGCTACGAGGGGCGGGACGCCTACCCCCTACTGGACGAGTGGATCGCCACCAAGGCGGAGGCCTATTGGGCCGAGACGGACAACACGCGCACCTGGAGCCAGAACCAGATGACCCGCGCCGCCATCCACCAATACCAGATCTATGGCTACATGCCCATCGGCGACACGCCGCGCATGGTGGGGTGGTGGTATCACACCGACCTGGCCACCAAGCAGCGCTGGTACGGCCACCTGGGCGGGTTCGACTCGGAGATCGGCTGGGGCATCTACCTGCAAGAGATCGGCCGCCGCGTGGAGCGGGTGGAGCAAGCCGCGCTGGACCTCAGCCGGCCGGTCACGGACACCTTTCGCGCCGTGCAGAGCCGCGAGCAGATCGTGCCCATCATCAACGCGCTGGTCAACGACGTGCCGGGGCTCTATCAGGTCAACATCCCCAACCGCGGGCCGCTGATCCAGGGCTTTCCGGAGGACCTGGTGGTGGAGGTCCAGGCGGTGGTCAGCAGCGCCGGCATCCGCGGCATCGCCGTGCCGCCCCTGCCGCGCAGCCTGATGGCCTCGGCGATGATCCCGCGCTGGCACCGGGCCGAGCTGGAGGTGGAGGCGCTGCGCAGCGGCGACCGCCATTTGCTGCTGCACGCCCTATTGGCCGACCCGCGCACGCGCAGCCTGGAACAAGCCGAGGGGTTGCTCGACGAATGGCTGGCCGACCCGCGCAACGAGCGCGTGGCCCGCCTCTTTGGCGTCTAGGACACAAGGCAACGGAGGGAACATGACCCACATCGTTGGCATCCAGCGGCTTGAAGAGACCACCCGGCGCACCCGGTGCAGCGGCGACAACTGGCACATGACCTGGGCCCAGGACGACCGGCAATACGTCGGCCTGTGCGACGGCCGCGGCTGGCCCGAGATCGCGGGCTATACCGGCAAGGAATACAACACGCGGATGTACGCCATCCGCGGCGACCCGCCCCAGCCGGCCTTTGAGCACCTGCCCGGCTATCCCGACCTGTTCTCCGAGCCGCCGCTCCAGACCCACCGGTATTACGGTTTCGGCATCCTGGCCCTGGACGGGCGCATCTATCACTTCCTGAGCACGCCGAACCATCGCTTCTTTGGCGGGCCCAAGCCCCGCTTTGTCGGCGCCAAGCTGATCTATTCGCCGGACCATGGGCAGAGCTGGCGCAACCAGGACGGCGGGCCGGTGCGCTGGGAGCCGTGGGAGGAGCGCAGCCGCGCCAACATGGTTTTCTTCGAAGAGCCGGGGGAGGCCTTTGCCCTGCTGACCGTGCTGCAAATGGGCCGCAATTACGAGCACAACCGCGATGGCTACGTCTACGTCTATGCCCCCAACGGCAACGCCGAGGGGACGATGAACCAGCTCGTCATGTTCCGCGCGCGGAAGGAGCGCCTGCTCGACCGCTCCGCCTACGAGTACTTTGCGGAGCGCCGGCGCGACGGCTCCGCCGCCTGGACCTCCGACATCGCCCAGCGGGGGGTGGTGCACACCTTCCCGGCGGGCTGGGTGAACACCCAAATCCATCCCTACGCCTGGCACCCCAGCGTGGTCTATGTGGCGCCGCTGGGCGTGTACCTGATGGCCAACTGGGGCATGGGCTGCGCCCCCGACGGGATGTGGTTCGGCAAGCCCAGCTATTTGGGCTTTTGGACCGCCCCGCAGCCCTGGGGCCCCTGGACGCAGGTCCACGAGGAGACCGCCTGGATGCCCGCGGGCGACCCCGCCGCGCGCGCCTACCAGCCGCAAATCTCGCCCAAGTGGATCGCCCCGGACGGCCGGTCCTTCTGGCTGGTGCACACGGATTTCCAAGAGATCGACGGGGGCAAGCCCTATTACAGTTTCAACTATCAGCAGGTCAAGGTCATCACCAAGTAGCGATCGAGGAGGGAATCATGGGCATTAGCCTGGGTTTGGTAGGTTTGGGCGCGTTCGGCAGCGCCTTTGCCGACCTGTTCATGAGCCACCCGCTGGTGGACCGCATCGCGCTCTGCGACCGCGAGCCGGAACGGGTGCAGCGCTTTGCGGAAAAAGAGTCGTGGAAGCGCAAGTTCAACCCGCGGGACGCCTACGCCTCGCTGGACGAGATCTGCCGCAGCGACCTGGACGCGCTGGTGATCATCACGCAGCCGTGGCTCCACGCGCCGCAGTGCATCCAGGCCATGGAGTCGGGCAAGCACGTCTATAGCGCCGTGCCCATCATCGAGATCCCCGACGCCGACGAGATCTTGGAGTGGTGCGACAAGCTGGTGACGACGGCGCGCCGCACCGGCCGCCACTACATGCTGGGAGAGACGACCTTCTACCGACCCGAGACCATGTATTGCCGCCGCCAGGCGCGGGCCGGGGCCTTTGGCGATTTCGTCTATGCCGAGGGCGAATACTATCACGACGTGGATAACCCCCACTCCAACCTGCGGCAGGTGATGCAGCGGCGCCTGGCCAGCACGGCCGGGCAGGAGTGGCTGGCCATCTCGGCGCAATACAAAGCGCGGGGCGTGCTCTCCGGGCCCATGCACTATCCCACCCACTCCACCAGCGGCCCCATCAGCGTGATGCGCGCGCACGCGGTCAAGGTCTGCTGCTGGGGCTATGCCAACCGCACCAACGACCCCTATTACGTCGAACATGGCGAGGCCTACAGCAACGAGACCGGCTTTTTCCAGATGAGCAACGGCGCCACCATGCGCATCTGCGAGCACCGCGAGATCGCCGTGCCGGGGCGGGAGACCTTCCGCGTCTATGGGACCAGGGGGAGCTTTGAGAACGACCAATGGCTGACCAACGCCCAAGCCACCCCGCTCACCGTGGACGAGATGCGTGATCCGCTGCCGACCGAGGTGCTGGAAGCCTTCCGCGAGGTGAAAAAGACCTCCGACGTCTATGGCGGCCACGGCGGCTCGCACGCCTACCTGGCCCACGAGTTCGTGGACGCCGTGGCCCACGGGCGAACGCCCGCCATCAACGCCTGGGAGGCCGCGCGCTACATGGCCGCGGGGGCCATGGCCCACAAGTCGGCGCTGCGCCAGGGCGAGCTGCTGGCCGTCCCCGACTGGGGCGACGCGCCCGCATGACGGCTCCTTGACGCTTGACCTCTGCGCTTTTCCGGCTAGAATGGGCAAGATATCGATGGGAGGGCGCGAGGCGAGGCATGGAGCTGACCTGGCTGGGCACAGCAGGGTTCAAGATCGAGATCGGCAGCACGGTGCTCTATCTCGATCCGTTCCTGAGCCGCAGCAAGCGGGCTAGCGATCCCGCCCTGCCGCGCGTCGAGGAGATCGTCCGCGCCGACTGCATTTTCTGCACCCACGGGCACTTTGACCACCTCTACGACGTGCCCGCCATCGCCAAGCGGACGGGGGCGCGGGTCTTTGCGCCCAGCCGCGCCTGCGAGACGCTGCGCGACGCCGGCGTGCCCGATGGCCAGTTGCGCCCGGTGCAGGGCGTGGAGACCATCGGCCTGCCCGATTTCCGCGTGCGCACCATCCCCCTCTCGCATACACGCTTTGATACGCCCCTGGCGCTGCGCACCCTGGCGCGCGGCGGGTGGCGGATGCTGCTGGACGCCGGGCGGCTGCTGCGCTTCCCTCCGGGCGAGGTGATGGGCTACCTGTTCACGGCCAAGGACTGTAGCTGGTGCTTTATGGGCAGCGCCGGATACGAGGCCAGCCGGATTCGCGGGCTGAAGCCGGATCTCGCCCTGGTCCCGCTGCAGGGCCACAGCGACATCGCCCGCATCGCCGCCGAGATCGTGGCGCTGCTGGCGCCGCGGTGGGCCATCCCGCACCATCACGACGACTTTTACCCGCCGGTGAGCCAGGCCATTGACCCCGCCCCCTTCATCGCCGAGGTCCAGCGGCGCTGCCCCACGGCCAGGGTGTGGGTCCCCCAGATGGGGCAGGCCCTGCGCTACGAGCGGGGCGAGTTGTCCGCCGCGCCGGGGCAGCCGTGAGCGAGCCGCGCCCCGCGCCCCTCGCCTCGCCGCAGGTCTTTGCCGGCCTGTCCGTCGGCGTGGTCTCGGTTTCCTTCGCCGCCATCCTCATCCGCCTGGCCGACGCGCCTCCACTGGTCATCGGCGCCTGGCGGTTGGGGCTGGCGACGCTCATCCTGACCCCGGCGGCGCTGGGGCTCAAGCGAGCAGAGCTGCGCTCGCTGGCCCGGCGCGAGTGGGGCCTGGCGATCTGCTCCGGCATCCTGTTGGGCATCCACTTTGCCGCCTGGATCACCTCGCTGGACTATACCACCGTGGCCAGCTCGGTGGTGCTGGTGGCGACGAACCCGCTGTTCGTCGGCCTGGCCTCGCACTTTTTCCTGGGCGAGCGAATGGGCGGCCTGATGTGGCTGGGGCTGCTGGTGGCCGTGGCCGGGAGCATGATCATCGGCTATGGCGATTTCGGGTTGACGGGCCGGGCGCTGCTGGGCGACGGGCTGGCCCTGGTCGGCGCGGCGGCGGGGGCCGGCTATTTCCTGATCGGCCGCCGGCTGCGGCAGCGGCTCTCCCTGCTCGCCTATATCTGGCCGACCTATGGCACGGCGGCGGTGTTCCTGATCCTGGCGGCGCTGGCCGCCGGCGACCGCCTGGTCGGCTATACCCCGCACACCTACCTGATGTTCCTGCTGCTGGCGCTGGTGCCGCAGATCATGGGGCACTCGATGCTCAACTGGTCGCTGCGCCACCTTTCACCGACGCTGGTGGCCGTGGCCACTCTGGCCGAGCCGATCTCGTCGGCGCTGCTGGCTTTCCTGGTCCTGCAGGAGACGCCGCCGCCGTTGGCGCTGGTCGGCGGGGCGATCCTGCTGGTCGGCATCTATTTATCCATGCGCGGCGCGAGGAGACAACCATCCCATGCCTAGATCCCCCATCCGCTACGTGTTGTTCGACCTGGACAACACGCTCTATCCCCGCAGCAGCGGCGTGCTGCAGCGCATCGATCAACGCATCGAAGAGTTCTTGCGGCAACGCTTCCCGCTCCCCGATCCGGAGCTGCGCGAGATGCGCCGCGGCTATTGGCGCAAATACGGCACGACGCTGGGCGGCCTCGTGGCCGAGCACCACGTGGCGCCGGAAGAGTACCTCCGCTTTATCCACGATGTGCCGATCGAGGAGCTGCTCCAGCCCGACCCAGCGCTGGAGCAACTGCTGAACGCGATCCCGGCACCCAAGGGCGTGTTCACCAACTCGATCCGCAGCCACGCCGAGCGGGTGCTCCGCGCGCTCGCGGTGGAGCGGCACTTTGGCGCCATCTACGACCTGGGGTTCATGGGGCTGGAGGCCAAGCCGCACCCCAACGCCTTCCGCGGCGTGCTGGCCGACCTGGGCCTGCCGGCGGAGGCCTGCCTCTTTGTGGACGACACCGCCAACAACGTCCGCGCGGCGCGGCAGTTGGGGCTGCGCACCGTCCAGGTGCTGGATGCCGGCGACGACAGCGACGCCAACCTGGAGGGCGAGTTCGTCATCCCCGCCACGCACCTGCTGGGCGAGATTCTGATGTATTTCCAGTTCGTGAAGGCATAGGAGGACACCACCGTGACAACCGCGACAGCGACCCAGCCCGCCGGATGGGAGCAGCGCTTCAGCCAGAGCGCCCACCGCATGACCAGCTCGATCATCCGCGAGATACTAAAGATGATGTCCGACCCGGAGCTGATCTCCTTTTCCGGCGGGATGCCCGCGCCGGAGGTCTTTCCCATCGCCCAGTTCCAGGAGGCGACCCAGCGGGTGCTGGAGCAAGATGGCCGCCGGGCGCTGCAATACAGCGTCACCGAGGGCTATCCGCCGCTGCGGGAATACCTGGCGGCCAAGATGCGCCAGGACGGGGCCGACGTGCGAGCGGAGAACATCCTGATCGTCAACGGCTCGCAGCAGGCGCTGGATTTCCTCGGGCGGCTCTTTCTCGACCCCGGCGACGCGGTGCTCACCGGCAACCCCACCTACCTGGGGGCGTTGCAGACCTGGAGCACCTACGGGGCGCGCTTTGCCACGGTGCCGGTGGACGAGGACGGGATGCGTACCGAGCTGGTCGACGGCGTGCTGGCCGGGAGCGAGTGCAAGTTCGCCTACGTGCTGCCCAACTTTCACAACCCGGCGGGCGTGACGCTGAGCGCGCCGCGGCGCCAGGTGCTGCTGGAGGCCGTGGCCCGACGGGGCACGCCGATCATCGAGGACGACCCCTATGGCGAGCTGCGCTTCGAGGGGGAGCCGCTCAAGCCCCTGGTGGCCTACGATCCCGAGCGGGTGCTCTACCTGAGCACCTTTTCCAAGACCCTCTCGCCGGGCATCCGGCTGGGCTGGATCGCCGCGCCCGCGCCCGTGCTGGACAAGCTGGTGCTGGTCAAGCAGGCCAGCGACCTGCACACCAGCATCCTGATCCAGATGGTGGCCTATGACCTGGTGAAACAAGGGGTGATGGAGCCGCTGGTCCAGCAGATTCGGGCGCTCTATCGGCAGCGCCGCGACGTGATGCTGGCGGCGATGGAGGAGCGGTTTCCCAAGGGGGTCAGTTGGACGCGTCCGCAGGGCGGGCTGTTCCTGTGGGTGCGCTTGCCGGAGGGGCTTGATTCCATGCGGCTCTTCCGCAAGGCGCTGGAGGAGAAGGTGGCCTTCGTGCCGGGGCAAGTCTTTTTCCCCAATGGCGGCGGGGCGAATACCCTGCGCCTGAACTTTTCCGTCTCGGCGCCGGAGGTGATCCGCGAGGGCATCCGCCGGCTGGGGAAGGTGCTGGCGGAGGCGTTGGGTTAGGCTAATAGCTCGCACGAAAAAGACCCTAAGGGTGGCAAAGCACACCCTTAGGGTCTTCTTTTCTTACCACTCCACGCGCACGCGGACCTCGTCCACATACATGGCGGTCACGTTCCCGTCGCCGTCGTTCCTCACGCCAAAGATCAGCGTGATGGGCTGCTGCCCCCCATAGTAGACCACGTCCAAGTCATACTCTTTGTAGAGCCAGACCTGATCGTTGGCCTTGGCGCGCAGCACTGGCAACTGGTCGCCGCTGGCCCGCCGGATGTACAGGTACTGCTGGTCATCGTTGACGTTCATCTGCGTATCGCCGCTCATGGGATAGTACCAGAACGACAGCGTGGCCTTGCGGATCCCCGCCGGGAGCGTGATGGTCTGCTGGAAGGACGAATAGGTCAGCGTCCCCAGGTCAGAGCCGGAGACGATCCCCGCGCGCATGGCGTAATAGGCGCTGATCCAACGGTCGGTGGTATAGCCCGCCGGATAGGCCGTGTGATTGATCACCCAGGCCGGGTGTTGCAGCTCAAAGCCGGGATCGATGATCAGGTCCAGCGGCGCCGGCGTCGGCGTGATGGTCGGCGTCTGGGTGATGGTGGGCGTCCGCGTCACCGTCGGCGTGGCCGAGGGCGTGAAGGTGCGCGTGGGCGTCGGCGTGATGGTCGGCGTCCGCGTGGACGTCGGCGTGAAGGTGCGCGTCGGCGTGCCGGTATGCGTCCGGGTGGCCGTGGCCGTCGGCGTGTGGGTCCGCGTCGCCGTCGGCGAAGGCGTGTGGGTGATGGTGGGCGTGTGGGTCCGCGTCGCCGTCGCCGTGAAGGTCCGCGTTGCCGTCGCCGTGGACGTCGGCGTCGACGTGCGCGTGGGCGTGGCCGTGGGCGGCGGCGGCGCGTTGCGAATGACCCTGGGCAGGTACATGACGCCCAGCCAGGGGCGCGGCGTGCGGGTGGGCGTCGCGGTGCTCGTCGGCGTCGCCGTCACGGTGGGCGTGGCCGTGGCGGTGGGCGACGGCGTCGCCGTGGCCGTGGCCGTGGGCGTATGGGTGGCCGTGAGCGTGCTCGTGGCCGTCGTCGTGGCCGTGGCGGTGGCCGTGGCCGTCGCCGTCACCGTGGGCGTGGAGGCAACCACGATCACCTGCCCGTCGACGGCGTCCGCCAGGACGTTGCGGAACTCGAAGAGCAGCTTGGTATCGCCGGAGAAGGCGAGGGCAGCCCCCCCGGTGGGCAGCTTGGCCTTGATGTAGAAGGAGGCCACCACAAAGGTGCCGCTGGGGAAGGGCGCCGACGTCTTGCGCGCCACATAGTTGATCCGGCCCAAGGTGTTGTTCACCTGGTTCCAGACGATGTCGTTCAGCCCCGGTTTGGACGTGAGGGAGGTGACGGGCGTCCCGCTCTGGTTGACGATAGCCAAGTAGGTTGGGTCAAAGCTCACATAGACCTCGACGCCATCGATGGGCTGCGCGCCGGCATCGACCCGCAGCTCCATGTAAAAGACCTCGCCTTCGGCGACGCTGTGGGGTGACGGATCAAAGCTGAGCGTCGCGCCAGCGGGGAGCGTGCGGGTGGCGGTGGGCGTGGCGCTCGGCGGAATCGCGGTCTGGGTCGGCGTCGACGAGGACGTCGGCGTCGACGAGGACGTCGGGGTCGACGTGAAGGTCCGCGTCGCCGTGGCGGTGCCCGTGGGCGTCACGGTGAGCGTCGGCGAGGCAGTCGCCGTCATCGTCGGCGACAAGGTCGCGCTCGCGGTGCCCGTGGCCGTTGGCGTGCGGGTGACCGTCGCCGTGGGTTGGCCGGTGTAGGTCGCCGTCGACGTAGACGTCGCGGTCGCCGTGGACGTCGAGGTCGACGTGGCCGTCACCGTCGGCGTGCGGGTGACGGTGGCCGTGGGCTGGCCGGTGTGCGTCGCCGTCGCCGTGGACGTCGGCGTCGACGAGGACGTCGGGGAGCGCGTCGGCGTGGCCGTGGGCGGCGTCGTGTTGGTGGGCGTGCGGGTGGCCGTGTGCGAAGGCGTCAGGGTATAGGTGGCCGTCGGCGGCAGGGTGTTGGTGCGCGTGGGCGTCGATGTGAGCGACGGCGAAGCCGTTGCCGTCAGCGTGCGCGTGGCCGTCGGCATACCGGTGTTGGTCGC
>JAAYEA010000420.1 GCA_012689325.1 Chloroflexota bacterium
GCGCTGGCTTAACACCACGAGCAAGGAAGGGAAATGGCTGTTTATAGCGATATCGTCATCGAGCACTTTCAGAACCCGCGCAACGTCGGCGTGATCCCCGACGCCGACGCCTCGGCTCGGATGGAAAGCCCGGTCTGCGGCGACCTGATGGAGGTCTATCTCAAGATCGCCGACGGGCGCATCCAGGACGCCAAGTTCCGCACCTTTGGCTGCGGGGCGGCCATCGCCAGCAGCTCCATGGCCACCGAGATGATCAAGGGCATGGCCCTGGCCGAGGCCCTGGCCCTCACGGACGAAAGGGTGGCCGATGCCCTGGGCGGGCTGCCGGAGCAAAAGATGCATTGCTCCAATCTGGCCGCCAGCGCCATCCACAAGGCGCTGCAAGGCTACCTGGAGGCGCATCCCGAGGGCCAGCCCGGAAAGTAGCGCCGTGGAAGCAGCCGCGAACCTCTTGCCCGAGCGTCCGTCCACCGTCGCCGTGGCCCTGAGCGGGGGCGTGGATAGCTCCTTGGCCGCCCTGCTACTGGCCCAGGCCGGCCATCGGGTCAGCGGGGTGATGATGCGGCTGTGGGTGGATGAGGCGGTCCGAGGCAATGCCCCAAGTGGCGAGGAGAGCGCCCGGCAGCTCTGCCAGCGGCTGGGCATCCCCTTTCAGGTGTTGGACCTGCGGGACGAGTTTCGCCGCGAGGTGGTGAGCTACTTTGGGGCCGAGTACGCCCGCGGGCGCACGCCCAACCCCTGCCTCGCCTGCAACCGCCAGATCAAGTTCGGGGCGCTCTGGCGCTGGGCGCAAGCGCAGGGGGCCGAATACCTGGCCACCGGGCACTATGCGCGGCGGCGCCTTGTGGACGGGGCCTACCAGTTGGTCCGCGCCGCGGATCGCCGCAAGGACCAATCGTACGTGCTTTATATGCTGGGCCAGGAGACACTGGCCCATACGCTTTTCCCGTTGGGCGACCTGACCAAGGGCCAGGTGCGGCAGGCCGCCGAGGCCGCCGGCTTGGCCGCCGCCCAGCGCCCAGAGAGCCAGGAGATCTGCTTCATCCCGGACGACGACTATCGCGGCTTCCTGGGGCGCCATTACCCGGAGGCCATCCGCCCCGGCCCCATCCATGACACCGCCGGCCGGGAGATCGGCCAGCACGCGGGCCTGCCCTTTTACACCGTCGGCCAGCGCAAGGGGCTGGGCATCGCCGCGCCGGAGCCGCTGTACGTGATCGAGATCGACGCAGCGCGCAATCGCCTGGTGGTGGGCCCAGCCGCCGAGTTAGGACGGCGGGCGCTGCGGGCCGAGCAGGTGCGCTTTGTGAGCGGCCAGCCGCCGGACGGCCCGCGGCGGATCATGGCCAAGATCCGCTATCGCGCGCGAGAGGCGGCGGCGACGCTGCACCCCGAGCCGCCTGATAGCGCGCTGGTCATCTTGGATGAGCCCCTGCGGGATATCTCGCCGGGGCAAGCCGTGGTCTTTTACGATGGAGAGATTGTGTTGGGCGGGGGGCTCATCGAGCGCGCCCTGTCCCAGGAGGAGTGGCCCTGATGTCGCTTTTCCCGCCAGCGTTGATCCTGTCCGTGGTGATCGCCAGCTTGTACGCCGCCATTTTCCACCTGCTCTGGGCGCCACGCCAGGGCAAGCTGTGGGTCTATTGGCTGGCCGCCCTGGTCGGGTTTGGGGTGGGCCAGATTCTGGCCGGGCTCTCTCCCTTGCGCCTGCTCATGATCGGCGACGTACACCTGTTGGAAGCGACGATCTTCGCCGCGGCGGCGCTGGTTATTGCCAAACGGCTCAAAGTGTGATAGAATTCCGCATAGGAGGGAAGGCGCTTATGTGGCTATCGGTCCTGCGAGACAGCGCGATCATCCTGTTGGCCATCGAGTCGTTGGTCATCGGGGCGTTGCTCGTGCTGTTGGTTTGGCAGGTCTGGCGGCTGGTGCGCCTGCTGGAAAAAGAGATCAAGCCGCTCCTGGACTCGGCCAACGACACCGTGGGGACCGTGCGCGGCACCACCACCTTTGTCAGCGAAAAAGTCGTCTCGCCGGTGGTGCGCGCGCATAGCTGGGTCGCTGGCGTGCGCGGCGGCGTCCGCTCCTTTTTCCGCTCCCGCCACTCCCGCGGCGCCGCTTCAGACTCGCATCGGGAGCCGGACGAGCTGTAGGGTCCATGCAGCATAAAAGGCCCGAGCCCGGCGCGCGGCCTAGGATTCCGATAAAACTCACTTGGAGGGAATGACCATGAGCGACAACAGAGCCGGCGATTTTGTCGCCGGGTTCGTCATCGGAGGCGTATTGGGCGCGGCCATCGCCCTGATTCTGGCTCCTCAGCCGGGCGATGAAACGATCACGCAGATCCGCGAGAAAGGGATCGAGCTCAAAGAGCGCGCGGCGGACCTCTCCGCCGAGGCTCTGCAGCGCGTGCATACGCTGGAGGAAAAGGGGCTCTCCGCGCTGGAGGAGCAAAAGGTGCGCTTCCAGGAGGCAGTCCAGGAAGGCAAAGAGGTCGCGACCAAGAAGAAGGAAGAGATGCTCACCTACCTGGAAGAGAAGAAAAAGCCCGCCGAGCCCAAAGTCGCGGAAGGGTAGACATAGCAAAAACGGGCCAGGGGTGATCCCTGGCCCGTTTTTTATGCGCCGAATCGCCTAGTACCACGAGAAAGAGCCTGGCTCGCTCATGGGACTGGCGGCAACCACCTCGCCCGTCTCCAGCTCCCGCAGCACGATCACGTCCCAGCGCACCGCCGAGAAATCCGACGTATAGCGATAGGCCGTGCTGGGCACCTGCCACGAGGTGGACTTGGTGCGCCCGCGAGCTACCTCGCGCTCGCCCTCCTCGCTCACCCAAAAGACCCGCACCTGATACCAGTCGTCGGGCTGCAAGAAAGCCACCGCCGTCCAGTTGAGCACGATCCGCGCCTCGGGCCCATGGAAACCGTCATCCGCCTTGGGATAGAGGAGTGTCGGCGCCACATAGCGGTAGCGACTCGGCGTCCCCGTGGGCGTGGGCGTAGCCGTCGGGGGCACCAACGTCGGCGTGTTGGTGGCGGTGGGCGTCTCTGGCGTGGGCGTGGGGTACACCTTGCCGATGATCAACTTTTGCCCCACTCCGATGATGCTGTTCTCGGAGAGGTTGTTGGCTTCCAGCAGCAAGGCCACGGTGGTATCAAACTGGTCGGCGATGCTGCCGAGGTTATCACCCCGAACTACCGTGTAGACAAAGGGAGTCGGCGTGGAGGTGGCCGCGGGCGTCAGCGTCAGGTCGGGCGACACGCGAATGCAAAGCTTCTGGCCAGGCTCCAGCGCAAGGTCGGGGTCCAGCCGGTTCTGCGCGCGGATCTCCTCAGCGGAAACCGCGAAGCGGTCGGCGATGAGGGCGATGTCGTCGTTCTCCTGCACCAAATACTCGACGCAGAAAGGTGTGGGCGTGGGAGACAGGGTCGGCGTGCGCGTGATGGTTGGCGAGGGGGTATCGGTGTAGGTGGCGCTGGGCCAGGGCGTGCGCGTCTGCGTCGCCGTGGGCGTGACGTACAGACCGGAGGAAGGCTGGATATACCACAGGAACGCCGCGCCCGCCGCCAGGAGGATCACCAGGCTCAGCACCACATGCGGCAATTGCGACCAAGGCGTGGCCGCCACCTGGCGCGTCACTTGCGCGCCGCAGATGGCGCAGGCGGCCTGCTCGTCCAGGATGCGCGCGCCGCAGGTGGGACAGCGCGCCGGCTCAAGGGTCGGCCGGTTGCGCTTCATCTCGTCCGCCCCCAGCGCCCCGCGCGCCAGGCGCCCCAGCGATCAGCGGGAGCGATCCGTGACATCTCAGTTCGCCAAGCGTCCATCCAGCTCCAACTCGGCGGCAATCCCTTGCAGCGCGCCCAACACCACGCTCACATGCTCCCACAGCTCCACGCCCAACTCGGCCGCGCCTTGCTCCACATCCTCGCGCTTGACGCCCGCCGCGAACGCGCGGTCTTTCCACTTTTTCCGCACCGAGCTAACCTGCACCTCCGCGATGTTCTTGGAGGGCCGCACCA
>JAAYEA010000421.1 GCA_012689325.1 Chloroflexota bacterium
AGAAGGAAGAGGGTGGGCGGCACACGCCGTTCTTCCAGGGATACCGGCCGCAGTTCTACATGCGGACGCTGGATGTGACGGGGAACGTGCAGTTGCCGCAGGGCATGGAGATGGTGATGCCGGGCGATAACGTCGACCTGCGCGTGGACCTGATCGTGCCGGTGGCGCTGGAAAACGGCTCCCGGTTCGCCATCCGCGAGGGCGGCCGCACCGTGGGCGCGGGCGTCATCACCCAAGTCCTGGAATAAGCTAGAGGGCAGACGAAATGGCCAAGAAAGCAACCCGCCTCGTCATCACTCTGGCGTGCACCGAGTGCCGCGAGCGCAACTATACTTCCGAGAAGAACCGGCAGAACGATACCGGCCGTCTCGAGTTGAAAAAGTATTGTCCACGGTGCCGTGTGCACACGCTCCACCGCGAGACGAGATAACGACGATCACATAGCAGGTCCGCACGCTGGACGCGGGCCTGCGATATAGGCCAGTGGCTCAATTGGCAGAGCAACGGTCTCCAAAACCGTAGGTTGCGGGTTCGATTCCTGCCTGGCCTGCTAGACGATTCTCTCAAGACACCGTGTGCTCTATCCCACGGTGTTTTGAACTGTTAGGCCAGAACACAGCCTGGCAGACCGCTCTGAGGAGATAAGGCCCGTGGCCAACCAAAAAGAGAACGCGATCGCCAAGTACTTGAAGGAAACCAAGGCCGAATTGCAGAAAGTGGTCTGGCCCAGCCGCCAAGAGGTCAAGAACCTGACGCTCATCGTTTTGGGCGTGACGGCCGGCATGAGCGTGCTCTTGGGCGTGGTCGACTGGCTCTTCACCAAGCTTTTCTCGTTGATTATCAGGTAAATGTCGATGACAAAACAAACCAAGCGGCAAACCGCCCCACCCACAGAGGAAGAGACCTTGCCATCCGTGCCCGAGATCGCGCCGGATGACGAGGCCGTGGTCGCGCCCGTCGACGAGATCGAGGTTGAGGCCGAGATCGAGGACGAGCTCGAGGCCCCTACCCCTGCAGAGGGCACGGATGAGGACCGCGAGGGCGAGTGGTACGTGATTCATAGCTATTCCGGCTATGAGAACAAGGTGCAAAAGAACTTGATGCAGCGCATCGAGTCCATGGGCATGCAGGATCAGATCTTCCAGATAGTGGTTCCCACCGAAGAGGAAGTGGAGATCAAGGATGGCCATCGGCGCACGGTGCGACGCCGCGTCTTTCCTGGCTATGTCCTGGTGCACATGCTCCTGACCGACGATTCCTGGTACGTCGTGCGCAACACCCCCGGCGTCACGGGATTCGTGGGCTCCGGCAACAAGCCCAGCCCCCTGCGCCAGGAAGAGATGGACAAGATCTTTAAGCGCATGGAAGTGGAAGCGCCCAAGATCAAGGTCAGCTTTCGCGAGGGGCAGGCCGTACGCATCATCGATGGGCCGTTCGCGGACTTTATGGGCACGGTGGACCTCGTGGATTCGGAAAAAGGCAAGGTGCGCGTCCTGGTCTCCTTCTTTGGGCGAGAGACGCCGGTCGAGCTGGACTTTCTGCAGGTTTCGGAATCCTAGATGTCTGCAGCAGTGCCTTAAAACGGAGGATTGGTTTTCATGAAAAAGATCAAAGCGATCGTCAGGGTGAACATCGTGGCCGGCAAGGCGACGCCTGCGCCGCCCGTGGGCCCCGCCTTGGGCCAGCATGGCGTCAACATCATGGCCTTCTGCAAAGAGTATAACGCGCGCACCGCAGCCCAGACCGGCCTGGTCATCCCGGCCGAGATCACGGTCTATGCCGATCGCTCGTTCACCTTTGTCACCAAGACCCCCCCGGCTGCCGACCTGCTCAAGCGGGCCGCTGGCGTCGAAAAGGCGTCCGGCAACCCTCGCAAAGAGATCGTCGGGCAGGTGACCCGCCAGCAACTGCGTGAGATCGCCGAGCTCAAGATGCCCGATCTCAACGCGCTGGACGTGGAAGGCGCGATGCGCATCATCGAGGGGGCCGCTCGCAGCATGGGTATCCGGATCGCCGACTGATCGAGCGATCCTAAATCAGTGGGAGGGCTTGGCCCGTTAATACCACAAGGAGAGATTCATGGCCAAACGCGGTAAAAAGTACGCAAGCGCAAGGGAATTGGTGGAAGGCGAAAAGCTGTACACCCCAGCAGAGGCCGTAGCGCTGGTCAAAAAGACGGCCTACGCCAAGTTCGATGAGACGGTCGAGTTGCACCTGCGCCTGGGCGTGGACCCGCGCCATGCGGATCAGCAGGTCCGCGGCGTGGCGAATCTGCCCGCCGGGTCCGGCAAAGCGGTCCGCATCCTGGTCTTTGCCGAGGGCGAAGGCGCCAGGCTCGCTCAGGAAGCGGGCGCGGATTACGTGGGCGTGGACGAGTTCGTCGAAAAGATCCAGCAGGACTGGTACGATTTCGACGTGGCCATCGCTACCCCCCAGGTCATGGGCAAAATCGGGCGGTTGGGACGTTTCTTGGGCCGGCGCGGCCTGATGCCGAACCCCAAGGCCGGCACCATCGTGCAGCCCGACGACCTGCCGCGGGTGATCCAGGAAGCGAGGCAGGGGCGCGTCGAGTTCCGCGTGGACCGCACCTCCAACCTGCACATCGCCATCGGCAAGGCCAGCTTTACCGAGGACCAACTGATGGCCAACCTGACCTCGGTCATGGATACCATCGAGCGGGCCCGCCCCAGCGGCGCCAAGGGCCAGTACGTCCGCAAGGTCGTGCTGACCTCCACCATGGGCCCTGGCATCAAGATGGACATCGCGCAGACGGAGGCGCTGCGGCCCGCGGCCTGATCCTAGCGATAACCGCATAGGTTTTTGCTCAAGACAGCAGGGGCGTTCGACGCTTAATGGGCACACAGCCCTCACCTGCCGAGGCAAAAGGACCACCAGGTTACCCAAGTAACCAGAGTCTTTGCGTCGGCAGGCGCAAAGACTTTTTTTATTGAGCGAGCTCGAGTTCGAGGGGAGGTGAGTCGTTTGGCAGTTACCAAGGAAAAGAAGGATCAGTTGCTGGAGCAGTACAAGGACATGCTCGCCGATGCCCACATTTCGGTGGTGGCCGGATACCAGGGCCTCAAGATGGCCGAGATGACGGCGCTGCGCAACCAGTTGCGGCCGCTCGGGGTGGAGATGCACGTGGTCAAGAACACCCTGGCCAGGCTGGCGCTGAGCCGGTTGGGCGTGACCACGCCCGAGACGCTTTGGCAGGAGGCCAATGCCATCGCCGTGTCCAAGCAGGACGTGGCGGCGGCGGCCAAGGCGCTGGTGGCGTACGCCAAGAACGAGCAGCGGTTCGTGATCAAGGCGGGCGTGCTCGGCAAGCAGACCATTTCGGCGGAGCAGGTCGGGTCTTTGGCGGATCTGCCGTCGCGGGAAGTCCTGCTGGGCAGGGTCTTGGGCGGCATTCAGGCTCCGATCACGGGCCTGGTCACGGTTTTGGGCGGCGTCTCGCGCAGCTTGGTCAACGTGCTGGATGCCCGTCGTCGGCAGTTGCAGGAAGCGGAAGGCTAGGCGTTTCGGCCCAAGCCTCTGGATTATTTACGCACGAGTGCAAAAAGGAGATCTAACTCATGAACAAGCAGGAACTGATCGCGGCCATCGAGTCCATGACCGTTTTGGAGCTGGCCGAGCTGGTTAAGGCCCTGGAAGAGCGGTTCGGCGTGAGCGCCGCCGCCCCCGTCGCCGTGGCCGCTGCCCCCGTCGCCGTGGCTCAGGAAGCCGCCGCGGAAGTGGAAGAGCAGACCGAGTTCGACGTGGTCCTCCAGGATGTCGGCGCGGAAAAGATCAAGGTCATCAAGGCCGTGCGCGAGATCACCACGCTGGGCCTCCGCGAGGCCAAGGAAGTCGTCGACGGCGCTCCAAGCACCATCCTCAAGGCCGTGAGCAAGGAAGAGGCCGAGAACGGCAAGAAAAAGCTCGAGGAAGCCGGCGCCAAGGTGCAGGTCAAGTAGGTTCGCTTCGCACCCACGCAAGCAGAACGAAAGAGGGAAGCCGCTTCGGCGGGCTTCCCTCTTTTTTTGCAGTGCGCCGCCCGTCGCGCCGATGCCCCCAGGGGGCCTCCGGCGACGATCAGGCGCGTGCGACGCCCAGTCGCACCTGCTCCAATAGGTTGCTAATCTGGAAAGGCTTGCGCAGATACCCGGCCAACCGCTGCCGGGGCGTGTGGTTGGGGCTCTTGGGCCGCAGGAACGCGTTGGTGACGGCCACGACCGGGATGCTGGCCCAGCGCGAGTCGGCGCCGATGCGGTCCAGCAGCTCCCATCCCTCCGTGTCCTCGAGCAGAGGATCGAGCAGGATGAGGTCCACCGGATAGCGCGCCAGGCTGTCCAGGCACTGCGCGCCGCTGAAGGCGCCCAACACCAGATAGCCCTCGCGCTCCAGAACCAGTTTGCACAGCCTGACCAAAGTAGGATCGTTATCTACAACCAATACCCTCTTGGGCATATCGAGTCTCGCTTGGACAGAAAGGTTAGGACGACAGAGCTGGCGCTGGCTTGAGGCGGAAAAAGGCGGGATGCACAAAGGCGACCTCTTGTTCCTTGGATAGCAGCCAGCTATCCAGTTGCCGGGCGAACTGCTCCAGCGTCTCCGCCTTGATGCCCGAGACAGCGCGCCTCTCCTCCGGCGTGAGCTCGAACCGAGCGATGGCGCGTTCCCGCCTGGCGTTGAGCAAGTCGCGCGAGAACTCTTTGTCGATGATGGCCGTCCCCATGATGGCCTGTACCGCTTCCTTGGACATGGATCTTCCCCTCCCTACCAGAATGATGGCATAAAATGAACGGATAAACGGGCTTGAGCCCTTATGAATCGATGTCCAGCATGGCCTTTTGCACCAGGATGAACGCCCCTCCGGCCAGCACCACGTCTCCCAAACTGTAGACGAACCGCCATGGCAAAAAGGCGGGGGTGACCAGGATATCGGAGAGGCACCATAGCCGCGTATCCTGGCGCTCCAGGACCATATCCTTGCTGCGGGCGAATCGCTGGCCGACGACGATGGAGCCGGGTTCGTACCCCAGCCGCTGCAGGGCCTCGGGCGAGGTGGGCATATAGCCTCCGTTCGCCGCGATGACGGCCAGGTTCATCAGCAACCCCAACCCGGCCACCTTGAGGCCAGCCAGCCGGCGATTCAGCGCCACAAAAACGATCAGCGGGAGATATGAAAGAAGCATCAGCCCGATGGCGATGCTTCTCGTCGAGTCTCTATCTAGCCATGGGCCATAGATGAGGGCGGATTGGATCAGGACGGCGATGAGGGCCAGGCCACCTTGCTTTATGTCTAGATTGCCAAGCCGCTCCCACGATCCGCCCCGGACCAGTCCCACGATGACGGCAAGGATCAGAGCCAAGAGAAGAATCATTCGGGGAGCCTCAAGCGAGACGCGCTCGCTAGCCCTAGCCGCCGTTGCTGCCGCCGGGTCCGGCGGGCGCGCCGCTGGCGACGATCATGGCTCCGATGGTCAACAGAACGTAAACCGCTCGCACGTACCAGGCTTTCCAGTTCTTCATCGCGACCTCCTTGGTATGTTCGTGGTGCAAGAGATTAGCCGCCGTTGCTGCCGCCGGGTCCGGCGGGCGCGCCGCTGGCGACGATCATGGCCCCCACCGTAAGCAAGACGTAGAGCGCTTTGACATACCAGGCTTTCCAGTTCCTCACGTGCGACCTCCTCTTGGATCGGTTGATCAAGGTAGTTGCCAGTTTAATCACGAAAAGTCACGAAAAAGTCACGGTAGGAAACGAGATGGCCTGGCAGGGTGGTGGGGCGGAAAGAGCCATCGGGTCGCGTGATAGCTCCCATCTGGGGCGCGATGAGGGGATAGTGCTCGTTGGGTGTTTGGGCGCGCTGATCGAGATCAGGCGTGGTCCAGCAGGATCTGATTATACAGCGTGACGGTCTCTAGCTCGGGCTCGATTCCCAGCTCGACTTGCAGCGTCTGGGCGCAGGCCTGATAGTAGCGCAGGGCGGCGGAGCGGTTGCCCGCCTGGGCGTAGCATTGCATGATCTGCCGATAGAGCGCTTCGCGATAGGCGTCCAGCGAGAGGGCGCGCTTGGCGAGCTCGGCGCTCTCTTCGTAACGGCCATGCTGCGCGTAATAGGTAGAAAGGTCCGTGAGCATGGCGACAAACTGGTCCTTGAGCTGGTCGCGCCGCTCCAAGCACCAATCGGAATAGGCGTCGGCCATGTACTCGCCCTTGTAGAGCTCGATGGCGCGACGGTAGCAAGCCTCCATGCGCTCGGGCTGCGCCTGGGCCTCGCTCCACAGCCGCTCGAACTCGTGGACGTCCGAGGTGTGGGGGATGTCGACGTTCAGGCGGTAGACCTGGCCCTCGCGGACCACCACGCCCGGCCACAGGGCGCGGCGCACCCGATAGACGGTGGAGTGAAAGGTGCTGTTCGCCTTGCCCGGGGGGACATCCCGCCAGAGACATTCGATGATCTCGTCCTTGCGCAGCCCCTCCGGATGGGCGCTGAGCAGGAAAAAGAGCTCCTTGGCCACGCTGGAGTCCCAATCGGCGCTGGTGAGGGGGCGGCCGTCCAGCGTGACGGCGGCGTTGCCAAAGGCATACAGCTCGAGCAGCGCGGCGTGGCTGCTCTCCTCCGGGGCCTTGGCCTCGCGCAAGGCGGCCACGTTCAGCCGCACCAGCTCGCGCAGGTGGGCCGAGAGCTCCTGGAAAAAGCGGCCGCTGCGGGGCAACGCGACGCCAAAGGCGATGAGCTGGGGCAGCCGCCGGGCCTCGGCCACCAGGAACTGGGTGTAATCCAGCCCGCGTGCCAGCGCCACGACCTGGTCCAGACAGGCGGCAGCCAGCTCCCGATCGCCATCCAGGAAGGCGACATGGGCCAGGTGCAGCCGGGCCTTGGTCAGCTCGGTCTTGGCCCCGGTCTCCTCAAAGAACTGGGCCGCCTCCCGCAGCTCGCGCTCGCCGCCGCGCCGGTCCCCCAGGTGCAGCGCCAGCGCGCCATGGGCCAGCTTGTAGAGCCCCAGGTCATAGCGCGACTGGCCCTCCTGGGCCAACTGCTGCCCTTGCTCGATGTAATAGCTGGCGGCGTCGAGGTTATCCTGCAACCGATAAATGTCGCCCAAGCCCAGCAGGGCATAGAGCACGATGAAGGGCACCTCGCTGCGCTTGCTGATCTCCAGCGCGTGCTCGTAGGCCTGCAGGGCCAGCGGCAGGTCGTCGAGGTCGCGATAGAGGTCGGCCAGGCTGGCGAGGACGTAGGCCTCGACGCGAGGCACGCTGGCCTGGCGGGTCTTTTCCAGGGCCTCCTCCAGCACTTCCAGCGCCTGGGCGTACTGCCCCTGGGTATACAGCGCGACGCCGAGGCTGTTGAGCGTGTTGGCCAGGCCGGCGACGTTGCCCACGCGCTGCCAGTACTTGCGGGCCTGCTCCCAATGCAAGGCGGCCAGGCCCGCATTGCCCAGCCGGTCGTGGGCCAAGCCCAGCTCGTGGTGCACCAGGGCCACGTCGTAATAGCGCCCCAGCCGCTCATAGATCGCCAGGGCCTGCTCCAGCTCGCCCACCGACTCGACGGCGTGGCCCTGCATGATCAGGGCGGACCCCAGCCCGCGGTGGGCGCGGCCCGCGATCACGGTGCCATCCTCCCCCAATAGCTGCAAGGCGCCGCGGGCATTGTCCAGGGCCAGCGCCACCTGCCCGGAGTGCTGCAAGAGGATGCCCTCCTCCACCAGCGCGCTGGCCACGCCGACGCGGTCGCCATCGCGCTCAAAGGCGGCCTTGGCCTGCTCGAAAAGCTCCCTGGACTGGGCCGACTGGCCCGCCTCCATGTGGAGCTTGGCGCGGTGATGCAAGAGCCAGGGATGGCGCCCGCGGGTGGCCGGGGGGAGCGCATCCACCCACTGCGCCAGGGTGGTCCACTGGCCGGATTCGAGCGCCTGCGGAGCGACCTGCTCCATGGCCGCGGCGGCCCCCTCCCAGAACCCGCCTTGCAGGTATTGGGCGATGGCCTCCGGCCAGAGGCCGCGCTCGGCGAAGAGCTGCCCGGCCTGGCCGTGCAGCGCCAGGTAGCGCTCGGCGTCCTGCTCGCGGCCCCGGGACAGCAGAAAACCACGGAAGAGGTGGTGGTAGCGAAACCAGCTCCCCTCCCCTTCCAGCCGGAAGGTAAAGAGGTTGTTCTGCTCCAGCTCGGTCAGGATCTCGCCGGCGTCCGATATCCCCAGCAAGGCGTTGCACAGGCTGGGGTTCATGCGGTCGAGCACGGCGGTGGCGAGGAGGAAACGCTGGCGCGCGGGGGGTTGCAGGGCAAAGACCTCGCTGGCGAGATAGTCAAAGACCTGGCTCTCGTCGCCCTGCACGCGCAGGATGTTGCGAAAGAGCCCTTTCCAGAGGTCATGGGTGGTGAGCAGGATGCCGGTGATCCAGCCCTCGGAGCGCTCGGCGATGGCGGCGGCCTGGTCGTCGGGGAGCTCCATCTCGTAATTCTGCCGCATCAGCGCCTGGATCTCTTCCGCGGTGAAGCGCAGGTCCGAGACGCCCAAGCCCGCGATCTCTTGGCGAGCCACCAGGCGGGTCATGGTCAGCTTGGTGGGCAGGGTGCGGCTGGAGAGGATCAGGTGGCAGTTGGCGGGCAGGTGCCGCAGCAACAGGTCCAGGAACTGGTTGACCTCCAGGCTCTCATCCATGAGGTGATAGTCATCCAGCACGAGGACGAAATAGCTGGCGATATCGGCATAGATATCGGTGGCCAGCGCCCCGACGATGGCGCGGAGGTCGGGCAAGGCCCCGGCGTTGCGCAAGAGCTCGCCGGTCTGGCGGCCAAAGTCGGGAAAGCGGCAGCGGATCGCCCCCAGCAGGTAATCGAGGAAAACGCGCAGGTCGCGATCGCCTTCATCCAGGGAGAGCCAGCAGACAGGCAGGTCGGTATCGTGGACGAATTCGGTCAGGAGGGAGGTTTTGCCATAGCCCGCGCCGGCCGAGATGAGCACGAGCTTGAGGTCGATGTGGCTATGGATAAAGTCCACCAACCGAGGCCGCGAGAGCAGGCTGGGGCGCCTGCTCGGCAAGAGCATCTTGGTGATGATGGTTGGTGCAGCGCTGGGCATAACCCCTCCTGCGCTCTCGTCCTGCTCGCGGGGCCGCGGCACGCCCTGATTATACCACCGATCCTCATCGCCCGAAAAACCGCCGCGCCCCCCATTTGCGTTTTGCTCCCTTTTCTGTTACAATCGCGCCGATTTCAGCCCGCGACGGAGCCAGAGGCCAGGGATGCTGACCCCTGCGGGCGCAAACCGCAACCTGGGAGGCCACCATGGGCAAAGTGGTACAGTCCGACCACCCTTTGATCCAGCACAAGATCACGCTTTTGCGTGACAAGGACACCGAGCCGAAAAAGTTCAGGGCGCTGGTGCGCGAGGTCTCGACCCTGCTGGCCTACGAGGCCACGTTGGATGTGCCCCTGGTGGACGTGCCGGTGGAGACGCCGCTGGCCACCACGACGGGCAAAGAGATGGCCGAGCGGATCGGGCTGGTCCCTATCCTGCGGGCGGGGCTGGGCATGGTGGAGGGCGTGTGGGACCTTTTGCCCGCCGCCGAGGTCTGGCACATCGGCCTCTATCGCGACCACAAGACCCTGCAGCCCGTGGAATACTATAACAAGCTGCCGAGCTACCCCACGGTCCAGCTGTGCCTGATCGTGGACCCCATGCTGGCCACCGGCGGCTCGGTGGAAGCCACCATCGACATCCTCAAGCGCTGGGGGGCCAAGCGGATCAAGGTGCTCTCCATCATCGCCGCGCCGGAAGGGATCGCGCGGGTCACGAGCGCGCACCCGGACGTGGATATCCACGTGGGCGTCATCGATGACCACCTGACCCCGGAGCCCATCGGGCCGGACGACCCGCCCGCCGGATACATCGTGCCCGGCTTGGGCGACGCCGGCGACCGGCAATTCGGCACGGGATAGCCGATTCGCGCCAGCGGGCGCGCCCATCGGCGGGGACAAGGATATGATCGCCTTCATCGTGGTCCTGGCGACATCGCTGTTGCTCTCGCTGGCCCTGACGCCCCTCGCGGCGCGGCTGGGCCGGCGCTGGGGCCTGGTGGCCGTCCCCGACGAGCGCCGCCGCCACCAGGGGATCATCCCGCGGTCGGGGGGGCTGGCGATCTATGTGTCGTGCGCCATCGCCATGCTCATCATCCCCTTTTTGCCGCCGGAGTGGATGCCGCCGACGCCGGAGGGCCCCGACCCCAACGAGACCACGCGGCTGGCGGGGGTGCTGATCGGCATGACGGTGCTGGCCGCCGTCGGCGTGGTGGATGACCGCAAGGAGCTCTCCGCCCGGGCCCAGTTCGCCGCGCACCTGCTCGCCGCGCTCATCGCCATCGCCTTTTTGATCTTTATCGAGGTGGTGAACAACCCCTTCACCGATCAGCAGGTCTGGATCTCCTGGCCGCTGCCCATCCTGATCACCGTCTTTTGGATCACGGGCATGATCTCCACCGTCAATTTCCTGGATGGGCTGGACGGCCTCGCCGCCGGGGTGACGGCCATCTGCTCGCTGATCCTGACTATCCACATGGTCCGCGAGCAGCAATACAGCGTGGCGCTGCTCCCCCTGGCGCTCTTTGGGGCCATGGCGGGCTTTCTCCCCTTCAACGCCCACCCCGCCA
>JAAYEA010000422.1 GCA_012689325.1 Chloroflexota bacterium
AACTGGGCCAGCAGGATGGCCCCTTGCCACTCGGTCATGCGCAGGTTGGTGCCCACTTGGTGGAACTCGTAGAAGGGCCGCCCGGGCAGCCGGCCGATGTGGTGGTAGGAGAAAGCGCGCTCGGCATAGGCCTCGTCATTGGTGACGACCAGGCCGCCCTCGCCGCCGGAGAAGGCCTTGGTGGCCTGAAAGCTAAAGGTGCCCAGCCCGGAGAGGGCGCCCACCCGCTGGTCACGCCACTCGGAGCCGTGGGCGTGGGCCGCGTCCTCCACGATGACCACGCCATGGCGGTTGGCGATCTCGATGAGGCGGTCCATGTCCGCCGGGTAGCCGCCCATGTGCACCACCAGCACGGCCTTGGTGCGCGGGGTGATGGCCGCCTCGAAGGCGTCCGGGTCCAGGTCGAGGGTGCCGGGGTCGGTATCGACCAGCACGGGGATGGCGTTGACCATCAGGACGGAGGTTACGGTGGAGATAAAGGTGAGCGCGGGGACGATGACCTCGTGGCCCGCCTCCACGCCCGCGGCGCGCAGCGCGCACTCCATGGCCACCGAGCCGTTGGTCACGGCCACGCCGTACTTGGCCCCTTGATAGGCGGCAAATGCGTCCTCGAAGGCGGTGACCTTGGACTGGGCGCCGGCCAGCCGCTCGCCGCCGCGCCACCACATGCCGCTGTGCAGCACGTCCAGCAGCGCCTTTTCCTCGCTCTCGTCATAGATGGGCCATTTGCGGCCCAACTCGCGCCCGATGGTCTTGTCGCCGCCGTTGATGGCTAGCTTTGCCATGTGCTTCCTCCCGGATCGGCCTGTGATGTCGCACGGTTTTCTTATGCTTTCGCAAGTATAACAGTTTCTTTTCGCACTGTCAAACAGGGTTCGCCAATCTGCCTGAATGCGCGCAACCCTGCTCGCCGGAGGACGCAATAAGGCCCTCGCCGGAGGGGCCAAGATCATGCCGCCCGGCGAGGGCCTCAATGGTTGCTGCGTGGGTCAGGCGCCAGCGTTGTGCGGGATTACCCCTCTTCGGCCGCTTTGGCGCCGTTGCGCGCCGGGAAGATCAGGAAAATGGCGTTGACCAGGATGCCGACCACCGCGGCGGTGGCGATGGAGGGCAGCTCCCAGTTGCCGATGGGGATATTGCCGCCAGGGAAGGCCGCGCCGCCGATGCCGATGACCGTGATCAGCGCGCCGATCGCCAGCTGGCGCGGGTCAAAGAGGTCCACCTTTTCCGACTGGATCAGCGCCACGCCCTGCAGGCCGATGACGCCGAACAGGTAGATGGCCAGCCCGCCGGTGACGGCGGTGGGCAGCGTGCCCACGACGGCCGCCAGCTTGCCGACAAAGCTCAACAGGATGGCGATGACGCCCGCGGTGATGAGCACGGGAACCGAATAGTTGCGGGTGATGGCCATCAGCGAGTTGTTCTCGCCATAGTTGGTCCCCGCGCAGCCGCCCAGCATGCCGTTGATAAAGTCGCCCACGCCGTCCAGGATCAGGTTCAGGCCGATGAGGTTCTTGATCTGGAGCGGCTTGCGGCCCAGGTCGTCGGCCAGCCGGTCCACATAGAGGCTGATCTGGTAGAGGTGGGCGGTGGATTCGGGGATGGTGGCGATGGCGATGGGCGCGATGGCCAGGATCGCCCGCAGCGCGTTCTTGTTGCCAAAGTCAGGCAGGCTGAAATCCGGCACGCGGAGCCAGGCGGCGTCGGCCACCGGCGCAAAGTCCACGATGCCCGTGATGACGCCGGCGATATAGCCGACCACCGCGCCCAGCAGGATCGGCAGCATGCCGATCAGGCCGCGGCCGCGCAGATACACCGAAAAGAGGATGGTGGACAACAGGGTGATGATCGCCACCAGCCAGTTGGTGGCGGCCTGGTCCAGCGCCGTCTTGGCCAGCGCGATGCCGATGACCAGCGCCACCGAGCCGGTGATGATGGGCGGCAGCACCTTGTCCAGCGCCGCCTTGCCCACAAAGCGGATCAGCAGCCCGGCGAGGATCGAGACGAAGGCGGTGGCGACGATGCCCACCTGCGCCACGGCCTGGCCGCCCCACTCGGCGCCGACCACGGCGACGATGGCGGCGATATAGGAAAAGCTCGAGCCATAGTAGAGCGGGATGCGCATGCCCGAGCCCAGCAGCGCGATGATGGTGGCCAGCCCGCTGCCGAACAGGGTCACGCCCACATCAAAGCCGGTGAGGATGGCCACCAGCACGGTGGCGGGGAACATGGTCAGGACGTGTTGGAAGCCCAGGCTAATCAACGCGCCGGCCTGGGGCACATCGGGGGGCAGATAACCGTAAACCTGCTTCTTGGCGCTAGCCATTTCGTGCTCCTCCTAGCAAATAAGGGATTCGAAGGATGTGGATGTCTCTACAGCCGCCTTGCCTCCTGCCCGGATCGTCCTTGACCCCGCTGCTGTGCTTAGCTGCGCGCGCCTCCTTTCTCCGCTGCGGTATGGGCCAGTTGCCCCTGGCCCCGTTGTCCATCGCCCGGACAAAAAGAATCCTCGCGATTCCGGCTATGGAGCCGAAATGGCGAGGATTCTGGGTCGAGCCGTTGGATGAGGCCCGAAAATGGGAAACCACGAGCCGGCGGAGGGCGCAAGGCGCGTCGGGCTCCGCCGACGGGTCAGCTCGCAGGGTTCGGTGGTTGCGGTAACCATCCCGGGGCATCTACCTCCCAAGTACATCTCCTCAAGCATATCACGAGATGGTAACCCTGTCAAATCGGTTTCGATGCGCGGGCGAGTCCCCTACACGAACTCGCGTATCGCGTCAATGCTGGCGCCCATGGAGGCGTCGGCCTCGCGCTCGACGATCACGTCGATCACCGCCGCCTTGCCGCAGCGCTCCGCCCGCTCAAAGGCCCCGCGCAGCTCCTCCGGCCGGGTCACCCGCTCCCCATACGCGCCAAACGACTCGGCCAGCTTCACAAAGTCGATGCCCAGCCCGTCATAGGACAGGTCCACGCCGTACTCGTACTCGTAGGCGTATTTCTGGTTCTGGCGGATCAGGCTCAGGTAGCCGTTGTTGACGATGATCACGATCACCGGCACGCGGTGCTGGCAGGCCATGGCCAGCTCCTCCACCATAAAGCCGAACCCGCCGTCGCCCATCACCGCCACGCAGGTGGCATCAGGCCGGGCGAGCTTGGCGCCGATGGCCGCCGGCAGGTCGTAGCCCAGCGTCCCCGCGCCGCCGGAGGCGAGGTAGGTGTGCGGCCGCGAGGTCTGCTGGAACTGCCCCGACCAGATCTGGGTCAGCCCGCAGCCGGTGGTAAAGATGGCGTCCGCGCCGAAATAGGCGTTCATCTCTTGATAGACCCGCTGCGGCTTGATCGGCACCTGGTCATAGTCGGTCTTGCGGGCCAGCCGCGCGCGCTCCTCGGGGATGCGCGCGACGCGGCCCCAGGGCTGCCGCGGGGCGGTGCGGGCCTTGGCCTCGGCCAAGAGCGCGTCCAGCGCCAGCCCGGCGTCGGCGACGATGCCCAGCTCGGTGGGGACGATGCGCCCGATGTGGGACGGCTCGATGTTGACGTGGATGAATTTGCGCCCCTTGGTATAGACGTCGAGCTTGCCGGTGTGGCGGTCCACGAAGCGGCAGCCGATCCCCATCACCACGTCGCTGCCCAGGAAGAACTGGTTGCCGAAGGGCGAGCCCACCTGGATGCCGATGTGCCCCACGTGCAGCGGGTGGTCCGCCGGGATGCCGCCGGTGGCCATGTAGGTGGTGATCACCGGCAGCGCCAGGTGCTCCGCCAGCGCGACAAAGGTCTCCGCCGCCTGGGCCAGCAGCACGCCGCCGCCCATGATCAGCACGGGGTTCTCGGCCTGGAGCAGCATGTCGATGGCCCGCGCGATCAACGCCGGGTCAGGGGCGGGCTTGTGGATCGGCAGCGGGCTATAGAGCGATGGGTCGAAGGGGACATCCGCCATCTGCACGTCCAGCGGGAGGTCCAGCAGCACCGGCCCGGGCCGCCCCTCCCGCGCCAGGTGGAAAGCCTCTTGCATGATGAACGGCACCTGCGATGGCTCGGTGATGCACCAGGTCTTTTTACAGACCGGGGCGGCGATGGCGGCGATGTCCACGCACTGGAACGCTTCCTTGCCCAACTGGGCGCGCACGTTCTGCCCGGTGATGGCGATGAGCGGGATGGAGTCCACCTGCGCCGTATAGAGCCCGGTGACGAAATTGGTGGCCCCCGGCCCCGAGGTACAGATGGCCAAGGCCATGCGCTGGCCGCCGGTGGCGCGGGCATAGCCGTCGGCGGCGTGGACCGCGCCCTCCTCGTGGCGGGCGATATAGTGCTTGATCTGCTGGGAGGCGCCCAGGAACTCGTACACGGGGTTGATGGCCGCCCCGGGGATGCCAAAGGCGGCCTCGATCCCCTCTTTTTCCAGTATCTTGACGACGATCTCGGCAACGCGCATCTGCTACTCTCCTAGTTCGTTTTTATCAGGCTACGAGAAGACGATTTCCTCACGGCTCTCGATGGCTGACTCGTCCAGTTCCAGGCCCAGGCCTGGGCCGGGGGGCAGCGCGAAATGGCCGTCCACCGGCTCGATCTTGTGCCGCAACAAGTGGTTGTCCCGCCGCCCCGCCTGCAAGATCCACTCTTGCCGGGGGCA
>JAAYEA010000423.1 GCA_012689325.1 Chloroflexota bacterium
ATCTGCGGCGCGGCCAGGATCATCCCCCGCGCGTTAGCCGCCATGGCGTAATAGTTGAGGGCGTTGGACGAGGCCGCCGCCGAATTGAACGACCAGGCGTGGAGGGCGATCACCAGCGGCGCGGCGTGGTCGGGGGAATAGCTGAGGGGAACCTGCACATTGGCCCAGAGGTCATAGGGCGCGCGCGTCCCATAGAGCACATCCTCCACCAGCGGCGCCACCACCGCGCCGACCACCTGGAGCTTGATGTTGGTGGCCGTCCAGCCGTTCTCGTAGCAAGGGCCATCCGCGGCGATGCGCACGGTGTTCCAGCCATTGATCAGGTATGCCGAGTCGAAGGTCCACTCCTTGGTCCGACCCGTGCCGCAATAGCTGCCCGCCTCGGGGAAAGAGACGCCGATCTTGTGATCGTTGACATAGATGCTGTGCCCGCACTGCGCGCTGGCCTCGTCCATGATCAGCTTGGCCGACCAGGGCGTGCCCTCCCAGTACAGCAGGACATTGGCGCGATCCGAGTAGCCAAAGGTGGTCGCGTCCGGCCCCGCGCCGATGCAGCCGCCCGCCACCGGCGAGGTGACGATGTTCAGGTTCTCCGGCGTGGGCGTATGGGTGAGCGTGGGCGTCGGCGTGGCCGTATGCAGGGGCGCCTCGCCCTCATAGGTGACCTCGAGGCGCGGGCGTTGGGCCTGCACGGAAGTGCTCGAGCTGGCAAAGGTATAGCCGGTGGGCGCGGCGCTCGCCGACCCGATAAAGATCAGGCCCTGGTTGCTGGCGGGGTCGTCCACCCAGGCCTGCACGGCGCTGGTCACATCATAGGCCACCGTGGTCAGCCGCTCGGCGGGAGCCAGCACCCTGGTCGCCACGGCGACGCCCAGCCGGTCCCCCGGCACGCCATTGGCGCCGGAGACCTGCCACGGCTCCTCATAGGCCGCCATATGCCAGGTGGCGCCCGTCTCGGACCAGGGGCGCGTGACCTGATAGACCTTGGTTTCCAGGTTCTTGGTGTTGTCGCCATAGGACTTGTAGGTGACGTAGAGCTTGAGCTCAGCCCGGACGATGTGCGCGCCAGCGGGGATCACCGAGATATCGTAGCGGATCAGCGGGCGCTGGATGCCGCCATAGCGCAATTGCATCTCGGGGTCCGCGCCCAAGTTGGTGTTATCATAGCCGACGCGCTCATCGATGTAGGTGTCAATGACGTCATCGTAGCCCGCCCCATATTGAAACCCCACCGAATACGTGCCATCCAGGTTGGCCACCGGCTGCGCCGGCGACTCGGCCTGGGACGCCAGCACGCCGGAGGCGAGGCTCAGCAAGAGAGCGCACAGGACAAACGCCAACCCCAATGGAAAGGTATGCTGCCGTGCGCGTGGCAAGCCACGGCGACGCTGGCTAGATGCTTCCCGCATATCTTTCACCTTTTCTGCTCCAACGAGATGATGGTGAGCTCCGGCGGGCAAAGAAACCGGATCGGCAACCCCCGGGTCCCCACGCCGCGATTGACGTAGAGCCACGAGTCAGCGAAGCGAAACAACCCTTGATTATAGCGCCTTCCCAAAGTCGTGTTGATGTACAAAGGCCCCAAGATCGGCAAGCGGACCTGCCCGCCGTGGGTGTGACCAGAGAGCGCCAGGTCGACCTTCATCCCCGACACCTCAGAGATGATGTCCGGCGAATGGGCCAAAAGGATCGTAACGGCATCCTCCGGCGCGCCCTCCAGCGCGATCTGCAACTGGCCCTGGTTGACGCCGAAATCGAGCCAGCCCAGCGGATCGTCCGCCGGCGCAGCGGACTCGAAATCCTCCGCCCAGAGCACCGCGCCATCCAGCGCGGCGATCTGCAGGTCGTCCCAGTACTTCCAGCCGGGGCCAACGCTCCAAAAGCCGGGAACGCCCTGCCGGTCGAAAGGCGAAGGCTGCCCTTCTCGCGTCCCCACGTCGATGGGCCAGCCCACCGGCTCGGGGCCATCCTGGGGCCAGAGCCGCGCCTGCAACCGCGCCAGCTCGCCCTGCCGCTGGTAGCGGACCCGGAAGCGGTACCAGAGCCCCGGCTGCGGCTCCAGCCCGGCGCCGGCCGTCCCCGCCATCACCTCCACGCCCTTGGAGGCCACCTGCCACTCGGGCGCCTCGCGATGCGCGCGCAGCCGCTGGTAGTGGTCCTCGCCCCAGGGATAGCGCGAGTCCAGCACCAGCCCAATGCCTCCCGCCGCATCGGTGTAGCTCAGCCGCCCGGTGAACTCGTACCCCTCGGCGGGCCAGCCCGGCCCCGCCACATAGTGCGTAAAGGCGTTGCCGGTGCACGGCGGCGCGGCCACCACCCGGTTCCCCTCTCGCTCGACGACCACGTGATCGGCGGAAAAGCCCTCGGGCAAGTGGGCGAAATCGACGCCCGCCAGGACCAACGTGGACCCGCCGATATCCAGCGAGACGCGCTCGTTGATTAGCAACGTGGCCTCGCTGGAGGCCATCTGCCGGATTAGCAGGTCGCTGTGCCCGCCATAGCGCGAAATGTCCGTATTCCCGCGGGTGATCCAGGTGCCATACCGCGGCGTCGGCAGCCCGCGGAGGAACTCGCCCACCTCGGCGGCCCGCTCGGCCCACAGGTTATAGGCAGCCACGTGCTCGATCAGGTCGCCGGTGATCACGATCAGGTCGGGATCGAGCCGGTGCAGCTCGTCCTGCACCCGCCGCGTCAATCGATTGGCGCCGACGATGTGCGTGTCGCTGATCTGGGCGATCCGCAGCCCCGCCAGCGCCGGCGGCAGGCCCTCGATGGCGACCGCGACCTCTTGCACCTGCAAGCGATACGGCTCGACCCAGAACGCATCGACCACCACGGCCAGCGCCAGCAGGGCCAGGGCGGCCAGCCCAAGATGTATTCGCTTGTTCAGGCGGTTGCGCGGCATGAGCTGCCATCCCCTCTGAGCCAGTTGCCTTTCAGCGCAACTAGGGATTATACCAGATCGTCACGGTACGCGCAACTCGAAAACGTGTATCTCGTCGGCCACGAAGGGCAGATCGGTCCCCCGCGTGGCCGTGAACCAACGATCGCCCCGATATAGCTCGCGCTCCGGGAAGACCCCCACCGCCTGCAGCCCCTCCTGGGCGGCGATCTCTTGGGTCACGCGAGACCAATCGTCGCCATAGTTGCGCGCGGCCACCAGCACGTACCGGACGTCCCACTCCGCCAGCACCTCCAGCGACGCATCGCTGGGGAAGGACTGCAACGTGTCCCACCGCGCCACCCAGGCATCCGGGAAAAAGGTGCCATAGCCATAGGCCAGCGGCTTGCCATGCAGCAGCCCCGCATAGAGCGGCGGCCCGTTCAGCGCGCGGCTGAGCGGCAGTTCCATCACGGCGAAATCCCCCTCCTGCTCGGACAGCCACGTGGTGGCCGGCTGGGCCTCCACCTGGGAGACGCCATAGGGAAAGGGGATCGCGGCGTACTCGAAGAGCACCAACGCCAGCAGCGCCAGACCCGCCGCCGTGGCCGCCCCGCCCCAGCGCTTTAGCTCGGCGCGCAGCAGCGCCACGCCGCCGCCCGCCAGCACGGCGAGGCACAGGCTGACCAGCAGCCCAAAACGCGACCAGACGCGCATGGCGTTGGAAAAGGGGAGATAGAGATAGAGCAGCATGGCGGGCAGGGGCAGGACGATGTGCCCCGGCTGCTGGTAGCCCCAATGGTACTCGCTGGCGTTCAGGGAAAAGCGAGTGACCCAGTTGAACATGAAGCGATCAAAGAGCTGGTCCAGCCCCGCGGGGACGGGGATATGAACTGGGGCCACATCGCGCCAGTGCAGCGTCGTGCCCAGCGAAAGGATGAAGGCAAGCCCTCCCATCCACAGCAGCGCCGTGACGACTCGGGGCCAGGTCCCGGCCAGCGCCGCGCCCTTGCGCCGCGCGCGCCAGAGGGCATACCCCGCCAGCAGCAGCGGCACGTACCCCAGGTAGAGCACCCGCTCGTAAAAGTAGCGCTGCCCCTGGTAGAACCCGGTGGTAGCGCCGCCCCAGAGCGGCTGCATCACGTTGGGCAGCAGGTAATCGGCCACGCTGGCCGACCAGCGATCCACCCATTGCAGCGAGTAGGACATGGTCTCCTGGCCGCTGAGCTCGAGCGTGGGCCAAATCGCCGGGCCGATGCACAGCGCCGCCACCAGCACGGCCGCCCCCAACGCCGCCCAGACGTGGCGCTGGCGCAGATGCTCCCGCCAGGGCCGCGCCCGCACCAGCGCATAGATCGGCAGCAGCAGCCCGGCCATAAACGCGTAATACCACGAGGAGAGGGCCGTCAGCGCGAAGAAGAACCCCACGCCCAACCCCCAGGCCCAGCGCCGGTCCCGCAGCACGCGCTCCAGACTCCACAGGCAGAGCGGCAGCCATTGCGTGCCCAACAGCGGCAATTGCCCCCCCGCCACATGCGCCAGTCGATAGGGGGAGAAGGCATAGATCGCCCCGCCCACCAACCCGGCCCACCAACTGCCGGTGAGGGACGAGATCAGGACGTACATGCCCAGGCCGGAGAGGACGAAAGAGAGGAACAGGGACAGGTTGAAAGCGGCCACCTCGCCCCAGATCAGCAGCGCCGGCAAGCCCAGCGCCAGGTTGGCCCAGGTGGTCTCCGAGGTGCTAAAGTCGTGGCCGAAGGGATAAAAGACGCCGGGGTTGAAGGTGCTGGGCGCCCGCAGGTCCACCAGCGTGTGCCGGAACCAGGCAAACCAGCTCAGGTAGTAATAGTTGTCCTGCGGCGGCCCCAACACCGAGCCGCCAGGATCCAACACCAGCGGATAGGTCATCAGCACGCTGAGGGCCACGAAAACCGCCAGAGCGCCCAGGGGTCGGGCGATGCGCTTGGCCCACCCGTTGGCGCGTCCCCCGCTCATGGCGTGCGATCGGCAGAGGGGGCGGCTGGTGATGTGGTCTCGTGCGCCGAGGGGCGCCGCGCGAAGCGCTTCTTGAGCAAAAAGATGAGGTTGGTCAGGCCGTCTTTCCAGAGGTTGAGCTTGCTCTCGCCGTAGCGGTCGCGGTAATAGATGGGCAGCTCTTCGCAGCGCAGATCCCGATGGGTAAACGCCTCGATCTTGATCTCTTCGGAAAAGGCCATCCCGTCGCTGGTCAGGTGGAGCAGGGGCAGGATATCGCGCTTCAGCAGCCACATGCCCGATTGCGAGTCGCGGATGCGAATCCAGAAGAGCAGGTTCATGGCCAGGCCAAGGGCCCAGTTGCCGAATAGCCGCAGCGGGCTGGACTTGGTCAGCTTGTGCCCCGTGCGGTCGCAGGTGATGAAATCCAGGTCGAACTCGAACATCACGTCCAGCAGCACGGGGATAAAGGTGCGCGGATAGGTCCCATCCCCATCCATGCAAATGATCACATCGCCAGTGGCCGCGGCCAGACCCGCCTTGTACGCCGCGCCATAGCCCTGCCGCGTCTCCAGCACCACCTTGGCGCCCCGCTCGGCGGCCCGCTCGCTGGTGCGGTCCTTCGAGTTGTTGTCCACCACCACCACTTCGTCCACCAGGGCGGGCATGTCCCCCATGACGATGCACACGCCCTCTTCTTCGTTGTAGCAGGGCAGCACGACCGAGATCTTGTGTCCTTTATGCATGGCGACATCTATCCTCGCTCGTCGGTATCGGCGCGCACGGTCACCAAGCCATCCGCGCGCCCGCCGGTGAGCCGGTGTTTGAGCTTGGCGGCCTTGAGCGCCGCCCACTCTTTGCCCACCCGGGGCAAGACCAGGGGGTTGAACAAGATGTTGACGGTGAGAAAGCACTCGTAGGTGCAAAAGCACTTGGTCTCGCGGATGTAGCGGCGCAGCTCCTCGGCGCGCTCGCTATGCCACAGCGCCTTGAAGTCATAGTCATAGTCGCGCACGTTGCCGATCATGCGGTCCACCTGCAGCTCGCAAGGGAGCACCTGGCCCTGGCTAAACATGGCCCCGCCCAGGCTGCCCGCATAGCAGGGGATCTGGTAGGCGTGCTCGCGCACGGTCTCGGCGATAATCTTGGGGCGGACGATGCGCTTGGCGTTCAGCACGTCAGAGAAGGGCATCTTGTAATAGCCGGAGAGCATGCGCGCCTTGTTGTCCGCTTCCAGCACGCGGTGCAACTCCTCATACTTGGTGATGTCGATGACCCCGGCGCCGGGGTCGCGCGGCGCCCCGCGGGTGAGCAGGGTAAAGACCGTGTTGACGCCCACCTGGTGGGTCAGGTGGTTGTAAAGCTCCAGGAGGTGGTCCTGGTTATAGGCGGAAACGGTGATCTCGACGCAGGTGCTAAAGCCGGGATAGTGCGCCTCCAGCTCGCGCAGCGCCTTGTAGGTGCGGGTGGCCCGCTCAAAAAGGCCGGGGAACTGGCGAATCTCGTCGTGCCGCTCGCCGATGTCGTCGATAGAGACGTCGATGTGCAGGTCGATATCCGGGCAGGTGTCCAGGATATCCTTGGCCGTCTCCACCACCCGCCCCGTCAGGCTGCCGTTGGTGGGGATGCCGACGTTCAAGGCATGGTTGTTGCGATGAAAGATGCGCACGATCTCGGCCAGGTCCTTGCGCATGAATGGCTCGCCGCCGGTGGGCGTGAAAAAGAGCATGTCGTCCATGCTGGCCGAGACCTTTTCGATCTCGTCGATCTTGAGTTCTTTTTCCCGCACCGCCTCATCGTGCGTCGCCAGCAGGCAGTGCTTGCAATGGGCATTGCAGAGATCCGAGACGAAATAGACGAAATAGAGCGGAGAGGCGCCCCGCTTGGCCACGATGCGCTTGGCATATTTCAGGTAACGGACAGCACTCAAGGCGATGCTCCTAGCGTTTTAGTAACGGCGTCCCCGGGCGATGTCCACCACGCCCGCGGCGATGCCCAGGCCCGACACGAACAGGTTCAGGGGCAAGAACAGGGCCGATTGGAGAAAGAACCGGGCGCCGCGCTGGCGCCCCAAAAAGGCCAGAAAGCTCCCGTTCAGCACAAGGATCGCCGCCAGGCTGGCCAGCGCCAGGGCGGCCCCCCAGCCGGGCCAAACCAGCATCAGCAACAGGCCCAGCGCCAGCAACCCGGCCAGGGGCACGCTGGCGGTGAAAAACCAGGGCACGGAGGCGAAATGCTTGCGCTTGGCCTCGCCCGGACGGCGCGCCAGCCTGGTCCGCAGCAGGATTTTCATCAGGGCGCGCGCCCGCTCGAAATCGGTGCGGAGCAGCTCGCCAAAGGTATAGTGCTTCAGGTGCTGGACGGCCAGCCGCCCGTCGAAGCGGATGCGATGGCCCGCCGTCAGCAGGCGCTGCCCAAAGTCCATATCCTCGGTGACGCTGGCCCCGCGATAGCCCTCGTCGAAACCGCCCTGCGCCGCAAAGATCGAACGGCGCAGCGAGGCGGCGCTGGTGTAAAAGAGGCCCACATAGCGCGGCAAGCGGGCGTAAGTAAAGTGCATCCACAGGTTCTTGAACTGGCTGGCGAAATCATCGTAGGGCAGCTCGGCGCTCAGCAGGCCCACCACCCCCGCCACCTCGGGGTCGGCCAGGTCCTCGGCCACGATGCTCAGCGCATCGGGCGGGATCACCACGTCCGAGTCGGTGAAAAAGAGCACGTCGCCCGTGGCGTGGGCCGCCCCCCGGTTCTTGGCGCAGGCTGCCCCCTCGTTGCGCGATAGCCGCACCAACTGGCAAGCATAGGCCGCGGCGATGTTGGGCGATTCATCGGTGGAGGCATCATCCACCACCACCAACTCGTAATCGGGGTAGCGGGACGCCATGACCGCATCCAGACACTGCTTCAGCGTGCGCTGCGAATTGTGAACGGGGATGATGACGGATATGCTGGGCCAATTCGAGCTGTTCATAGCCTCCCGTCGCCGCTCTGGGACATGCGCTTGTCAAGCATCGATTATACCATTATAAAGGCGAAAGTGAAATTCGCATGAACGCTGCCGCCAGCGGCCATAACAATATCGTCATTTGCCGCCCGGCGCGCCGCCGCGCCAGCGGATCACCCGGGCGGGCATGCCCACGGCGATGCCCAGCGGCGGGATGTCCTTGGTCACCACCGCCCCGGCGCCGATCACCGCCCCCTGGCCGATGGTCACGCCGTCCAGCACCCGCACCCCCACCCCCAACCAGACGTCGTCTTCCAGCACGATCGGCCCCTTGCTGTGGATCGGCTGCTCGCGCATGGGGCGCGAGATGTCCTCAAAGCCATGCTCGTAGGGGCTTAAGGCGCATTGAGGGGCCATCTGCACGTGCGCGCCGATCCTCAGGTCGCGGAGAAAGGCCTTCAGGTTGCAGTTGGATTGGATGTGGGTGTCGGCGCCGATCACGATCTGGCCGCCGCCCCCCACCTCCAGGATCGTGCCCCGGTGGATGTGCACCCGGTCGCCTAACACGATCCCCGCGCCATCCTCGTGGCTATAGATCGTGACGTTGTCATCGATAAAGGCGTTGCGGCCGATCTGGAGCCCGGGGCACTTGATCTGCGCGCGCGGCGAGATGTAGGGGCGGTCGGTGAGGTTGGCCAGCACCTTTTTGTCCTTATAGGGCCCCACCATGCTCCCCGCCAGCCAGGAGCAAAAGCGCCCCCAGCCCCGCAGCCCCGAGTGCCGCATCAGCAGCGCCAGCACCGTCTTTTTGGCCTTCCAGCGGACCGCACGCCATCGCTCGCCCATCTAGCTCCTCACGTACCCATTCTCGCGGAACCAGCGCACCGCCTCGGCAAAGGCCTCCGCCAGCGGCGTCTGCGGCAGCCCTAACTCGCGGATCGCCCGCGACGGATCGCAGGTCAGCGCCATCGGCTGCTGGCCCTGCCGGGGCGGGCGCCAGCGGGACCGCAGCCGCGCCCGCAGCGCCACCAGCGGACGCCGCCGGCTCGCCGCCAGGGTGACGCCGGAGACGCGCTTCATCAGCGCGAAAAAGTCAGCCAAGGAGAGGTTGCCCTGGGCATGGCCGAGGATATAGCGCTGGCCGGGTTGGCCCTTGCGCGCCGCCAGCAGGTGCCCCGCCGCCACGTCGGCGACCGACACAAAGTTGATGCCCCCGGAGACAAAAGAGGGCTGCTTGCCCTGCAGATAATCCACAATGCGCTGCCCGGTGCTGGTGGGCTTGACGTCCCGCGGCCCCACCGGGGCGCAGGGGTTCACCACCACCACGGGCAGGCCCCGCTCGGCCAGCTCCAGCGCCGCCTGCTCCCCCAGCACCTTGGACTTGGCATAGTCGCTGGCCGTCGCCCAGAGGTTGAAAGGCGACGCCTCCGTCGGCAAGCTGCCGTCCTCAGGCCGCCCGATGGTCCCGATGGTGCTGGTGTGCACCACGCGCCCCACGCCCGCCGCCAGCGCCGCCTCCAGCAGGTTTCGCGTCCCCTCCACGTTCACGCGGTACATCGTCGGCCCATCCTCCGGCCGGGTGCTATAGAAGGCGGCCACATGATAGAACTCGTCGCAACCCGCCAAGAGCCCGGGCAGCGACTCGGCCTCCAGCAAGTCGCCGTGCACGACCTCCACGTCCAGGTCGGCGAGGTTGCGCCGATCGGACCCCGGCCGGGCCAGGACGCGCACCGCCGCGCCCTCGCGCAGCAGGGCGCGCGCCACGTGGGTGCCCACAAAGCCGGTGGCCCCCGTCACAAATGCCCTCATCGCTCCCCTCCCCGCAGCCGTCGGCGCAGCCAGCCCTGGGCCCGCTGTCCCCAGCCTGGTTTGGCCGCGCCCGGCGCCTCGCAGCGGCGCTTGATCTCCTCAAAGGCGGACAACCACCGTTCACTGGGCGGCTGAGCTTGGTCCTGCTCCTCAGGCGACATGCGGATGCCCGGGTATATTTCGAGCGGCTTGATGTTGAGCGCGCTGGGGGCCAGCGACTCTGCCCAATCGGCGGTGGCCTGCAGGTCCGCCTCGCTCTCCCCGGGGAGGCCCAGCATGACGAACAGCCGGCAGCGCAGCCCCAGCTCCTTGCTGGCCCGCACCAACTCGGCCACATGCGCCCGATAATCCTCGGCCTCCTGCTCCTGGTCCAGCCGCCGCACGCGGTGCAAAAGCGGCTCCGCGATCGTCTCCACGCCGATCTTGATCCCCTCGCAGCCCGCCCGCTTCATCAGTGCCAGCATCTCGGGATCGAAATGCTCGGGCCGCGACTCGCACTCCCAACTCGCGCGCAGGCCGCGCCGCAGGATGCCCTCGCAGATAGCATACACGCGCGCGGGATCCCAGGCAAAGACGGGGTCGCGAAAGACGATGCGGGGCGGGCGGAAGCGCTCGCCCAGCCAGGCCAGCTCGTTCACGATCCCCTCCGGCGAGCGCCCGCGAAAGCGCATCCCCTGCGCCGCCACGTAGGGGCAATAGGCGCACTGGTCGCCGCAGCCCCGGCTGCCCATGAGGGTGAGGAAGCGATAGCGCTCGCGGGGCAGCAGGTCCCAGGCAGGCGATGGCAGCGCGTCCAGGTCGACGAGGAAGCCTTGCTCGTCGTAATTCGCGGCGCCCAACCCCGCGGGGGTCAGGAGCTGCGCCCGCCCTGGCGAGCCCAAGGCCGCCTGGCAAGCGACGGGGAAAGCCCCCTCCGGCTCGCCGGCCAGCGCCGCGCCGGACCCCAACTCGGGCAAGAGCTCGGCGCCGAGATAGCGAACCGCCGGGCCAAAGAGAACAACGGGGATATCCGGCGCCGCCGCGCGCCAGGCGCGCAGGAAAGCGACGTCGGCGGGCGCCGTGGCCCAAGAGACCTGCACGCCCACCGCATCCGCGCCGCTGGCTTGCAGGCGGCCCAGCGTCGCCGCCAGGTCCAGCCCCTCGCCGACGGCATCGAGCGCGGCCACCGGCCAGCCGACCTGCCGCAGGCCAGCCGCGACGGCCGCCAGCGTCTGCGGCGGGTAGGTAAAGCCCGCGGCGACCGGCTCGACCTGCCCCAACCCGGCGGCCCCCTCGCGGTTGGCCGTGGTCCCCGGCAAGCCCGGCGGATTGACCAGGACGACTCGAGGCGTCACGATGGCCCTCACGATCCCTGCAACAATGCCGCGACGTCCTCGGCGGAGAGGACCACCCCCAGCCGCCGCAGGGCCTCGGCCAGCGCCGCCTCCGGCTCGGCAAAGCCCTCCTCGGCCAGCGAGGGCAGGATCTGGTCCATCTCTTGGGTGGCGAACGGCCAAACGACCTGCTCATCCACGATGATGCCGCGCTGCTGGCCGGAAAAGACGTCGGCGATGCGCTGGCGATCCCAGGGAAAGAGGTTATCGGGCAGGGCGTTGGGAAAGAAGTAGCGGGCGCGATCCACCCGGGCGCCCAGCTCGCGACGCCCGCCCATGGTCAAGCCCAACACGACGCAGGCCGTGTCACCGCCGGCCCGCCACTGCGGCCGCGAATAGAGGCCAATCAGCCGCCCCAGGCGGATATCCAGGCCCGTCTGCTCCTTGGTATGGCGGATCGCCGCCCCGCTCAAGGTCATGCCGTCCAGCACGGGCCCGCCAGGGAGCCGCCAGCAATGCAGCGGGGGCTCCCGGACCAGCAAGACCCGGCCATTGTCGACGATGGCCACCTCCACGCTAAAGGTAGACATGCTCCACGCTCCTTACTTGATGCGATAGACGAGGGTCTGGCCCTGCTGGCCCGCCGCGACATGCGCCAGCTCCAGCTCGGGCGGCGGGTTATCGCCATCCAGCAGAAAAGCCAAGGCCGGGCGCAGGACGGTCCCCTCCCGGTGCGTGATGACCAAGTAATCCACCCGGTGATAGCGAGCATAGGCCAGGTAGGGGCCATACTCGGCATGGGGCGAGGGAACCCAGGCCCGCCGCGCATAGACCGCCACCGCCACATCGCGGCTCATCACGCGCGAGTCAGCAGGGGTGTTTGCCGCCAGCCACTGCCCCACCTGCCTGCTGCTGAAATCCGTGCCGCGCTGCCCCTGGCGCACCGCCAGCGGGATCATGAGCGCGAAATAGAGGACGGCCAGCCCGACGGGCAACAGGCGCCAAAATCCATCCCAAAGGGGCCGGGGCCGCCCGCGCCAGTTGGCCAGGGAGCCCTGCAGCCATTGCCCGGCCAGGTCCAGGCCCTTGGCGAGCCAGAGCAACAGGATGGGCAAGGCGGGGGCGAAAAAGCGCGTCTCGATGTGCAGGATGAGAAAGCCAAAGGGCGGCAGCAGGGCAGCCCACAGGAATAACTCGCGCCCCGCCCGCTGGCGGGTCCATGGCGCGGCGCACCAGGCCAGGGGGAGGAAGGCCAGCGCCCAGATCGGCAAGACCGTCCAGCCGAAAAAGCTGCCAAACCACAGCCGCAGGTTAGCCCAGGCCCGCCGGAGCAACCCCAGGGGATCGGCCAGCACCGCCCCCAACATCCCCGGGCCGCGGAAGCGCTGTTCGGAGAACCAGATGAGGTGTTGGCCGCTGGCGTCCAGGCTGGCGGTGGCGATGTCGTAGGCGGCGGGGTCTTGCTCGATCACCGCAGCGCCCAGGTCAAAGGTGACGCCCACCTTGCCGCTAAAGGTCCATTGGCCGGTGTGTTGATGCAGATAGACGATGTAGGGCAGCGCCAGCAGGGCAAAGGCCCCCGCGTAGGCCAGCAGGCCCGCCCAGGCCCGCCCCTGGCGCAGCGCGCCGCGCGCGGCGCGCCATCCCAGCAGCCCAAGACCGAACAGGCCAAAGTAGAGGATCGCCTCCGGCCGCGCCAGATACGCCAGCGCGAACATTAGTCCGGCCAGCGCGGCCCAGCCCGCGCCGCTGCCGGTATCGCGGTCGCCCGTGGCGCGCCAGGCAGCCCACAGCCCCACGTAAACCAGCAGCAGGTACAGCGGCTCGGACATGGTGCCCCAATAGAGCACGCTGGCCGATAGCGCCGGGAGGATCGCCAGCAGCGCCGCCGCCCACAGGGCCACCCGCCGGCCATAGAGCCGCCGGGCCAGGGCGTGGTACGGCAGGATCAGCAGCGCGCCGCAGAGGACATAGGCCAGCTCGCTGGCGACCTCGGGGTCGGCGGCAAGCTGCTGAAAGGCGCCCAGCACCAGCGGCACCAGCGGCGTATAGTGGACCTCCGGGTAGCCGGCGGTGGTAAAGCCCTGCCCCGACCAGAGGTTGCGGCCCAGCATGAGATAGTCGGACTCGTCCCACTTGATCACGCGGTCGGCCTGGGCCAGGCCGACGCGCACGACCAGCGCCAGCGCCACCACCGCCCAGACGATGGCGCGCTCGCTCAAGCGGATGGTCCGGGCAGGCTTAATCTGTTCCATAGACCACGATATCCGCCGTTTCCACGATGCCGCGATAGTCCTCGATCACCTGCTCCACCCGGTAGCGCTGGTCCAGCGCCGCCTTGAGCGCGCGCATCTGCTCAAAGAAGGGGTCGCCGGGATAGGCCGCCAGGGGCGCCACCAGCCAGACCCGGCCCCCGCGGCCGCGCTGGGCGGCGATGGCGTCCAACGTGGCGGGGACGGCCTCGGCGGCGCGCTGGCGGCGATCCGCCCAACCCAACCAGTCCATCAGCTCGACGCGCTGGAAGAGCCAGGGGAAGGCCATCTGCGCCTGCCCACCGGCAAAGTAATAGCTGAACGCGGGGGCGAGGTAATCGGGGGCCACGACCACCACGTCCCCCGGGCCCGCCTCCGCCTGGACGCGCTGCGCCACCTCGCGCATGGCCGAGACCGGGCCGCGATAGAAGGAGAGGTCGGTGCGCAGCCAGAGGAACGACAGCGCGGCCACCGCCGCCCAGATCAGCGCGGGCCGCCTGAGCGACGCCAAGGCCGAGCCCAGCAGCAGGCAGAGCGCCGGATAGACGGCCATGGTCACGTAGGAAGGCGTCAGCCCTCGCGAGCGCGAGACGAGCAGCGCGCCCAACACCATCGGCACGAACAGCCCCAGCACCACCAGGTTATGCCCCGGCGCGATGGGATAGCGCACCTCGACCACCGGCGTGCGATCGGATTCGAGCCGGAAAGAGAGCGCCACCGTGCCCAGGGCCAGTAGGAGCATCCACAGGTAGGGAAGGTTGCGCGGCCAGGCCAGCGCCGTCAGCTCGCCAAACAGGCGCAGCAGGTTGGCCGCCAGCGATTGCTGCGCCAGCCAGGGCCCCATCACCGATTCCTGGATGGCGAGCTGCCCCAGCAAGGTCGGCGCCCACGGCAAGAAGAGAAGGATGATCGCCGCCTCGGAGGCCGCCCAGGCCAGCCACTCCCGGCGGGGGCGCTTTTCCCAGAGCAGCTGGAATAAGCCATAGAGCCCCAGCGCCGCGACCCACAACGCCCCCCAATAGTGGGTATAGAGCGTCGCCGCGCCCGCCAGCACATAGGCGGGCCAGGCCCAGCGTTTGCCGCGCTGCAGCGCCCCATGCAGGGCAAGCAGCGTCAGCAGCGCCGCCAAGGGCAGCAAGCTGTACATGCGCGCGGTGCGCGAGGTGACCACGTGCAGCGGCAGGATCGCCCCGCTCCAGGCGGCCAGCAGGCCAATCAGCTTGCCGCGGCCCGTCGAGCCATAGAGCTCCTTGCCCGCCACGTAGAGCAGCGGCACCGTGACGATGCCGCAGAGCGCCGAGAGGAGACGGACGGCGAACTCGCCCCGCCCCCACAGCGCCACCCAGGGGCGCAGCAGGTAGAAATAGAGCGGCGCGTGCACGTCGCCGCGCAAGACCTCGGCGATGCCCAGCGGCCCAGCGGCCAGTGCGGTGAACACCGCCTCCGCCTCGTCCCGCCAGAGGCCATAGGCGCCCAGCTTGAACAGGCGCAAGGCCGCCGCCACGGCGACCGCGCCGCCGAGAGCCAGCAGCCACGCCCACCGCGAGGCCGTCGCGCCGGGCTTGCTTGCCATGCTACTCCTTCACCCTGAACACGACCAGCCGCTCCGGCTCGCTCTCATCCACGCGGAGCACCTCCAGCTCGGGCGGCAGGTTCTCCAGCCGCACCAGGAAATCGAGCTGGGGACGGAGCTCGGTCGTCTCGCGCTCGTCCACGATGAACAGGTCCACGCCCTTGTGACGGGCATAGGGCAGTATATCTTGCCACTCGGCATTGGGCGTCGGCACCCATTTGGCCCCCGCATGGAAGGCCAGCGCCGGATAGCGGGACATGATCACCGTCTCGGGCGCAGCGAGGCCCTTGCCCAGCCACTCGCCCACGGTCCGGTGCGCCTGCCGGAAAGAGCCGCTGCTGGTGACGTTGGCCAGGGTGCGAGGCAACAGCGCCAGGCAGATCACCAGCGCCGCCGCCACCGGCAGCGCGAGCAGCGTCGCCCGCCACCAGGGGGCCAGCCCGCGCTGGCGCAGATTGCGCCAGGTCTCCGCCAGCCAATCGCCGACGTCCCGCAGGCCCACGGCCAGCCACAGGATCAGCGTGGGCAGCAGGGTGGCGATGTAGCGATCCTGGATGAAAAAGATCAGAAAGCCGGCCACCGGCAGCAACGAAGCCAGCAAGAGTAACTCGCCCTTGGCCCGCTCCTTGCTCCAGGCCTCGCGCCAGAGCGCCAGGGTCACAAACGGGAGCAGGAAGAACGGGAACAGCCGCAGCGAGACCAGCGAGGTGAAAAAGGTGATGACGTTGCGATAGACCAGTTGCGCGAACTCGGCAGGGAAGGCCAAGATGTAATCCAGCATGCTGACGTTATAGCTCTCGCGGGAGAAGAAGAAGACCTCCAGCCCCGTGCCATCCAGCCCCCAGGTGGCCAGGTCAAAGGCGGCCGTGTCGCCGCTGCTCAGGCCGATGCAGGTGATAAAGGTCACGCCCGCCTTTTCGCTCACCATCCACGAGCCGGTGTGCTGAAAGGTGTAATAGGCGTAAGGGAAGAAGAACAGGGCAAAGCCCAGCCCATACAAGGCCAGCCCCACCAGCGCCCGCCGGGTGAAGAGGCGGCGCTCCAGCAGGGGGATAAAGGCCAGCACCGCGCCGATGATCAGCAGGTGGGCGATGGCCTCGGGGCGAGTGAGATAGGCCAGGGCAAAGCACATCCCCGCCGCCAGGTAGGACCAGGGGGCCCACTTTTGGCGCAACGCCAAGAGGGCCGCGTAGAGCCCGGTATAGATGAAGAAATAGTAGGGCGGCTCGGTGAGCGTGCCCCAATAGAGCACCCCGGCCGTCAGCGCGGGGTAAAAAGCCAGCAGGAGCAGGGCGATGACGCCGGCGCGCCGGTCGTAGAGCTCGCGCGCGATGGCATAGATGGGCAGGCCCAGCGCGGCGCCAAAGAGGATGTAGCAGAGGCGGCTGCTGAGCGCCATGTCATGGGTTAGCAAGTAGAACAGGCCCGTGAGCAGCGGATAAAGCGGCGCATGGTGGACGTCGGAATAGCCGGTGAACGAGTAGCCCTGGCCCGTCAGCCAGTTGCGGCCCAGCCAGAGATAAAAGGGCTCGTCGCCCCACACCACCCGCGCGGCGCTGGAGAGCCAGACGCGCACCGCCGCCGCCAACAAGATGAGCAGCGCCACGATCAGCCACTCGCGATGCCAGATCGCCGCCAGCCGCGGGGCCAGCCTGCGCTCCGGCGCCGTTGTCGATTCCACCGTCATCTACGATGCTCCTTGCTTGGGTTCCTGGTCCGGCGCCTCCCCGGCGCGCGATCGCTTGGCCTCCAGCTCTTCCACTCGCTTGTTCAACAATGCCAGGTCCTGGGCGATGTTCTTGATCTGGTCGCTGAACTTGGAGATGCTGGTGGAAAACTGGAACAGGATGAACAACACGCCCACAAAGGCGACGAGGAAGAGCAGGCCCGGCGGATAGTCCACGCCGATGGCAAAGGCGATGGCGTCCAGCACGTCGATGGAGAGCGGAATGACCACCAGCGCCACCGCGGTGAGCAGCCAGAGCAGCGCAAACTCTTCCTTGATCTTTTTGGCGCGCACTAGGTTGATGATCGCGATCAAGACGCCCAAAGCCAGCAGGATGACGAAAATCCTCGTGCGAAAGACCATCTCGCTATCTCCCCAACGCGCTCAAACCGACTGTCCCTGCCGCGCGGCCAGCGCATCGCGCAGGGGCCCAAAGGCGAAGCGCTGCAGCAGCCGCTCCACCTTGGACAGAGTGCTCTCGATGTTGACATAGGTGATCCAGCGGGCAAGCAGCGACAAGCCCCCCTGGCGCGGCGTCCCCGCATCGGCCTCCCAGGGGTGCATATAGATCACAAAGGGGCGGCCAGCCGCGTTGATCCGGCCCAATAGCCCGCGAAGCAGCGGCCAGGGCAGCGCCCGCAGGTAAAAGCCTCCGCTCACCGGCACCCGCAACGGCCCCGCCTGCCAGACCGACATGGGAAACTCGCAGAGCGCCCCGTCCGCATCGGCGCGGCTCACGTCCCGCGCCCCGATCCGATAGGGGGCGAGCGGCGCGCCCGAGACGCCATATACCGGGTTCCGCAAGGGAAAGATGCTGGAATCGTACCGATAGCCCAACTCGGCCAGGATCGGGATCGCCCAGGCGCTGCGCTGGTCCAGCGAAAAGGTCGGCGCGCGAAAGCCGCTGATCTCGCCGACGCCCAGCCTCGCCATGGCCGCGCCATAGGCGACCAATTCGGCGCGGAACGCCTCCGGCCCCAGCTCGTGCAGCGTGCGATGGCTCATGCTGTGGCAGCCGATCTCGTGCCCCCGGCGAGCGATCTCGCGCACCAGTTCCGGCGCCGCCTGCGCCACCTCGCCGACGATGAAAAAGGTGGCGCGCACGCCATGGCGCTCCAGCAGCTCCAGGATGGGCGCCGTGGCCTGCTGGACGCGCCGCTCGGCCTGGGCCAGGTCGACGTGCTCGCGCACCAGTTCGGGGTGGTACCAATCCTCCACGTCGATGGAGAGCGCGTTAAGCATCGTCGCTCGGTTCCGCCGGGGCCGGGCGCACGGCGTTGGACCGCGTTTTCTGCCGCAGCCAGACGATCAGGATGGAGAGCATCATCTTGAGCATATAGTAGATCGGCTTGAGCCCTGCATGCATGCTGGTCCCGCTCATGCGGCTTCGCACCACCATGGGCACCTCTTGGATGCGAAAGCCGGCAAAGCCCAGTAGCATCAGCAAGTCAGCGTCGGGGAAGTCCACGGGATAGTTGTCCCGCGCCAGGAAACGGAGCACATCGCGGTTCAGGGCCTGAAAGCCCGAGGTGGGGTCGGTGATGGGGTGCCGGGTGGCGCGGGAGACCAGGGCGGCAAAGGCGCGCATGGTCCAGCGGCGCACCAGCGACAGGTGATAGTCGGCGCGCCCCAAAAAGCGCGAGCCCAGCGCCACATCGGCCTGCCCGCTCTCCACGACCTCCAGCAGTGCCGGGATGGCGGACGGGTCGTGCTGGCCATCGGCGTCCATCATCACCGCCACGTCGTAGCCCCGCTGCACGGCATACTTGAAGCCGGTCTGCACCGCGCCGCCGTAGCGCAGGTTGCAGGGCAGGCTGAGCACCTGCGCCCCCATCTTGGCGGCCAGGGCCGCGGTCTCATCCGAGGAATAGTCGTCGATCACGACGATATCCGCGCCCTGGGCCCAGGGTCGCAGCTCGCGCAACACGGCGGCGATATTCTTGCTCTCGTTGTGGGCGGGCATGATAATCACCCGCCGCGGCCTGCTCTCCGGCATCTTGTCAAATCCCCAAACGCAGCTCGAGCACGGTCCGGGTATAGCTATAGATCATGCGTAAAAAGCGCGACTTGCTCTGCCCGTGGCGGCGCAGGATGTAAAAGACGGGCACTTCGAGCATATTATACCCCTCACGCCAGGCCAGGAAAAGCAGGCGGATGAACCACTCGCCATAGCCGACAAAGATGCGGTCCAGGTCCATCCGCTCCAGCTTGTCCCGGCGCATGGCGAAAAAGCCGCTGAGGTTATCCTGCACCTGGGTGCGCAGCAACACCCGCACCAGCATGTTGTACATAAAGCTGTAATAGTAGCGGTGGCTGTCTTCCATGCCGCCGCCCATGACAAAGCGCGAGCCGATGACAATGTCGTAATACTCCAAGAACTTGCTCATCTGGGGCAGCATCTTGGGGTCATGGTTGAAATCGGTGTCCATGACCGCCACGATATCCCCCGTCGAGTTGCGGATGCCATGTTTGACCGCCGTGCCCAGCCCCTTTTCCTCGGTGCGCACAAAGAGCTTGACCCGATCATCTTGGGCCGTGCGCTCCCGCACCAGGTCCGCCGTGCCGTCCGGGCTGTTGTCATCCACCACCACCAGCTCATAGTCGATGCCCTCGTGGCCAAGGTAATCCTCGAGGGCCTCGATCAGCGGCACGATATTCTTGGATTCGTTATAGGTGGGCAGGATCACGGAAACCGTCATCAGCGCTTCCTCCAGATCGCGAGATTGCACAATACCGCCACAAGCGTCAGGCCGCTGAGCGCATAGCCGAGCCAGACGTGCCAGGGCTTTTCGTAGCGAAAGACCAGCTCGTGTTGGCCCGCTTCCACCCTGGCCCCCAGGTAGGCATAGTTGACCCGCCAGACGGCCTGCTCCTGGCCGTCCACGGTGAGGCGCCAATTGGGATACCAGGCCTCGCTCACCATCACCATCACGGGCTCCTGGCACGTGACGTTCACGATGATGCGCTCCGGGCCGGGGCGCTGCCAGGATAGCGCGGCCTGCGTGCCCTTGCCCGCCGGCGCCAAGGGACGCCCCTCCAGGATCTCCTGGTGCGTCACCAGCCGCGCGCCAGCGGCCTCCCGCAGCGCCGCAGCAGCCTCGGCGTCCCGCGCCCAGGGTTCGCGGACGATCACGTGGTCAAAGAGCTGGACGTCCTCCAGGCCATAGCCCTCCGCATAGTCGGAAGGGCCGGAGGCCAGCGCCACGCCCTGCTCGACCAGGGCGGGCAGGATGTCCAGGGCCCGGTACTCGGGGTCGCCCAGGTAGAGGGCGCTGGAGCGATAGGCCGTCACCAGGGGCCGCCAAGCGGGGTTTTCCAGGATCGTCAGGCTCTCCGACGACCAGGCCACCTGATCGTACCCGCGTGAGCGCATCTTTTCCAGCAGCGCCGCGGCCGCCGCGTCCACCGCCTTGCCGGGCCGGGTGATGATATAGCGCGTGCTGCCCAGCTCGAGCGCGGTGGGGATGTCGCCCCAGCTATACAGCGCCCACATGTGCCGCGGCGCGCCGTTATCGTAATAGCCCCACAGGTGGCGGCGGCTGTCATAGACCAGGCCATAGCTGCGCAGGTAGGCGTCGCGATGGGCCGTGACCTGCTCCCAACTGCGGAAGCCCTGGCCTTGCTCGGCCAGCCAGCGGTAGGCGGCGATCTCGTCCTCCGGCAGGTAGCTGGGCAAGGTGGTCAGCGCGCCGCCGGCGGGCCAATAATCCAAGAGCAACGCGACGAGCGCCGCAACCACCAGCCCCCCGCGTGCCGCGCCGCGCCAGGGCCGCCAGCTCAACAGGTCGCGCATGCCCCAAGCCGCGCACAAGGCGAGCCCAAAGGCGAAAAAGAACATCCCCCGGAAAGGCGCCAGCCGCCCCAGGAACGGCAGCTTGGGAAAGGGGTTGCCCGGCAGCCAGCTCCCCAGGATGAACAAGGCCGCCGCAACCAGCACGGCCAGCA
>JAAYEA010000424.1 GCA_012689325.1 Chloroflexota bacterium
AGCGCCAGCGCCCCGGCCAGCGCATAGGCCGGGCGAACCTTGCCGCCGCGCCAGAGCAGCCCCAGCTCCATCAGCAGCCCCTCGGCAACGATGGCCAGCATCGGCCCTAGCTTGACGCCGCCGGGGCTTAGCAGCTTGAGCAGCGCCGTGATCACGGCGATCATCAGCACGGCGCCGCGGTGGGGGACGAAGGAGCGCCCCACCAGCGCCAGCATGATCCCCAGCGCCGCCAGGGTCAGCCCGGTGAAAAAGGTGTTCCCCAGCGAGGGGAAGATGACGTGCAGGTAGGAGCCCAGCCCCACCTCCACCACGCCCCACAGCGCGCCAAAGACGGCGATATAGACCCAATCGCGCAGCGACCACTTCATGACGCCACCTCCCGTACCTTGCCCCCCTCCAGCGCCAGCACCCGGTCGGCCACGGCGGCCACCAGCCCCTCGTCGTGGGTGATCAGCAGCGCCGCGCGCCCCCCGGCGCACTGCTCCCGCGCCAGCGCCATCAGTCGCGCCAGGTGCGCCTCGTCCTGGCCCAATGTCGGCTCGTCCAGGATCAGCAGCGCCGGCGCCAGCGCCGCCGCGGCGGCCAGCGCCGTCCGCTGGAGCTGCCCCGCGCTCAGCGACCAGGGCGAGCGCTCGCGCAGCGCCAAGAGATCGGCGGCGGCCAAGAGCGGCTCCACCTCTGCCCTTTCGCGGCCCAGGTTCTCCGGCCCATAGGCCACCTCGTCTTCCACCCGCTCCAAGAGCGCCTGGTGGCGCGGCTGCTGAAAGAGCATCCCCGCGCGGCGATAGCCGGGGAGCCCCCGCAACGGCGCCGCCCAGCGGACCCGTCCCCGGCGCGGCCGCAGCAGCCCCGCCAGCACCCGCGCCACGGTGGTCTTGCCCGAGCCGTTGGGGCCGACCAGCGCCAGCAGCTCCCCCTGGCGCACCTCCAGGCTGGCCCCGTCCAGCACCCGCCGCGGCCCATACCCCGCGCTCACCTCCTCCAGCGCCACCAGCGCGGGGCCAGGGGTGGGGGCGGGGCGGGGCGGGTAGGGGTGGCGCAACCCCAGCCCCTCCAGCAGCCCCGGCCGGGCCAGCAATTCGGCAGCGCCGCTGTCCGCAGCGCCGCTGTCCGCAGCGCCGCTGTCCGCCACGACGCGGCCCGCCTCCAGCAGCGCCAGGCGCGTCGCCCGCGCGGCCACGGCGGCCAGCCGGTGCTCGATGACGACCAGGGTGATCCCTTGCCGGTGCAGCCGGTCCAGCGCGTCCAGCACCTGGGCCACGCCCTGCGCGTCCAGGTTCGCCAGCGGCTCGTCCAGCACCAGCAGGCGCGGGCGCATGGCCAGCACCGCGGCGATGGCGACCCGCTGCTGCTCCCCGCCGGAGAGCTGCCGCAGCGGCCGCGCCGCCAGGTGCGCGATCCCCGCCGCCTCCAGCGCCTCGGCGACGCGCGCGGCGATCTCGCGCTCGGGCAGGCCCAGGTTGCGCGGGCCAAAGGCGACCTCGTCGGCGACGAACTCGTTGAAAAGCTGGGTGCTGGGGTTCTGGTAGACGAGCCCCACCTGGCGGGCCCATTGGGCGGGGTCGTGCTGGCGCGGGTCCACCCCGCCCACCAGGATCTCGCCCGCGGCCTCGGCGCGCACCAGATGGGGGATCAAGCCGCCCAGGCAGAGCGCCAGGGTGCTTTTGCCGCCGCCGGAGGGCCCGGCGACGAGGAGGTACTCCCCCGCCCGCACCCGCAGCGAGAGGCGGTCCAACGCCACGGCGTCCCCGTAGCGCACCGTCAGGTCGCGAATCTCGATCACGTGCTCCCCTCTCGCGGGGTTATCCGGCCGGCGGGCTGGTCGGCGACTCGGTGGCCGTGGGCGTCTCGGTCGGCGTGATCGTCGGCGTCGGCGTCCAGGTCTCGGTGACCGTCGGCGTGTGGGTCAGGGTGACGGTGGGCGTCCAGGTGTCCGTGGGCGTCGCCGTAAAGGTGGGCGTGTGGGTCGGCGTCTGCGTCGCCGTGCCGGTCTGGGTCGGCGTGGGGGTGTGGGTCTCCGTGGGGGTCAGCGTGGGCGGCACCTCCACGATGCTGATGTCATAGAAGCGCTCCGCCCCGAACTGGTCCAGGTTGGTGATCGTCACCACCACCATCACCTCGCCGGGGGCGCGGAACTGGACCGCCGAGGACAACTGCCCGGGGACGGCGTCGTCGTTGTCGTAGCGCTCGCCCGCCACCCACAGCTCGATGCGCGTGTCCACGCCCACCGACAGGTTGCCGGTGCTGGCGGTGTACCAGCGCCCGGCCTTGGCGCGGAAGGTGACCTTGTCCACGTCGCCTTGCGGGTAAAAGTTATGCGTCTGCGTCTCGCCCACGGCGATCAGCGAGGGGTTGACGTCGTTGGGCTCGAACTGGTCGGCCAGCGCCGGCGTCTCCGAGGGGTTGAGCGTGTTCGTCGGCGTCGCCGTGAGCGTCCGCGTCTCGGTGGGCGTGTGGGTGCCGGTGGGGACCGCCGTCTCGCTGGGCGCGGTGGTGGCGGTGTGGGTGGCCGACGGCGTGGCGGTCCAGGTGGGCCGCGGCGTGGAGACGGCCACCACCGGCGCGGTGGGGGTGGGGGCGCGAAAGGCGTTGCCGCCGCTGAGCAGGCGGATGCCGCCCCACAGCGCCAGCCCCAAGAGGACCATCAGCGCCAGCGGCGCCAGCACCCGCAGCCCCGGCCAATCGCCCGCCCGGGCCGCCAGCGAGCGCACCTGGTTCCCCACGCCCTTTTCTTGCAGCCGCAGCAGCTCGTCGCGCATCTCGGCGGCGGACTGGTAGCGGTTGATGGGGTCCTCTTCCACCGCCTTCATCACCACGCGGCTCAGCAGCGGCGACACGTTGGGGTTGAAAGCCTCGGGCGGCACGTAATTGCGCACGTAGAGCTTGCCCGTGAGCATCTCGTACAGCACCAGCCCCAGGGAATAGAGGTCGGAGCGCTCGTCCAGGTAGCCGGTGCTGTTGGCCTGCTCCGGCGACTTGTAGGCGGGGGTGCCGGGGTGGCCGTGCGCCGTCTGGGTGCGGCGGGTCTCGTGGCCGAGCTGCGCCACGCCGAAATCGGTCAGCTTGGCCGTGCCGTCCTCGGTGACCAGGATGTTGCTCGGCTTGATGTCGCGGTGGACGATGTCGCGGCGATAGATCGCCTCGATGGCGTTGCAGATATCGATGCCCAGGGCGATGACCTGCTCGTTATCCAGCAGTTGCCCGGCTTCCTGGATATTCCGGAGGCTGCCGCCGCCGACGTATTCCGTGATGAGGTAGAGGTTGCCGTGCTCGTCGGTCTCGAGCGCATACGCCGAGACCACGTTGGGGTGCGAGAACTTGCTGACGATGCGCGCCTCTTTGCGAAAGCGCTCCTCGTACTCGGCGAATTCTACCGGGTTCTCCTCGGCCTCCGAATGGAGCAACTCTTTGATCGCCACGGGCCGGTCCATGCCCAGGTCGTGGCCGAGGTAGACCTTGCCAAAGCCGCCCTCGCCGATCTCGGAGACGATCTCGTATTTTGCGGCCAGCACGTCGCCGGGACGCAGCACCATGGTCCGTTGCTCCTTCGCCAGGCCTCGCTGGGGGGCCGCCTGGTTGGGCAGAGTATACCACGGTCAAGACGGGGCGCAAAACGACGCGATCGCCTCTCGCGCCGGGGCCGCGCCGCCCGAGGCCAGGTCGAACCAACGGATCGCCGCGCTGGTGGGGGAGAACCAATTATACTGGTGGCGGATGAACTTGCGCGTGTCGCTCTTGACCAGGGCCACCGCCGCCTCCAGGCTCAGCTCGCCGCGCAAGTGCAGCCCGATCTCCCGGTAGCCCAGCCCGGACATGGACGGCAGCTCCGGCCCATAGCCCCGCGCCAGCAGCCCGCGCACCTCCTCCACCAGCCCCGCCGCCACCATGCGGTCCACCCGCGCGTCCACCCGCTCGTAAAGCTGCGGGCGCGGCATGGTCAGCCCCACGGTGAGCAGGCGGTAGGGCGGGGGCTGGCGCTCTTGCAGCGCGCTGATCGGCTGGCCGGTGACGGCGTGCACCTCCAGCGCGCGGACCACCCGGCGGACGTTGCGATGGTCGATCCGCTCCGCCGCCAGGGGGTCCACCTGGCGCAGCCGCGCGTGCAGCGCCTCGGCGCCCAGCCGCTCCGCCTCGGCAAAGAGCGCGGCGCGCAGCGCCTCGTCCGGCGGCACCGCGGGGATCTTGAGCCCCTCCATCACCGCGCGGATATAGAGCCCCGTCCCGCCGACCAGGAGCGGCAGCCGGCCCCGGCGCAACACGTCGGCGATGGCGGCATACGCGCGCTCCTGGTACTGCGCCAGGGTAAAGGGCTCGTCCGGCTCCACGATGTCCACGAGGTGGTGGGGCAGTCTCGCCAGCTCCTCGCGGCTGGGCTTGGCCGTGCCGATGTCCATGCCGCGGTAGACCTGGCGCGAATCCGCCGAGACCACCTCCACGGGGAGGCGCTCGGCCAGCGCCAGCGCCAGGTCGGTCTTGCCCACGGCGGTGGGCCCGACGAGGGCCACCAGCGGCGGCAGCGTCTCCGCGCTCATCCGGCGTACCTGACGCGGAGCTTGACGAACTCGTCCAAGAGCGCCATGAAATTCTCATAGCGGGTGTTCTTGGCGATGGAGTGGCTGGGGCCCAGGATAAAGCCGCCCCCCGGCGCGCCGCGCTCCATAGCGGTGCGCACCGCCTGCCGCACCTCCTCCGGCGTCCCCGCGATCAGCGCCTCCACCGGCACGCCGCCCCAAAAGGCCAGCCGGTCGCCGTAGCGCTCCTTCAGCCAGCCGACCTCCATCCCCGCCGTGGTTTGCAGCGACTGGTAGCAATCCACCCCCGCCTCGATAAACATCTCCATCAGCGGGATATTGTTGCCGCAGTTGTGAAAGATCACCTGGGGGACGAACCGCTTGACGTGGGCGATGCGCTCCCGCAGGAAGGGGAGGCACATCTCGCGGAACATCTTGGGCGAGATGAGCGGCGCGTTGGTCCCGGCCATGTCCTGCTCCATCAGCACGCCGGGCACGCCGCCCCGGATGTAATATTCGTCCCGGGCGTTCTGCGCGGCGACGGAGTGTCGGTTGGCCGCCAGCACCACCTCGGGCTCCAGCGCGTACATCATCAAGCCCTGCTCGGTGCCGCCCAGCCGGGTGAGGGCGGTCACGCCGCCGGTGGTCCCGGCGATATAGCGCTCCTCGCCCAGCTCCCGCACGACATAATCAAAGACCTCAAAGATGGACGGGTCGGGCGGCTTGACCTCCACCGGCCCCTCGAACTGCGCGGCGGTAAAGGTCTCTTGCCCCTCCGTCGGGTCATAGACGCACTGGATCTCGTTGGCGTGCTCCACCGCCTGATAGATGCGCCCGCGGCGGTCCTCCCAGCGGTCCTCGGCGATGCGGCGGGGCGGGTCGGGCTCGTAATCCGCGGGTGGGAGGATCTGCGCCTCCTTGGGCAAGAGGATGTCGGCGCAATCGATCTGCCGGTAAAAGGCGACGGTGTCCTTTTTCAGGCTCTCCGCCACCTCGGCGCGGCGTCCCTCCCAGAGGGCGATCTGGATGCCGATCTTGTTGCGCACATAGGTGGGGTGGCCGACCACCCGCTCCACGGTGTCGTGGTCCACCGCATAAAACCCCAACGGCACCATGTCCACCGGCTGGCGGGCGATGGCGGCCTGCACGCGCTGCTTCGAGTTCATGGTATGCTCCTTGTCGTAAAATCCACCTGACAGGTCCCAGCGAGCCGTCTGGCTGGCGCATTATACCCGTCAGCAGCGAAGCGCCTCGTCAAGTCTGGCCCGACGGGGACCTGTCAGGTGGTCTGTTCTCCCACCGCGCCGCGGATCAGGTTCACCCGCGGGGGGCGGCCATCCGCGTTGTGCTCGATGGCCACCACGTCGATGCGCCAATCCACGTCGCGCAGCCCCTTTTCCTGCAAGTAGGTGCTGGCGACCTCGATCAGTTTGCGCTGCTTGGCCGGGGTGATGGATTCCTCCGGCGTGCCGTGGCTGCGCCCGCGGCGGGTGCGCACCTCCACAAAGGCCCAGCGCTCCCCCTCCCGCGCCACGATGTCCAGCTCGCCCACGGCGCAGCGATAGTTGCGCTCGACGATGCGGTAGCCTTGCTCCGCCAGGTGGCGGGCGGCCAGCTCCTCCCCCGCCTGCCCCAGCGCCTGCCGCGCGGTGCGCACGCTCTTGCCTCCATCCTGTCCGAGCATGGTACACGGATTCCACGGATCGCGCGGATCAGGAATGCTCTATCCTGGAATCCGTGCCCATCTGCGTTTGCCTGTGGCCTATTCCATCGGCGCTAGTGAGTCGCGTCCTTGGGCAACTCGCCCCAGTCTAGCACAAGCCCCCCATCCGCACAAAAGCGGCGCGCTCGCGGGAGCGCGCGGCAACCGTGGCGGAACGCGCCTCCGCCGTCCGCGACCCGCAAGCGTCCCGCCCGCTCGCGACGAAATTCGTACCAAATCGGCGCCCGAGCTGGCCCGCGCCGCTCGCCCCGCCGCGCTCCCCCAAACCGCGTTTTTTCACCTTTTCCCCAATGCGTGCTATAATTGACCTGTTAAAACAACAGCATCCCGCCGCCGGGCCCCGGCCTGGTTTGGCCCCCCGATGCTTAGCTCTGCATCAGCCAAACGGCAGAAAAAAAGGAGTTGTCTCATGCCACGTCACGAAATGGATACCATCGACGGCAACACCGCGGCAGCGTCCGTCGCCCATGCCGCCAGCGAGGTCATCGCCATCTATCCCATCACCCCCTCGTCCCCCATGGGCGAGACGGCCGACGAGCTTTCGGCCAAGGGCGAGACCAACATCTGGGGCACCGTGCCTCAGGTCACGGAAATGCAGTCCGAGGCGGGCGCGGCGGGCGCCGTCCACGGCGCGCTCAGCACCGGCGCGCTGGTGACCACCTTCACCGCCTCCCAGGGCCTCCTGCTGATGGTCCCCAACATGTTCAAGATCGCCGGCGAGCTGATCCCCACCGTGTTCCACGTGTCGGCCCGCGCGCTGGCGGCCCAGGCCCTCTCCATCTTTGGCGACCACTCGGACGTGATGGCCGTGCGCTCCACCGGCTTTGCTCTCTTGGCCTCCAACAGCGTCCAAGAAGTCGGCGACATGGCCCTGGTGGCCCACGCGGCCACGCTGGAAGCCCGCGTCCCCTTCCTGCACTTTTTCGACGGCTTCCGCACCTCCCATGAGGTCCAAAAGGTCGAGATGATCTCCAAGGACCAGGTGCGCGCCATGATCGACGACCAGTTCGTGCTGGCCCACCGCGCCCGCCGCATGACCCCGGACGCGCCGGTGCTGCGCGGCACCGCCCAGAACCCCGACGTCTATTTCGCCGGCCGCGAGACCGGCAACAAGTATTACGCCGCCACCCCCGAGATCGTGCAGCGGGCCATGGACCGCCTGGCCCAGGTGGTGGGTCGCCAGTATCACCTCTTTGATTACGTGGGCGCGCCGGACGCCGAGCGCGTGGTGATCATGATGGGCTCGGGCGCCGAGACCATGCACGAAGTGGTGGAGCACCTGGTGGCCCAGGGCGAAAAGGTCGGCCTGGTCAAGGTCCGCCTCTTCCGTCCCTTCGACGCCAAGGCCCTCATCGCCGCCGTCCCCACCACGGTCAAATCCATCGCCGTGCTGGACCGCACCAAGGAGCCGGGCTCCCTGGGCGAGCCGCTCTATGTGGACGTCTGCGCGGCCGTGGCCGAGCTCTGCGTCGGCGGCTGCTGGCTGACCAAGCCCACCATCGTCGGCGGGCGCTATGGCCTCGGCTCCTTCGAGTTCACCGCCGGCATGGCCAAGTCCGTGCTGGATAACTTGAAGCTCGCCGAGCCCAAGAACCACTTTACCGTGGGCATCGTCGACGACGTGACCTTCACCAACCTCCCCTGGGACGAGTCCTACTCCAGCGAGCCCAAGGGCGTCCATCGCGCCATGTTCTTTGGCCTGGGCTCCGACGGCACCGTCTCGGCCAACAAGAACTCGATCAAGATCATCGGCGACCACACCGACAACTATGCCCAGGGCTATTTCTACTATGACTCGAAAAAGGCCGGCGGCGTCACCGTCTCGCACCTGCGCTTCGGCAAGGAGCCGATCCGCAGCAGCTATCTGCTGAACCGCACCACCTTTGTCGCCTGCCACAACTTTTCCTTCCTGGAGCGCATCGACATGCTGCGCTACCTGACCCCGGGCGGCACCTTCTTGCTGGCCAGCCCCTATGACGAGACCCAGGTCTGGGACAACCTCCCGGCCCAGGTGCAGCAGCAGATCATCGACAAAAAGGCCAAGTTCTACACCATCGACGCCGTGCGGCTGGCCAAGGAAGTGGGCCTCGGCGCGCGCATCAACACCATCATGCAGACCGCCTTTTTCGTGATCTCGGGCGTGTTGGAAAAGGACGAGGCGATCCAGCTCATCAAGGACGCCATCGTCAAGTCCTACGGCAAGCGCGGCCAAAAGATCATCGACATGAACTTCCGCGCCGTGGATACCACCGTGGCCAACCTGAAGGAGGTCCAGTACCCCCACAAGGTGACCAGCACGATCCCCATGCGCCCGCCGGTGCCCGAGGACGCCCCCGAGTTCGTCAAGGAGGTCCTGGGCGAGATGATCGCCATGCGCGGCGACCAGCTCCCCGTCTCCAAGCTGCCCGATGACGGCACCTATCCCACCGGCACGACCCAATTCGAGAAGCGCAACGTCGCCACCGAGATCCCGGTCTGGCGGCCCGACCTGTGCATCCAGTGCGGCACCTGCGCCATGGTCTGCCCGCACGCCACCATCCGCATCAAGGCGTACGACCCGAAGCACCTGGAGGGCGCCCCGGCGACCTTCAAGTCCGCCGACGCCCGCGGCCGCGATTTCGCCGGGAAAAAGTTCACCGTCCAGGTGGCCCCGGAAGACTGCACCGGCTGCGGCCTGTGCGTGGGCAAGTGCCCCGTCAACAAGACCGACGAGCAGGGCAACCCGATCCACGCCATCAACCTGGGCGACCAGATCCCGCTCCGCGAGCCGGAAGCGGCCAACTGGGCCTACTTCCTGGGCATCCCGGACACCGACCCCAAGCTCTATCGCCGCGACACCATGAAGGGCTCGCAGTTCATCCGCCCGCTCTTCGAGTTCTCCGGCGCCTGCGCCGGCTGCGGCGAGACCCCCTACGTCCGCCTGCTGAGCCAGCTCGTCGGCGACCGGCTGATCATCGCCAACGCCACCGGCTGCTCCTCCATCTATGGCGGCAACCTGCCCACCACGCCCTATACCAAGCGCGACGACGGCCGCGGCCCCACCTGGTCCAACTCGCTCTTTGAGGACGCCGCCGAGTTCGGCATGGGCATGCGCCTCACCGTGGACAAGCACACCGAGTACGCCCGCGAGCTGCTGGAGCGGATGTACGCCTGCGAGTGCAGCGACTGCAAGGACAACCACGACCTGTTCGACGCCATCAAGAACGCGGACCAGTCCACCCAGGACGGCATCGAGGCGCAGCGCGGCCGCGTGGACCAGCTCAAAGAGATCCTCGCCGCCTGCGGCTCGGCGGACGCCAAGCAGCTCCTCTCCCTGGCCGACTATTTCGTCAACAAGTCGGTCTGGGTGCTGGGCGGCGACGGCTGGGCCTATGACATCGGCTACGGCGGCCTGGACCACGTCATCGCCTCCGGGCGCAAGGTCAACATCCTGGTCATGGATACCGGCGTCTATTCCAACACCGGCGGCCAGATGTCCAAGGCCACGCCGCTGGGCGCGGTGGCCAAGTTCGCCGCCGCCGGCAAGCGCCGCCCGCGCAAGGATTTGGGCATGATGGCCATGAACTATGGCAGCGTCTATGTGGCCCAGATCGCCATGGGCGCCAACCCGAACCAGACCGTGCGCGCCTTTGCCGAGGCCGAGGCCTACGACGGCCCCTCGCTGATCATCGCCTACTCGCACTGCATCACCGGCCAGGGCATCGGCCCCGGCGACGGCCTGGTGCAGCAGCAGCGCGCGGTGGATTCCGGCGCCTGGCTCCTCTATCGCTACAACCCGGCGCTGATCAAGGAAGGCAAGAACCCGCTGGCGCTGGACTCCAAGGCGCCCAAGGGCGACCTGGCCGAGTACATGTACGCCGAGACCCGCTTCCGCATGCTGCGGCAGGCCTCCCCCGAGGTGGCGGCGCAGCTCCTGGCCGAGGCCAAGGCCGATATCGCCTATCGCTACAACCTCTACAAGAACCTCGCGGCGATGGACCCCGAGGTCCTCTATAGCGGGGAGATGTCCTAGCGTTCTCACCGGCAGGGGCGGTCACGAACCGCCCCTGCTTTTTTATTCAGGAGGTTCAGCCATGTCCAAACGGATCGTCATCGTGGGCGGCGGCAGCAGCCACTGGAGCCCCAAGCTCCTGGCGGACCTGATGCTGACCCCGGCGCTGGCCGACCAGACCTACGTCCTGCACGACCTGAGCGAGCCCAACCTCTCGCGCATCGGCCGCTTCGCCATCAAGCTGGCGCGGACGCTGGGCGTCGGCGCCCAGATCGAGATGGAGACCGATCCCGAGCGGGCCATCGCCAGCGCCGATTACGTGCTCATCACCATCTCGACCGGCGGGCTGGAGTCCATGGCCCATGACCTGGCCGTCCCGGAAGCCTACGGCGTCTATCACACCGTCGGCGACTCCATCGGCCCCGGCGGCTGGTCGCGGACGCTGCGCAACGTGCCCGTCTTTGTCGAGCTGGCCGAGCGGATCAACCGCCTGGCGCCTCGCGCCTATGTGCTCAACTATACCAACCCCATGGCGCAGCTCACCCGGGCGCTGGGGCTCCGGTGCGCGCGGCCGGTGGTGGGGCTCTGCCACGGGCTGTTCGAGAACCTGGAGTTCCTGAAGGGGTTTTTCGGCCTGGCTAGCGAGGACGAGATGTCGGTGCGCTATGCCGGGCTGAACCACTTTTTCTGGATCACCGGCCTCACCGTTCGCGGCGAGGATGGGCTCGCCTGGCTCCGGCATAAGCTGGAGAGCCAGACGCTCCCCGAGTTGCGCGCCGCCGCCGAGCCGGGCGTGGTCAACTCCTACGTCGCCGACGAGCTCTACCGCGCCACCGGCCTGATCCCCTACCTGGCCGACCGCCACACCAGCGAGTTCTTCTCACCCTACCTCACCTCGGCGGCCAACCTGGAGCGCTACCGGATCAAGCGCACCTCCATCGCCGACCGCCAAGAAAGCCTGCGGCGCGCCGAGTCGGCCATCGAAGAGATGACAGCGGGGGGCATCCCTGAGCGCTATCGCCAGCGCTCCCGCGAGACGGCGGCGGACATCATGAGCGCCATCGCCACCGGGCGGCCCTTTATCGACGTGGGCAACCTGCCGAACGCCGGCCAGGTCGCCAACCTGCCGCGCGGCGTGGTGGTGGAGACGCCGGTGGTGGTGACCCCCTCCGGTTTCGACGCCGTCGCCATGGGCGAGCTCCCCGAGCCGGCGCGGACGTGGGTGGAGCGCTGCGCCAACGTGCAAGAAGCGACCACCCAGGCCGCGCTCTCGGGCGACCTGGAGCAGGCGCTGGCCGCGCTGGCGCTGGACCCGCTCTGCGCCCACCTGACCTGGTCGCAGGTGCGCGAGATGGGCCTGCGGCTGCTGCGCGCCACGGCCCAATGGCTGCCCCAGTTCGCCGGCCGAATCTAGACGACAAGACAAGACCTCCGAGGTTTGGGAAAACCTCGGAGGTCTCTGTGTGTACTCCCAGTGAATGGAATTCACTGGCTCACTCTGGCAAGTCCGCCCGGCATTTTATGCCGCGGCCCCAGCAGCCCGATTCTATCGGGCGCGGTGGCGTAGCACGGCGATTTATCGCCGTGCGGGGCTGGCCCTCCGCTACCTCACCCCCGCCTTGACCAGCGCCGCTTGCAGCGCCTGGAAGGTCTCCCGCGCCGCCTCCAGCGGGGGCAGGGCGCGGATGCGGTCGCTGAACGGCTCCACCGTCATGGGGCCGTCGTAGCCGATCCGCTGCAGGGCGCGCAAGAAGGTGTCCAGGTCGATGACGCCGCTCTCGCCGGGGAGGCAGCGCACCAGGTCGAGCTGCTCGTCGCGCTCGACGCCGGCGATGCCGTCGTTCATGTGCACCAGCACGATGTCCTCGTTGCGCAGGGTCAGCAGCTCCTCCGCCGGCCCGCCCGAGGTGTACCAGTGGTAGGCGTCCAGCAGCAGCCCCAGGTTGGGCGCGCCGATCTCGGCGCACAGCTCCCGCCACCCCGCCAGGTCGTGGATGAACTCGTGGGCGTGGCCGCGCCGCAGCGAGGCCGGGCCCACGTACTCGAGCCCCAGCTTGACGCCATGCTCGCCCAGGATATCGGCGATGGGGCGCAGCCGCGCCACGTGAAAGGCCATGTTCTCCGCATAGGTCCGCTCCTCGGAAAAGGGGACGATCCAGGTGGCGGTGCGTAGGCAGCCCAGCGCCTGCGCCGTCTTGGCCCAGCGCGGCAGCTTTTTCAGCCCCGCTTTCCAGGTCGCCTCGTCCGCGCGGAACTCGATGGGCGGGTCCCAATAGCCGGGGCGCACCCCATACTGGGCGAAAAGGTCCAGCATATAGCCCGCGCCGTGGCGCTTGGCGATCTTGGTCGCCTCCTGGATGTCCAGGTCCAGCCCCTCAAAGCCCGCCGCCTTGGCGAGGGCCAGCCCCTCCTCAAAGGTGGCGCGGATGCCCAACGGTCCCAAGCCCAAACTGGTGTACATACTTGTTTCGCTCCTTATGATGTATTGGTGTGAATCCAAACGCGTCGCCGTCGTGCCGCAGGCTCAAGCCTGCGGCCAATCCTGCCAAGCCTGCTGAAAGCAGGCTCTAGAGCGTTGCGGAGGCGTCTTTTACCTTTCGCAGCCCGCTTGAGCGGGCTTGGGCCGATTAGCCGCAGGGTTTACCCTGCGGGGACTTTTCAGACCTGGCCGAGCGCCGAGGCGCCAGGCCAAGGGCTAGACCTCGTCCCCCTCCACGAGCTCGATCTCGTGTAGCACTGTCCCTCGCTCGTGGTGTTCGTGCTGCCCTCGCACGTACTCGACCACCCCAGGGAGGTTCTTTCGCCCCAGCGACAGCACGCCATACCCGCGCTGCCACTCAAAGACCGTATCCTCGCGCCCGGGCAGGTGGTTGAGGTAATGGGCGGAAGCCCCCTTGATTCGACCAACGAACGTCGCCACGGCCACCTTGGGCGGTATGGAGGCCACCATGTGCGCATGATCTGCGACGCCGCCCACGGCGTGCACGATCGCGCCCAACTCGGCGGCCTTGCCCGCCAGGTAAGCATGTAGCTGCGTCTCGATCTCGGGCGTCATCAATGGCAACCGGTTCTTGGTGGCAAAGACGATGTGATAGTAGAGCCGCCAATAGGCCATCGCGATATCCCTGTTCCCAAGAGCTTTTCTGGGCTGCGGGCCCTACCCCGCAACTAGCCATCCGAGCCTGCTTCCAGCAGGCTTGAGCCAATTAGCCGCAACGCGATTCCATCGCGCATTGAGCCTGCGGCTGCGGCGCCCCCTACCACCGTATCCCGCTCTGCACCGGCCCGGCGTGCTGGTCCGAGCGCGCGGCGATGGGCCATGTGTGCCACTCCGCCACCGCCCCCACCAACCCCGCCACCGCCGCCTCCCAGAGGACGCGCCCCTTTTCCGCGGTGGCCTTGGTCGGCTCGCCATGCACCCCCCGCTTGGTCCAGCGCCCCCAGTAATCGGAGAAGCGCAGCGGATAGTTGGAGGTGCTATCCGAGCTGACGTACTGCCCTTCCACGTCGTTGCCGTTGGCGGCCTGGTCCCAGCGCACCCGCTCCGGCGCCAGGTGCAGGTAAAGCGACGTCTCGAACTCGTCGGCATGGGCCAGGATGTCGCTCTCGCGCAGCCCCTCGTAGGCCTCCCCGGCGAAGGAGAAATAGTTCACCGCCGCGCAGAGCGACCCCGTCTGCAGCGTCGTCTTGCGCGCCACCAGGTCCGCCAGCGGCGAGTTGGAGCCGTGGCCGTTCACCACCATCATCTTTTGGAAGCCGTGATAGGCGACGCTCTTGGTGATGTTCAGGCAAAAGGCGATGAACACCTCCGGCTCGATGTGGATGGTGCCGGGGAAATCGATGTGGTGCAGGTTAAGCCCGTAAGAGACCGGCGGGAGCACCAGGGTGCGCTCGGGGGCGCGGCGCCCCGCCTCCAGGCAGACCTGCTCGGCGAGATAGATGTCGGTCTCTAGCGGCAGGTGGGGGCCGTGTTGCTCCGTGGAACCCACGGGGAGCAGCACCACCTTTTGCATCGCGATGGCCTCGTTCATCTCGGGCCAGGTCAGTTGGTTGTAGCGGTATTCGGTTTTCGCGCTCATGGTTGCCTCCGATGCGCATGGAATAAGCAAGGTTAGCCCGATTCGCGCGGATGTCAAACCGAAGGGGACAGGTGTGGTCCCAGGATGAGACGAGGCGACTCGGTTGGTGGCTCAGGAACTCGGCCCCAAGGCCATATTACGCCGCGGCGCCCGACAGAATCGGGCTTCTGGAGCCTCCGCGGCACTCCACGTCGCATCGATCGCCGAGCGCGGCTTTGCACAAGCCCTGTTTGACACCCTCCCCCGCCCGCACTATAATCCAGCGAACATCTGTTCGCGGAGGGGACCATCATGCGCATCTCGCTCGCCCACGCCCGCCGGCTGGCGCTCCAGGCCCAGGGCCTCGATGGCGGCTGGCAGCCCGCGCCCGGCAAGGAAGGGGCCGCCCAGGTCATCGAGCGCCTCGGCTATGTGCAGATAGACACCATCTCGGTGGTCCAGCGCGCCCACCACCACACCCTCTGGTCCCGCCACGCCGGTTACCGCCCCGACCAACTGGACGAGCTGCTGGCGGTGGACCGCCGCGTGTTCGAGTATTGGGCCCACGCCGCCGCCTATCTGCCCATGGCCCACTATCGCTACGCGCTCCCCCGCATGCGCGCCCGCGCCCAGCGCCCCCCCGAGCTCACCTGGATGCGCGCCAACGCCCAGGTCATCCAGGAGGTGCTGGACCGCATCCGCGCCGAGGGGCCGCTCGGCTCCGCCGCCTTTCAGCCGCCGCCCGATTTCGCCCGCGGGAGCTGGTGGCAGTGGACCCCCGCCAAGCGCGCGCTGGAGTACCTCTTTGACGCCGGCGTGCTGATGGTCAGCGCGCGGCGCGGCTTTCAGCGCCTCTACGACCTGGCCGAGCGGGTCCTCCCGCCGGGGACCGACACATCCGAGCCGACCCCCGACGAGGCCCGCCGCTTCGCCTCCCGCCAGGTGCTGC
>JAAYEA010000425.1 GCA_012689325.1 Chloroflexota bacterium
GCGGCCACCGTGGCGCTGGCGGCGGCGGATAACCCCGACCTCTTTTCCTGCGTCATCCTGGAGGACCCGCCCTGGTGGGATGACCAGGCGCGGGTGCAGCGGGAACGCGCGGCGAGCCGCGAGCAGCGGCTGGCGCGGGTGCTGGAGCAACGGGCGATGACCCGCGAGACGCTGATCGAGCAGGCGCGGCAGGGCAACCCCAAATGGCACGAGCTGGAGCTGGGCCCCTGGGCGGAGAGCAAGCGCCAGCTCAGCCCCCACGTCGTCCCCGCTGACTATATCGCGGAGCGGCCCTGGCGCGAGTGGGTGGGCCGGATCGCCTGCCCCATCCTGCTCCTGACCGCCGAGCGCGGCCTCGTCACGCCCGAGGTGGCGGCGGAGGCGACGCGGCTCTGGCAGGTCGGCCAGGTGGCGCGCATCCCCGAGACGGGGCACTGCATCCACCGGGACAACTATGCGGCAACCATGGAAGCGATGCGGGCTTTTCTGGCAGGGGGCGGCTAGCGAGAGAGGAGCGGGGCGATGGCCAGGGCTTTTGAGTGGCGGAGCGCCGAACCGGCGGAGCGGGGCGTGGACCCCGCCAAGCTGGAGCGGCTGCGGCAGGGGCTGGCGGCGCGGCGCACCACCCACCTGCTGATCATGCGGCACGACCGGATCATCTGCGAATGGTACGCGCCGGAATCGGGGCCGGAGCGGCCGCACTATACCGCCTCGCTGGCCAAGGCGCTGGTGGGCGGGATGTCGCTTCTGGTGGCGCTGCACGATGGGCTGATGCGGCTGGACGACCGGGCGTGGCGCTATATCCCCGCCTGGCGCGACGACCCCCAGCACAGCCGCATCACCGTCCGCCACCTGGCGACCCACTCGTCCGGCATCGAGGACGCCAACATCCCCGGCGTGGGGCATTTCGAGCTGGGCGGCTGGAAGGAGGCCTTCTGGCGGCGGCAGCCTGACCCCTTTACCCTCTCGCGCGACCAGGCGCCCGTGCTTTTCGAGCCGGGGACGGATTACGCCTACAGCAACCCCGGCATGGCCATGCTGGCCTATGCCGTCACCGCCGCGCTGCAAGGGGGGCCGCAGCGGGACATCCGCAGCCTGCTCAAGGCGCGGATCATGGACCCCATCGGCGTCCCCGAGTCCGAGTGGGCCGTTGGCTATGGCGCGACCTACGAGGTGGATGGGCTGCCCCTGGTGGCGAACTGGGGCGGCGGCTCGTATACGGCGCGGGCGGTGGCGCGGGTCGGGCGGCTGATGCTCGGCCACGGCGAGTGGGACGGCCGCCGCATCGTAGACTCGGCCTGGGCCGACCGGGTGCTGCAATACGCCGGCACGCCGCTGCCGCACCGCGACGGCGAGCCGACGCCCGCCGCCACGGCGGGCTGGTACCTCAACGGGGACGGGGTCTGGCCCCAGGTGCCAACAGACGCCTTTGCCGGGGCCGGGGCGGGCAACCAGGTGCTCATCGTCATCCCCAGCCTGGACCTGGTGATCGTGCGCATGGGCGAGCTGCTGGGCGAGGCGGACAAGGGCGAGACCTTCTGGGGCGGCGTGGAGCGCTACCTGCTGAACCCGCTCATGGCGGCCCTGGTCGGGCCGGCGGCCATCGCCGACCAGCCGGCGACCGCTGGTCCGCCAGCGGCGACCGCATTGACGAATACCCCCTATCCCCCCAGCCCCGTGGTCAAGCGGGCGGCCTTTGCGCCGGTCTCGACGATCACCCGCCATGCCATCGACAGCGACAACTTTCCCATCACCTGGATGGACGACGACAGCCAGTTCACCGCCTATGGCGACGGCTGGGGCTTCGAGCCGCGCACCGA
>JAAYEA010000426.1 GCA_012689325.1 Chloroflexota bacterium
CAGCGAGTTTGGGATGGTGCTGCAGGATACCTGGCTCTTCAACGGCACGATCATGGACAACATCCGCTACAGCCGTCAGGAGGCCAGCGACGAAGAGGTGGCGGCGGCGGCCCAGGTGGCTCAGGCCGACCACTTTATCCGCACCCTCCCCGAAAGCTACCACATGGAGCTGAACGAGGAGGCCAGCAACCTCTCCCAGGGCGAGAAGCAGTTGCTGACCATCGCGCGGGCGGTGCTGGCGGATAGCCAGATCATGATCCTGGACGAGGCCACCAGCTCGGTAGACACCCGCACCGAGGTCCTGATCCAGCGAGCCATGGACGAGCTGACGAAAGGGCGGACCAGCTTTATCATCGCCCACCGCATCTCCACCATCCGCAACGCTGATCTGATCCTCTGCCTGAACGAGGGCGATATCGTGGAGCAAGGCACGCACGAGGAGCTGCTGGCGCGGGGCGGCTTTTACGCCAACATGTACAATAGCCAGTTCGACCGGGTGGCGGCCTAGCCCGCGGCGCCCGTAGCACAATCCTCCGGATTGTGCGCTGGCTGCCCGCCGTTTGCACCCATGGAGGACCGCATGATCGTCCGAGAAGTCGAGGCCAAGAGCATCCTCTCGGCTTCGCAAGTCTATCCTTACGTGATCAACCCATACACGGGCTGCCAGCACGGCTGCTCTTACTGCTACGCCCGCTTCATGAAGCGCTTCACGGGGCACCGGGAGCCCTGGGGCCAGTTCGTGGACGCCAAGGTCAACGCGCCGGAGCTCTTGCGGCGAGAGATCGTCAGGAAAAAGCCGGGCACGGTCTGGGTGAGCGGGGTCTGCGACCCGTATCAGCCGCTCGAAGCCCAATATCGGCTCACGCGCCAATGCCTGGAGATCCTGGCGGAGCACGGCTGGCCGGTGGTGGCGCAGACGCGCTCGCCGCTGGTCCTGCGGGACCTCGACGTGCTCAAGGCCGGCGAGCGATTCGAGGTCGGCTTCAGCATCCCCACCGCCGACGACGCCATCCGGGAGCTATTCGAGCCCGAGGCGCCCGCCATCGCCGGCAGGATTCGCACCCTGGACCAGCTCCGCCAGGCCGGGATCAGGACCTATGCCATGATCGCGCCCATGCTGCCCGGCGCGGAAGAGCTGCCGGGCCTGCTGGCGGGCAAGATCGATTACGCCCTCCTGGATCGGATGAACTATCATCATGCGGATTGGGTCTATCGGGAGCACGGCCTGACGGATCAGATGACCGACGGTTTTTTCGACCAGTTGGAGCAGGCCCTAACGGCGGCCCTGGCGGCAGAGGGGATACCGCTGCGCTGAGCCCCGGAGACGACGGGGAAAAAAAGGCGGGGGCCAGATGGCCCCCGCCTGCTCTGTTGTGCCGAATCCCGGCAGGACGCCCAAGCTGGGCTAGCTTTTCCAGAAATACTGCTCCGGCATGGTGTTGCCCGGCGTGAGTAACTGCCAGTCGCTGACGGCCGACTCGGGCACGTTGCGGAACTTGTTCTTGACGATGACCAACTCGGGCGGCGCGGTGCAGATCCCGATGACCCAGAGGTTTTCCTTGTTCATCTCCAGGATCTGTCGGAAGAGCGCCTTCTGCTTCTCAATATCGACGCTGGCCTTGATCTCATCGTACAGCTTTTGCGCCTGCCGCAGATCGCCAGTCGGCTCCTCCCCATCCTTGCCGCCGGTATTGTACCAGTTCGCAAAGGGCATCGCGTTGAACGAGTCGCCCTGGGGCAAGAACATGTTGGGGTCGATCAGCGGGTTGAGCTCGGCGCTCCCGGTCCACATGGTGATGTCGATCGTGCCGGCCAGCTTGCGCTCATACAGCAGCTCGCGCGCGATCTCCTTAACGATCAGCTCGATGCCGATCTCCTTCCAGTTCGCGGCCAGGAGCTCGCCGATGTCCCCCCATGATCCAAACGCTGCGGTATACTCAAAGACAAGAGACAGCCGCTTGCCATCGGGGCGCAGCCGGTAGCCGTCCCCATCCTTCTGAGTGTAGCCCAGCCCGTCCAGCAGCGAATTCGCCCGGGCCGGGTCGTACTCGATCAGGTTCTTGGCCTGCTCCTCCCAGTAGAACGGGGAGGTCTTGAGCGGCGAGACCTGATTGGGCTCGGCCATGCCCAGATAGATCGCCTGGATGATCTCATCGCGCTTGATACCCAGCGAAAGAGCCCAGCGCAGCTCCTTCTGGCCCAGGATCTGCCGCATGACCGGGTCGGCATGCGCTAGGCCCGGGCAGATTGCGGCATCGGTCACATAGCCGCGCGTCCACTGCAGGATGCGATAGTCGCCCTTTTCCTTGCCGTCCTGAAAGAGCGGATAGTTGCTAAAGAGCATGTGACGCAGCTGCATATCCACGTTGCCGGCGATGGCCTGCAGGTTGACCGCCTGGGCGTTCTCGACGATCAGGTGCTCCATCTTGTCGATGTACGGCAACTGATTGCCGGCGGTATCCACTTTCCAATAGTAGGGGTTGCGTTCCATGATCGCGGGTATGGCCGGCGGGGGCTGCGTCATCTTCCAGGCATGGATGACCGGCAGCTCTACGTTGGTCTTGGTGGGGTTGCTGCCGACCTTGTTGCCATAGAGCTGATACCAGGCCTCGAATCCCGCCGCCTTGACCGCGGCGTCCAACTTGGTCTTCTCGACATAGTTGGGGTGAAACTGCTGGGCGTAGTGCTTGGGGTACATGGTCAGGGCATAGCCATAGTCGCCCGAGGCCAGCACGACCATAAAGAGGCCGTGAGGCACCCCCGTAAAGCTTAGGCGCACGCTATAGTCGTCGAGCTTCTCCGCTTTGACCGGCTCGCCGGCGCTGGTGAGGCCCGCGGGAAAGCTCGGCGTGAGGTCCGCGTTTCCGCAGTGATCCACAAAGTAGAACATGAGGTCATCGGCGCCGAACGGCGCACCGTCGGACCACTTCATCCCTTTGCGCAGGCGGAAGGTGAACGACTTGCCGTCGGGAGAGACCTCCCAGCTTTTGGCGACGTTGGGGACCATCTCGGCCCCGTTCTTATCCCAGCGGATCAGGTTGTCGTACATCAGGCGGTCCGGCGTGCGGATATCGCCCTGCGAGATGGACATGCGGTGCCAGGTGCCCCCGTACTGGCCGATCTCCTCGACTGGCGTGACGACCTGGGGTTCATCGCCCACCCTATCCTTGACCGGCGGGAGCTTGCCCGCCTTGACCAACTCGGCCAGCATGGGGGCTTCTTTGTACTGCGCGGCCGGCTCAGCGGTAGCTGTTGGCGCAGCAGCGGCACTGGTTGGGGCCGTCGTGGGCGCGGCGGGTGCGCTGGTCGGCGCAGGGGTGCCAGCGCAGGCCTGGATCAGGCCGGCCGCCGCCGCCATGGCGGCCGCTCTCAGAAACTCGCGACGGGAAATAGGCCTTGTGTCTCTAGACATCTGAACTTGCCTCCTTGGCAATGCTAACCTGAGAATAGCTCTAGTCGTAGCAGACAACACGCCTCTTTACACGGCATCGCCTCCTCAGTGGACAGCCGTTATTCGAGCGACACGCTCGGTAATGCATTCTCTGGGGGGATCTGATGATCTCCGGAGAGCAGTGCGGGTGGAGGGGTATGTGACCAGTATAGCACCGATCAGGCGACAGCACAATCTGGCCTGCGCTACGAACTGGCCGCCGCCTTGACAATGCCCAAATCTGTGCTATGCTGATTGCAGGCTCGAACTGGTGGACGGGACAACGTGGTGATCCCCAAGCCAGCGACGGCCAGGGCCTCATCCGGGGCTCCTGGAAACCCCTTCCGTCAGAGCAGATCCATCAAACCTCCAAGGAGGAGAGACATGGAAACGATTCTGCCGCTGATCATCCAGTTAGTGAGCGGCGCGGCCGGTGGAAACATCATCGCGGCCCTCATCAAAAAGCTGGACCTGGGACCCGTGGGCAATAGCATCGCCGGCATCCTCGGCGGCGCGCTGGGCGGCCAGTTGCTGGGCATGCTCGGCGTGGGCGGCGCGGCGGCCGGCGGCCTCGACCTCGGCTCCATCCTGTCCAGCGTCGCCGGCGGCGGCGTGGGCGGCGGCGTGCTGATGGCGATCGTCGGCCTGATCAAGCAGGCCATGGCCAAAAAGTAACCATCCGCTTCGCCAAGACCTCGCGGGTCTCAAGGCCCCGAGGTCTTTTTGCTGCCCTAGCGCAGGAAGAGCCAGTAGATGGCCACGTTCAGCGCGGTGAGGGGAAGGCCCACCCGCGCAAACTCCCAGAAGGTGAGCGTCTCGCCGCAGCGCTTTTCGGCGTTGTGGATAATGATCACGTTGCTGGCCGCGCCGAGGATGAGCAGGTTCCCCGCCACGGTGCTTCCCGCCGCCAGGGCCATCAGCTCGCGCGTGCCCGCCCCGGCCTCCAGCAGCATCGGCAGGTAGAGCGCCACCAGCGGCACATTGGAGATGAGCTGGCTCAGCGCCACGCTCACCCCCAGGATCGTCCCCGTCGCGTTCACGTTGATCCCCATATTCCCGATCGCCGATTGGATGACGCCCGTCTCCCAGACGCTTTCCATCAGCACGAACATGGCGGCGAAAAAGACCAGCGTGGACCAGTCCACCCCCCTCAGCACCTGCCAGCGGCGCGGGCTAAAGACCAGGATCGGCACCGCCGGGATCAGGGCGATGGCCACCAGGCTCAGGTCAAAGGGGAGCCGGAACGAGACCGTGGCGATCTTGGCCAGGATCAGCGCGACCAGCAGCCCCACCGCCACGCGGCACCAGCGCGCCAGGCCCTCATCGGCGATCCCCGTCTCCACATGGCAGACCTGGCAAGCGCTCATCTCGCGGCGGTAATAGAGCTTGAGCAAGGCAAAGGCAACGCCGAGATTGAGCAGCGTGGGCGCCAGCAGGTAGCGCAAAAAGGTGACGAAGGGGCTCTCCAGGCCGCCGTTGAGGGCGATAAGCAGGTTCTGGGGGTTGCCGATGGGGCTCATCACGCTGCCGATGGTGACGGCAAAGGCCAGCGCCAGCATCAGCATCCGCGCCGGGAGCTGGTGGGCGCAGGCCAGCGCCACCACCATGGGCGTGCCCACGATGGCGATGGTATCGTTCATCAGCAGCGCCGCGCCCAGCCCCATCCCCAGCAGCAGCAAGAGCAAGAGTTGGTCGCCGGTGCGCGCCCGCCGAAAGAGGCTATAGGAGAGGTGCGCCAGGTAGCCGCTGGCCTCCAGCGCCTGGCCCACCACGAACATGCCCAGCAGGAAGAGCATCACGTCGGTGTTGATCGCCGCCAGCGCATCGGCAGGGGCGATCTGCCCCGTCAGCAGCACCACGAGCGCGGCGCCGCCCATGATCTGCCAGATCTGCAGGTGAACCTGCCCGATCCGGCGAACTGCGATCAGGACAAGGACGAGCAGCAAGACGATGATGGGTATAGGCATGGCGGGAGCGGTTCGCCTCCTGGCGTATCAAACAAGCGATGGGCCGATCGCGAGCCCTATGGCCGCCACTGCAGCAGGGCCTCGAACGCGCGCGTGTCATTGGCGCAGTTGCGCCCCTCCACCGCCCACAAGCCGGGCTCCTCCGGTCGGGGGCTGGCCAGGATCGCGACTTCCTGGCCGGGCAGCACCTCGTGGTCATAGTTGACTTGCAGCCACTCGAGCCGCTGATCCCGGTACATCTCGATGGGAAAGGCGTCGCAGATCCAGTCCACGTAGCGGCTATTGTTGACGTGCCCGAGGATGTCCACCGCCGAGTAGCCGGCGCGCACGCGGAGCCGCTCCTCCCCCTCCAGCGCCAGGTCCAGCCGGTCGAGCGGCTCGTCGAGCCCCACGCGGCGGCTGGCCGCCGGCAGCGCCAGGTCCACCGCCTTGGGTGAGACCAGGCGACGGCTGGTGGCGTCGATAATCAGCCAGGCCGAGGTCGCCGCAGCGATGCGCTCGCCCTCGGCGTCCAGCACCTCGAAATCGCGGATGTAGAGGAGCCGCCGCAGGATATCCTTGGGCCAGGTGCGCAGCGTGACGACCTCGTCGGCGCGAGGAAAGCGGCAAAAGCGGATCCTCATGCGCGAGTGCACCCAAAAGAGGTTCCGGGCGTACATGGCTTCAAAGCCGACGCCCAGTTGGGTGGCGTGCACGGCGGCGGCCTCCGAGAGGTGCCGAAAGATGGCCGCCGGCTTGAGCTCGCGCTTGAAATCGCACTCCATCGCGCTGACGCGCAACGGCTGCTCATAGATTGGCGTGGGATCGTCCATCGTAGCGTGCCTTGCTCGAACAGGCAGTGGCGGCCAAGGCCGCCACTGCCTCCTGCGATACGCGACCGGACGCAAGCCAGAGGCTTGCGCCACATCAGGATGCGCCTAGTCGATGCGCCGCGCGATGCACTGGCGGTTGGCTTCCTCCGTGATGATCTGCGCCATCAGGCCGTCCTCGCCGGAAGCGAGCTTGTCCGACCAGGGGGCGCGCCCTTCCACCACCGCGGCGAACTCGTCCACCACCCAGCCAATGGCGATGCCATGCCCCACCGACTCGTGCGGGACGGTCTCGACCTTGGCCTCGCTCACCAGCTTGACCTCGCCCTTGCCGTTGCGGTCATCCATAAAGCTGACCACGCCCTTGTCGCCGACGATGGTCAGCACGTCGGAATACGCGGTCTGCTGGATATAGGCGGTGTAGGCAAAGCTGCTGTTCAGGGTCACCATCACGCCGTTGGAAAGCTGGGCCAACAGCGAGATATGCGGCGACCGGACGACCGGCTCGCCGAACCACATGCCCATGGCCTGGATTTCGCGCCACTCGCCGCCGCCGACAAAGTAGCGCGCCAGGTCCAACTCGTGGATAGAGCAATCGAGGCTGCCCGCGGCGTTGGTGAGCCGGGCGCGGCGGGCGCCGATGGGCCCAAAGACCTTGTGGCCGTCCCACATCTGCTGCCAGTGGATGGCGCGGACGCGGCCCAGGTAACCGGCCTCGATCCAGGCCTTCACCTGGCGCTGGTGCGGGATCAAGCGGTTCTCGAAATCGATGGCCAAGCGCTTGCCCGTCCGCTTGGCCGCGGCGACCATGCGCTCGCAATCGGCCACGGTCACGGCCATGGGCTTTTCGCAGATCACGTGCAGCCCGGCCTCCAGCGCATCGATCGTGGGGGCCGCGTGCGCCTCCGGGTTGGTGGCGACATAGACGGCGTCCAGCTTTTCCTTGGCGAACATCTCGCGATAGTCGGTGTACTTGGCGATCCCGGGCTCGTCGAGCTGCGCCAAGTTCTCCGGCAGGATCTCGGCCACGGCGACGATTCGCCCCTGCGTCGAGGTCTCGTTGATCGCCTTGCGCACCGCCCAACGCGCGTGCGTGCCATATCCCACCAATCCGAAACGTAGCATGTTCCCTCCCGTATTTTGGTCTCCCGCCATACAGGCTGGCGGGGACCGCTTTTCTCACAAACGGCGCGTAGGCTACATCCGATTGGCCTTCGAGTCAAATCCGCTTGGTTGACAACGCACCGGTTTCGGCTATCCTGCACGGCAGAAAGGGGGTCGCATGGGCGAGAGCAAGATGAGCGTCCGGGAGCGCTTCCGGCGGGTCATGCGCGGCGAGCCGGTGGACCGGCTGCCGGTGATCGAGTGGATCCCCTGGTGGAAGGAAACGCAGGATCGCTGGGTCGGCGAGGGGCTGCCGCCCGGCCTCTCCTACGAGCAGGTCCAGCGCCATATGGGGCTGGACGGTCACCGCTGGATCTGGCTGCACCCGCGCGGCATCCTCAACGGGCTCCGCCCCGCGGGCTGGGCCCGCAGCCAGGGGCTCTTGGCGCGGCCAGAGGATTACGAGCGGGTGGCCGAGGTGCTCCACGCCGGGCCGCAATTCGACCCCGCGCCCTGGCGGGCCGTCGCCGCGGAGCAGGCGCGCGGCGAGGTCTTTGTCTGGCTGCAACTCGACGGCTTTTTCTGGTTCCCGCGCGAGGTCATGGGCATCGAGGGGCACCTCTACGGCTACTATGACCAGCCCAAGCTGCTCCACCGCATCAACCAAGACCTCCTGGAGTACAACTTGCGCGCCGTGCGCCAGCTCTGCGAGTTCCTGACGCCGGACGTGATGACCTTCGCCGAGGACATGTCCTATAACCACGGGCCAATGCTCTCCAAGAAGCTCTACGACGCGTTCATGGCCCCCTATTACCGGCGCATCGTCCCCGAGCTGAAGGAGCGCGGCATCGTCGTGACGGTGGACTCGGACGGCGATATCATGCCGGTGATCCCCTGGCTGGAAGAGGTCGGCATCGAGGGGATCAGCCCGCTGGAGCGGATGGCGGGCGTGGACGTGGCCGTGATCCGCGCCGCCCACCCGCGCTGGCGGATGATCGGCGCCTTTGACAAGACGGTGATGCACCTGGGCGAGTCGGCCATGCGCCAGGAATTCGAGCGGCTCCTGCCGGTGATGCGGAGCGGCTATTATGTCCCCTCGGTCGACCACCAGACGCCGCCCGACGTCTCGCTCGAGATGTATCGCCTCTACATCACCTTGCTGAGGGAATACGCCGCCCGCGGGGCCAGCCGCTGAACCGGCGCCGCGGAGACCAACCAACCGTTCGGAGGAGACATGAAGTCACCACATTACGACCTGCACATGCACACCAAGTACCTGGGCTGCGCCAATGGCACCATGGAGATACCCGCCATGCTGGCCGAATGCGAGCGGCTGGGGGTGAAGGTGATGGGCATCACCGACCACCTCAACACGCTGGACAAGCTGCCGCTGCACCGCCCCATCCGCGACGAGATCGCCGCGCTCCAGACCGATATCGCGGTCTATTTCGGCGTCGAGCTGAACTATCAGAGCTGCGACGGCGAGTTCGCCTATAGCCCCGAGGTGCGGGACGAGCTGGGCTTCCAGTTCGCCATCGGCGGCATCCACAGCCCCTACGTGGAGAGCTACGACCTGCGTCAGATCGTGGAGATCCAGCACCGCCACCACCTCAAGACCTGCGCCGACCCGCTGGTGCAGGTGCTGGTGCACCCCTACTGGTTCGGCAAAAAGACCTTCGAGCAGCGCGGCTGGCCCTGGTTCGACACGATGAAGGCGGTCCCCGTGGCCTATGCTCGCGAGCTGGGGCAAGCGGCCCGGGATAGCGGCACGGCCATCGAGATCAACGCCTGCGCCAACCTGGTCAACCCCGCCTATTCCAGCGATTATGTCAAAGAATACGTCGAGTACCTGGGGGTCATCGCCAGCGAGGGGGCCTTGTTCACCGTCGGATCGGACGCCCACGACATCCACCGGCTGGAGCACATCGAGGCGGCCTGGCGGGTGGTCGAGCAGCTTGGCCTGCCGCCGGAGCGGATCTGGCGGCCCACCGGCAAGCCGCTGGGGGGCAAGGAATAGGCAGGGGGCGAAGCCGGAAATAGAGGAGCCGGTGAATTCGATTCACCGGCTCAGCGCCATGGAATGGCGTTCTGGCAAGTCCCTGCGGCATGGAATGCCGTTGGGACTTGCCAGATTCAGCCAGGGACCTCGGTCCCTGGCTCAACCACGGCCCCGCCCGATCATTCTCTGCGCAACTTGACGCCGCCCAGCGCCAGGCCGATGTTCAGGTCCACCCGGCTCTCGGCGGTGGCATAGCCAGGGGTGGTATAGACATTGCCGTCCTGGTCCCACTCGCCGACCAGGTCGCGGCCCACCAGCGCGGTGCCAAAGCTGACCCGCGCCGCCAGCCCCCGCGGCACCACCACCTCGATGCTCCCCACGGCGCCGCTGATGTCGGCCTTGTACATGCCATCCTGCGGCAGGATCACCTTGTTGGCGCCCACCGCCAGGCTGATCCGCAGGTCCTCCACATCCAGCTTGGTCAGATCGAGGTCGCTTTCGCCCGCGGCCACGGTGATGTCCAGGGCCATGGGGACCGCGTCATTCAGGCGGATATCCCAGGTATATCGTCCGGCGTCGGTGACCGTGGGGCCGACGGTGTTGCCCTCGTTGCGGGCGCTCAGGATCGCCGTCCCGTCCTTGACCTCGTATTCCACGCGGGCCTTTTCGTCCTGCCGCATATCCAGCGTGCCCTCCACCAAGTTGGCGGAGCTCTGCAGCGCGCTGACCTCCAGCTTGCCCGCGGCGCGCTCCAAGGTCACCTCGGCGCGAGCGGCCCCTTGCAGAGGCTTCACCAGCTCCTCGCCAGCCAGCCGATCGCCGCTCAGCGGCCGCCAGGATAGGTAGAGCGCCGCGGCGAAAACGGCGACGATGAGCACCACCGCCGCCAGCGCGCCCAGGGTGGAGCGCCGCCCAAAGAGCAGATCGATCCCTGCCGCGATCAAAAAGACCGGCCAGATGCGCAACAAGGTGGTCCAGATGCTCCAGTCGAGCCAGCCCAGGTTGTTGCCCAGAAAGATCAAACCGAGGCCGATGAGGATCAGCGGCCCCACCACCCCACTTCGACGGGTCCTGCTCTGCTCAGCCATGGTCTATTTCTCCTTGAAGTAGCGAACCAACATCCAGACGCCGACGCCGATCACCAACAGCGGCCAGAGATAACCGAGGTTGAGCCAGCGCAGCCAGCCAAAGCGCCGCAGAAAGGTCAGCACGCCCAGCACCACCAGCGCCCCGCCCAGGAGCAGGATCGTCTGCGGGCTAGCGGAGCCGATGGTGCGCTGGGCCTGGTGGCCCAACCCATCGAGCCGGCCCCGCATCTCGGCGGCGCTGGCGCGGATATTGGCCTGCACGGTGGAATCCTCCACATCTTCCAGCGGCAGGAGGAGCCACAGCGCCAAATAGATCCACAGGCCGGCGCCGTTGGTCACCGCCAGCAGCATAAAGATGATCCGCACCCAGCTCACGTCGACGTTCAGGTAGCGACTGAGCCCCGCGCAGACGCCGCCTAGCATCTGGTTCGTGCGACTGCGATATAGCTTGCCTTGCATCCTCAACCTCCCTCAAGGTGTCGGGCATCCGTGCATCCGATGCTCGCTCCCGTCGCGCGCCCCTATTCCTGCTCTGCGCTGCCGGCGCTCTCGGCGCTCTCGCAGCACGCTTTGTCCTGGTCGTGCTCCACATGGATGGCGACGCGCCGGTGCGCCAGGCGCTTGGCCGCCAGGGCCACCAGGATCGCCAGCGCCCACCGGGCCACCATCCGCGTGCGCGGATCGTCCCGCTCCAGCGCGCTCTGCAGCTCGCTGCCCAGGGTGCGAGCCTCGGACTGCACCTCCGCCCACCCTGCGCGCATGACCGCCTCTTTTTCCTCGGGCGCTTGCCCTTCCAGCGGCGTGGTCACCCACAGCGCCAGGTAGACCACCAGCCCTACCCCGCCCAGCATGGCGGCGACGATGAAAAACGCTCGCACTAGCTTGATGTCCAGGTCCAGATGGGCGGCCAGCCCGACGCAGACGCCGCCGAACATCCGCCCTTCCTCGATACGATGCCACTTGTTCATGATCTCGCTCCCCTCTGTCGGCCGGCCGCGGGCAGAGTGCCCCTAACCCGCGGCGGCCGTTCGATTCGCCTCTACTCCGCGCGCCGCATCAAGACGCGCAGCACCAAATATCCGCCCACGCCGATGAGCGCCAGCGGCCACAGGTAGCCCAGCAGGCTGGACGAGGCCGCCAGCAGCAAAAGCCCCATCACCCCCAGGATGGCCCCGGGGATCAGCGCCCAGGTCATGCGCCGCTCGGGATTGGCGAATAGGTACACCAGCCCAAAGGTCGCCGCCATCCCCAGGAAAAAGAGGCCGCCCACCGCCTCCCCGCTCACCAGGTTGCTGGCCAGGATCACCAGCGCCAGCGTCGCCAGCACCCCGCCGGGGATGATCGCCCACCAGGCGGCGCGGTTCCGCAAATAGACCACCCAAAAGGCCGCGGCGATGGACCCCATAAAGAGCGCGCCGCCGAGCTCGCCGGCCAGCCTGAGGCCCGTGCTGCCGAGGGCCACCAACGCGCCCAGCCCCAGTAGCGTAAACCCAGGGATGACCGCCCACCACTGTTCGCGGTCCGACAGGAACCAATAAAGGAAGACCAGTCCACCCGCGCCAAAGATAAAGGCCCAGACCCAGCCCCAGAGCGTCCCTGTGCCCACCAGCCCAAGGCTTTGCAGGCCAAAGAGCAGCCCCAGGACGATCAGCAGGATGCCCCAACCGATGTTGAGATCGATCTTTTTGAGATTCACTGCGCCCCTCCCACACTCGACTTGCGAAAGAAGCCTCGCCCCAGCAGGAACAGCCCCAACGCGATCAGGAGGATCGGCCAATAGTCGCCCAGGAAGCCAAAGGCCCCGAAGGCCGACCCAAAGATGACAAACAGGACCAGGCTGGTCAGGACAGCATAGAGCCCATCAACGACTTTTTCCTTGCCGCCCAACAGGCTGGAAAGCACCGTGCCGACTCCGGCAAAGCCGGGGATCAGGGCCCAGGCATAGGACCAGCTCTCCCACTTGCCGGTCGCGTTCTGATACCACAGGATGCCGCCGACGCCCATCACGATGCAGGCGGGGATGGCCATCCCCGGCTCGCTGCCGATCAGGCCCAACACCAGCATCACGAAACCCACCCCCACCACGATCAGCGGCCAGGAAAAGTCGAAATCAAGCCACTCCCGAAAGCCAGGCAGCAGCCGCCAGGCGGCGAACAAGAGCCCCAGCACGATGAGGATCAGCCCGCCCACCAGGTCCCCGCGTTTGTTCTTCATCTGTCCCCTCCTTTTCGAGCGCACATGCTGTCATATATACGCGGCAAGGCACGCGGGGTTTCGCGGGAGGAGGAGGATGCACCACCGAGACGCGGAGGACGCAGAGAAAAGGATGGGACAGGAGGAGAAGAACGCACCAACGAGGCAAAGAGGTAGGGACGGCATGAGGAGGAGGAGGGGCGAACCTTGTGTTCGCCCTGGCCTGGCCGGTGTTCACCCCGATCCGGCTGGTGTTCGCCCTGGCCTGGCTGGTGTTCACCCCGATCCGGCTGGTGTTCGCCCAGGCCTGGCTGGTGTTCACCCCGATCCGCCCTGGCCTGGATTGAGCGCCCTTGACTGGCCTCACACCCTGACATGGATGGAAACGAACCGAGAAGGCCGAAAGATCCGGATCTGGGCATCCGTGTCCATCCTCCGAATCCGCGTCCCGTCCCTTATCTCTTCTCTGCGCCCTCTGTGCCTCGGTGGTGCGCTCCTCCCATCGGCAGCCAGAGGGTGAAGGCGCTCCCCTGGCCCACCTCGCTAGCGACGGTGATGCGCCCGCCGTGGGCCTCGGCGATCCATTGGGCGATGGAGAGGCCCAATCCCGTGCCGCCCTGAGCGCGCGAGCGGGCCTTGTCCACCCGGTAAAAGCGCTCAAAGATGCGCGGCAGCTCCTCCGCGGGGATGCCGATGCCGGTATCGGTGACGGTGACGCGGGCCCACTCGCCAGCGGCGTCGCTGACGCGCTCCAGGTCCAACGTCACCGTCCCGCCTTCGGGGGTATACTTGAGGGCATTGTCCACCAGGTTGAGCAAGAGCTGCTTCAGCCGGTCCGGGTCGCCCGTGACCAACGCCTGGTCCTCCTGACCGAGGCGCAACTGCACACCCTGGGCCAGCGGCTTGCTCTGGCGATAGACCTCGAGCAGCAGCGTGTCCAGCTCCACCGGCTCCGCCCCCAGCCGCACGCCGGCATCGGCCTGGGCCAGCAGCAGCAGGTCCGCCACCAGCCGGGCCATGCGCTCCGTCTCGCCCCGCGCCGTGGCGAGGATGTCGCGACGCTGGGTCCCCGCGCACTCTTCTCGCGCCAACAGGTCCAGGTGGCCGGTGACGGCGGTCAGCGGCGAGCGCAGCTCGTGGCTGACGTCGGCGATAAAGCTCTGCTGCGAGCGAAACAGCCCCTCGATGCGCGCCAGCATCCGGTTAAAGGTGCTGGCCAGCCGGCCCACCTCGTCCGGGGGGCCGCGGTGATCCAGGCGGCGGCCCAGGTCCTGCGCCTCGATGATGCTGTTGGCGGTGCGGGTGATATCGTCGATGGGATGCAGCGCCCGCCGCGCCAGGAGCGACCCGACGCCCGTGGCCACCGCCAGCCCCGCCAGCGAGCCGGCCAGCAGCAGGTTGCGCAATTGCCGCAGGGTGTCCTCGATATCCTGGAGCGAGCGCCCCACCTGCGCCACCCCCACCACCTGCTGGCCGAACCAGATCGGCGCGCTGATCTGCCGCAGCGGCGACTGGCGAGCCAGGGTCGTCTCCAACAGGGACTCTCCGCCCTCCAGGACTTGGTCGAGCGTGGCGTTGGAGAGGGGCAGGAACTGGTCGCCCAGGTTCTCTGACTTGGCCACCAACTGCCCGCCCGCCGTGAGCACCTGCACGTACATCTCGGGTGAGGCAAAGACGTCGATATCCGGCAGCACGACGCGTTCCCGCAACAGGTACGAGGCGGGGTCCGCGCGAGCCGCCAGCACCTGCGAGATGGCGTTGCTGACCTCCTGCGCCCGCGCCGTGATGGTGCGATCCGCGGAGAGGTAGAGGTTGCGCGAGAGGGCCAGGTAGACCGCCACGTCAAAGGCGACGAGCAGCACCGCCAGCAGGGCGGCATACCAGAGGGTGAGGCGCGCGCGAATAGACACCTTACTCCTCCCGCAGGGCATAGCCCGCCCCGCGCACCGTCTGGATCAGCCGCGGCTCGCCGGCCGCCTCCAGCTTGGCGCGCAGGTAGCGGATATACACCTCAATGATGTTGGACTCGCCGCCGAAATCATAGCCCCAGATCCGCTCATAGATCACCTCGCGGGTGAGCACCTGGCGCGGATGGCGCATGAATAGCTCCAACAGGTCGAATTCCTTGCTTGTCAGGTCCAGGGCGCGGCTGCCCCGGCGGGACTGCCGCGTGCGGGGGTCCAGCGCCAGGTCGGCCAATTGCAGCGGATGATCGTCCTCGGCCCCCTTGCGCCGGAGCAGCGCGCGCACGCGGGCCAGCAACTCCTCCAGCGCGAAGGGCTTGACCAGGTAATCGTCGGCGCCCATGTCCAGCCCGGTCACGCGGTCCGAGACGCTATCGCGAGCGGTCAGCATGAGGATGGGGACGTCGGATTCCTGGCGCAGGCGGCGGCAGACTTGCAGCCCGTCCATGCCGGGGAGCATGACATCGAGGATCACCAGGTCAGGGCGCCACTCCAGCGCGGCGGCCAGCCCGCTCTCGCCGTCGTGCGCCACGCGGACGCCATAGCCCTCATAGGCCAGCCCCCGCTGAAGGAAGTCCGCGATCTTTTTCTCGTCATCCACCACCAGAATGCGTTCGTTCATCGTTTTTGCTCCATGCGCTCTGGTGGTGTATTATACGCGATCGCGCGCAAGCGGGAAGCGGCGCTCGCGCCCGCCGCGGACCGCCGATCAGCATGACCCTCGTCATGTCTGAGCCAGCGCTGAGCGCTACAATAAGAGTCAGGCCTGTGCTCCCACGGAGCCCCTGCCTTGGCTCGTCCTAGACTCTCCCTTCCGCACGCCGAACAGCAGGCTAGCCCGCGACGCACGCAGGCCCGGTTATCTGGCTTGGGGACGTGGATCTGAAGGGAGAGAGTACAATGTTTACCAAGACGATGCTCAGGGTGGCCATGGCCGCCGCTATCGCATTGGTCGGATTATGGGGACCGCCGTGGCAGCCCCTGGCCGTGGTCAGTGATCAAGCAACCGTGGCCCGGGCCGCCAACGGGCCGACGATACTGCACCTGCCCAGCATTGGGCGCGAGGCCAGCAGTCCCCCCGCGGCGGTGGGCCTGGAACTGGTCGCCCAGGGGCTCACCTCGCCGGTGGCCCTGGTGCAGCCGCCCGATGGCAGCGGCAGGTTGTTCATCGCCGACCAGGCGGGCCTGATCCGGATCGTCGCCGGCGGCAGCCTGTTGGCCGAGCCGTTCCTGGACCTGCGCGCCAAGATGGTCGAAGTGCGGGCCAACTATGACGAGCGCGGCCTGCTGGGGCTGGCCTTCCACCCCGATTACGCGACAAACGGCCTGTTCTACGTCTATTATAGCGCGCCGCTCCGCGAGGGCGGGCCAGCCGGCTTCAACCATGCCAGCCACGTCTCCGAGTTCAAGGTCTTGGCCGGCAACGCGAACCTGGCCGACCCGGCCTCGGAGCGGGTGTTGCTGAGAGTGGACCAGCCGCAATCGAACCACAACGGCGGCGGGCTCGCCTTTGGCCCCGCTGATGGCTACCTGTACATCTCGCTGGGCGATGGCGGCAACCGCGACGATGAGGGGCTCGGTCATGTGGCGGACTGGTATGCCTTTAACGAAGGCGGCAACGGTCAGGACATCACGGACAACCTCCTGGGGAGCATGTTGCGTATCGACGTGAACCAGGGTCAGCCCTATGCCATCCCCGCGGACAACCCATTCGTGGGAGAGACCGAGGGCCTGGACGAGATCTATGCCTACGGCTTCCGGAACCCCTATCGCTTCTCCTTCGACATGGGCGGGAATCACGCCTTGCTGGTGGGCGATGTGGGGCAAGAGCTGTGGGAAGAGGTGGACGTGGTGATCAGCGGGGGTAACTATGGCTGGAACGTGCGAGAGGGCACGCATTGCTTTGACGCGGCCCAACCGACCGTGCCGCCTGCGGACTGCCCGGCCACGACGCCTTCGGGCGCGCCGCTGCTGGACCCGGTGATCGAGCTGCTGAACGGCAAGAACCCCGGCGGGGTCGGCCTGGCGGTGGTCGGTGGCTATGTGTACCGCGGCACCGCGCTGCCGGCGCTGCAAGCCAAGTATGTCTTTGGCATGTGGAACAAGGTCGGCTTTGCGCCCCCAGGTCGGGGCCGGCTGTTGCTGGCCGAGCCGCGCGCCGCGGGGCTGTGGCGCGTCCACGAGCTACGCGTCGCCAGCAACCCGGAGGGGCATCTGGGAGCCTTCCTGCTGGGCATGGGCCAGGACCTCTCCGGCGAGGTCTATGCCCTCACCACGGATAACCTGGGGCCCGCCGGCGAGACCGGCAAGGTCTTCAAGATCGTGACGCCCTAGGGCGAGCCGGGCCCCCGAGGCTAAGCCTAGGAAGGCTTCAGGCTCGGGGGCCGCTCTAGCAGAGATTAAGGTTCAGAGGAGGACGACTTGCCACGCACACCCTTGACCTATCCCCCCGCCCGGCGCGGCGACACCCTCGAGGTGCTGCATGGCACGCCGGTGGCCGACCCCTACCGCTGGATGGAAGACCTCGACGCGGACGAGACCCAACAGTGGGTCGCCGCGGAGAACGAGCTAACCCACGGCTACCTGGCCAAACTCCCCGCGCGCGAGGAGATCCGCCAACGGCTCACCGCGCTCTGGGATTATGAAAAGTACGGCGTCCCCTTCCGACGGGGCAGCAGGGTCTTTTACACCTACAACCCCGGCCTGCTCAACCAGGGCGTGCTCTATTGGCAAGCGTCGCTGGATGCAGAGCCCCAGCCCCTGCTGGATCCCAACGCCCTCTCCGAGGATGGCACCGTGGCCCTCACCGGCTACGAGGTCAGCGACAACGGGCGCTGGCTGGCCTATGGCGTCTCGGCCTCCGGCTCGGATTGGCAAGAGTGGCGCGTGCGCGAGGTGGAGACCGGGCGCGACCTCCCCGACCTGCTGCGCTGGGTCAAGTTCTCCGGCGCGGCCTGGCGGCCCGATGGCGCGGGCTTTTATTATTGCCGCTACGACCGCCCCGCCGAGGGGAACGAGTACAAGGGCGCTGTCTATGGCCAAAAGCTCTACTATCACCGGCTCGGCGCGCCACAGGAGGAGGACCTCCTCGCCTACGAGCGCCCCGACCAGAGGGAATGGATTTTTCAGGGCGAGGTCACGCAGGACGGGCGCTATCTGGTGGTCGGCGTCTTTCGCGGCACCGATCGTGAGAATGGCGTCTTTTATCGGGACCTGCAGGGCGATGGGCAGATGGTGGAGCTGCTGCGCGAGTTCGACGCCGAGTACGATTTCATCGGCAGCGAAGGCCCGCTCTTTTACTTCCGCACCGACGCCGGCGCGCCGATGTATCGCCTCATCGCCATCGACATCCGCGCGCCGGAGCGGACCCATTGGCGCGAGATCGTCGCCGAGACGGGCGACACCATCGAGCGCGCCAGGATGGCCGGCGGGCTGCTGGTGCTCTCCCGGCTCCACGACGCCCACAGCGAGCTGGCTGTGTACGACGCCGCCGGGCGCAAGGTGCGCGACATCCCGCTGCCGGGGATCGGGTCGGTGGCGGGTCTGCAAGCGCGCCGCCAGGACCCCCTGCTCTTTTACGCCTTTGCCGGCTTTACCGCGCCGGGCACGATCTACCGCTACGACGTGACCACCGGCGAGGGGGCGATCTTCCGCCAGTCCAAGCTGGGCTTCGACCCGGACGCCTATGAGACGCGGCTGGCCTTTTGCGCCAGCAAGGACGGCGCCCGCGTGCCGCTCTTTATCACCCACAAGCGGGGGCTCGCGCTCACCGGGGACGCGCCGACCTATCTTTACGGCTATGGCGGCTTTGGCATCTCGATGACGCCAGGCTTTTCCGTCGCCAACCTGGTCTGGATGGAACGCGGCGGCATCTATGCCCAGGCCTGCCTGCGCGGCGGCGGCGAATACGGCACCCCCTGGCATGACGGCGGCAAAAAGCTGGCCAAGCAGAACGTCTTTCACGATTTCATCGCCGCGGGGGAGTGGCTGATCGCCAACGGCTACACGCGCCCGGCGCGGCTCGCCATCGGCGGCGGGAGCAACGGCGGGCTGCTGGTGGGCGCCTGCCTCACCCAGCGCCCGGACCTCTTTGGCGCTTGCTTTGCCGCCGTGGGCGTGCTGGACATGCTTCGCTTTCACCTGTTCACCATCGGCTGGGCCTGGACCTCCGACTATGGCTCGCCGGACGAGCCGGCCGATTTCGCCGCCCTGCTGGCCTATTCGCCCTATCACAACGTCCGCGCGGGCGCGGCCTATCCCGCCACGCTCATCACCACCGCCGACCACGACGACCGGGTCTATCCGGCGCACAGCTTTAAATTCGCGGCGGCGCTGCAGGCGGCGCAGGGCGGCCCCGCCCCCATCCTGATCCGCATCGAGACCAAGGCCGGGCACGGCGCGGGCAAGCCCACCGCCAAGCTCATCGCGGAGGCCGCGGATCGGCTGGCCTTTCTCCTGGCCGCGCTGGGCAGCGAGTAATATAGCGTCTGTTACTTGCAATTTGCCTCGGATTGTTGTATGATAGGGTCATCAGTCACCTAGATTGGTCACGTTATGTGAGGGGGACAAGCGATGAAAAAGCTGCTTGCAGTCCTGGTCCTCGGCCTGTTGCTCGCCGTCACCGCCTGTGACAAGATAGGGATATGGACGCCGGTCCCGAGCCCCGAGCCGGAGGCTTCGGCCACGGCCCCGGCTGCCGACACCCTGGCGCCAACTGCCGCGCCCGACGCAACCCACACCGCGCCGGCCACGGCCCCCGTCGAGGCGGCCACCGCCACCCAGGCGGCTGCCTCTCCGACGGTACCCCCGTCGCCCATTCCGCCGACGGCCACCGCCCTGCCGACCGAGCCGCCGCCCACCCCCACCATGCCCCCGCTGGCCGATATCCCGGCCTTTCAGGGGCTGGTGATCCTCTACCACGTGGAGGGCGGGATCGCCGGGTTATGCCAGGATTTGGCCCTGTTCCAGGACGGCGCCGCCCTCTATGGCCCCTGCGGCCGCCTGGCCCAGGGCGCGCTGGACGAGGCCAAGGCGGCGCAGGTGCAGGCCTGGCAGAAAGAGCTGGCTTCCTTTTCCTTCCGCTTTGACGATAACCCCCGCGGCCCGGATAACATGACCACCACCCTGGTCTTTACCGGGCAGGGGACCACCGCGGCCACCGCCGACCAGCAGCAAGCGCTGATGGATTGGGCGCGCGAGGCCTTTGCCGAGCTGGCGGGGCAGAGCGGCGCGCCGGACCGCCACATCGCCATCACCGAGCCCGCGCCGGGCGCGGCCATCTCCAGCCCCTTGCTGGTGACCGGCGAGGGGATGGGCTTTGAGAACCAGTTGGGCGTGCAGGTGCTGGACGAGGAAGGCAAGCTGATCGGCCAGACGGTGGCCTTTATCACCGCCGAGCTGGGCAAGCGCGGCCCCTTCTCCGCCGAGATCACCTTCACCCAGCCGGCGCGCGAGCAGGCCGGGCGCGTGGTGGTGTTCGATACGAGCCCCCGCGACGGCAGCATCGTCACGCTCAACTCGGTGGAGGTGCGGCTGGCCGCCCAGGGCGAGATGGGCGAGCAGGCGTTGATCGTGGCCCCGGGGCTGCGGCTCTTCCAGGGCCCCGGCTTTTCGCTCCCCTACGTGGCCGACACGGTGGTAGAGACCGCCGGCGACAACGTATGGAAGCTGGCCGGGCGCGCTGTGGAGATTCGTCCCGCCGACGCCAACTGGACCTGGTCGGGCCCGGCCTACACGCTGGACATCGCCCTGTACCCCAACACCAAGGAGGCCACCTCCGAGGAATGGGCGCGCGAGCGGCTGGCCGTTGAGTGGAAGAAGGCCAAGGACAATAACGAGCCGTTCACCGGCCCCGTGGACGAGAGCGGCAAGATCGTGGAGGACAAGCTGGCGCTGGTGCGCCTGGGCGACAAGTCCGCCCTGCAGGCGGATTGGTTCGGCGGCGATAGCGTCCGCCGGGTCGTGTACCTCTCGCTGCGCACGCGGATGGCGACCTTGGCCTACAACGTCTATCCGGTGGAGAATTACCCCCTGGCCGAGGCAGCCAGCGACGTCATGGGCCTGTTGCTGGCGCAGGTGAGCGCGCCGGAGGCCCAGGGCGTGCCCAATACCGTTCCGCTGGTGGAGGGCGTGACCAGTTTCATGGGGCCCGGCTTCCAGTTGCTGGTCCCCGCCCACGCAACCGTTGAGGACGTGGAGCCCGACCACTGGCAACTGCTCGGGCCGGAGGTCAGCGTGCGCGCGGCCAGCGGCGACGCCGCCTGGTCTGGCCCCGCCTACCAGGCCGACCTACTGCTGGCGGATAACCCGGACGGGCTCTCCGCCGCCGAGTGGGCGGAGCGGGTGATCCAGGACGAGTGGAAAAAGGCGCAAGACGACAAAAAGCCCTTCACCGGCCCCCTGGATGCCGACGGCAAGCTGATCGCTGGGCGGGTCGCCGAGCTGATGGTGGGCGACGTGATGGGGTACCAAGTGGACTGGCTCGGCGAGAACAGCCTGCACCGGGTCCTCTACGTCCCCGCCGCAGACAAGATGCTGGCGGTGCATGTGGACCTCTGCGCGCAGGAGGCCAACCCCGCCGCGCCGCTCTCCAACGCCGCCCATGCCCTGCTCTTGGCAGGGCTGCGCGTGGGCGCGGCCCAGTCCGCCGGCGAGTAGGAGCGTCGTCGGCGCCGGGGGATCGTTCCCGGTGAATGGAATTCACCAGCTTGAGCCGGCAAGTCCCAACGGCATTCCATGCCGCAGGGGACTTGCCATACTAAGCCAGGGACCTCGGTCCCTGGCGTCCGGTTCAGCGCAACCCAACCCACCCACAGGAGGCACACATCATGACTCGTCGTCGCATCGCCTGGATCGCACTGGTGGCGTTCGTGCTGCTGGTGGCGGGGGTGGGCCTGGCCGCCGCCGCGCCGAGGGGAGGCCCCGGCTATGTCAGCGTCCCCGGGCCGGCCTTTCAGCCCAAGTTCCCCAGCACCGCCTTTGAGTACTTTGGCATGCAGGTCCGCACCACCAGCGGCACGGGGTACTATGTGGCGCCGGTCTCGTTGCCGCACGGCGCCACGTTGAACGAGGTGACCATCTTGGGCTACGACAGCTCGCCCGCGCAGAGCTTCGAGGTGATCGTCTATCGCGCCCATGGCGGGCGCGGCTTTCTCGAAGAGATCTGCCGCGCCAAGAGCGCCTACTGGGGCGGGGACTTTGAGGTTAACGTGGCGCCGGAGGCGCAGCGCGCCCTGGTCGACAACGACACCTACGGCTATTTCATCACTCTGGAACTGCCAGCCCCAGCCACGACGCAGCAAGGGCTCGCCCTAACCCGGGTGCGGTTCGGCTATAGCTACCCATCCAACGTGCCCCTGCTCAGCCGCAACGCCCCGTAAGCGAAAGGGCCGTGGGCGTATAGTGCGCTACTAGGCAGTGGTTACCCGTCGTCTAGTAGCGCTTTCACCTCACGAAGCTGCGGCAGGCGCGCCTGCAAGAGATCCCACACCGTGCGATCATCTATGACGGCGTAGCCATGGATCAGCCAATTGCGAAAGGCGATGATCCGCTGATACCCGTCAATTCGGCGCGCCGCGACGAGGTCGATCTTGGACAACTGGCCGATAGCCTCGCCAATGATCTCGAATTGTCGCTCGACGGCGGATCGCAGCAGTGCGCTACCCAGATGGTCGTCGAGAGACGCCCCCTCTGTGAATTCCGCCAGGAGGTCCGCCGCCTGGAGCACATCGTACAAGAGTTTCTTGCTCTCAAGCCGCATAGACCACCATCCTGGACGGCTCGATAGCTTGCAGAAAGTAGGGGTTCCGGATCGCCGTGATCATGACCAGGTCCACCGGCCGGCCAAAGAGCCCCTGCAAGGCCTCCCAGAGCCCAAAGTAACGGTCGGCCGGCCTGCCCGCGGCAGACTTGTCGAACTCGACCAGGAAATCCAGGTCGCTTCGTGGCGGGCTGAAGCGAGGACCAGTGGCCGATCCAAACAGCTCCAGCCGTTGCACGCCATACCGGCGGCACAGCCGCGTCAACTCGGCCTCCTGTTCCTGCGCAAGTTCGAACATGCGGACCACTCCTTGCTCACCGACTTGCCCGCCGCGCGACGTCGGCCTATAATCTCCCCCTGCCACATGATAACACATGTCGGCAGGCGTCGCAACCTATGCCACCCCGGAGGACACGATGAACCGAAAAGAGCGCCTGCACGCGGCGTTCACCCTGCAAGAACCCGACCGCACGCCCGTGCTGGGCGGCTGGTGGGCCGCGCCGGAGCAGATCATGGCCCTGACCGGCGCCAGTGAAGACGAGTACTGGGCCGACCCCTTCGCCGTGGGGCTGGAGGCGGAGCGCCGCCTCGGCTCCGATGGCGTCATCGGCATCTTTGTGCCCAAGAACCGGGGCGGGTATCGCCACATGGACCACGAGACGCTCGAGCGCCGCGCGGCCTATACCCTGGAAAGCGCCATGGCCGAGATCGACGCCTTCCCCTCGCCCGAGCAGATCGTCGCCGAGTGGGACGAGGAGGCCGCCTATGCCGCGCTTATGGCCGACTGGGAAGCCAGTCAGGCCCGCTGCGGCGACATCCTCTGGTGCAATGCCGATTGGGGCTTGGTCCCTACGGCGCTCTGGTACCAGCATTTCGGCTACGAGACCTATTTCACCGCCCTGGCCCTCTACCCCGAGCGCGTCACCCGCATGATCCGGGCCAGCGCCGAGCGGGCGCGGCTCAAGTCCAAACTGCGCGCGCGGGCCATTCGAGAGGGCCGCCATCCCCTGGCCATCCTTACCGGCGAGGACATCTGCACCCAGCGTGGCTCCATGGTCTCGCCCGAGTTCCTGCGCCGCGTCTATTACCCCCTGGTCGAATACGCCCTGGAGCCGCTGGTGGACGTCGGCTGCAAGCTCGTCTGGCACTGCGACGGCAACTGGACCACCATGCTGGACGACCTGCTGGCCTGCGGGGTCGGCGGCTTGCAGGGCTTTCAACGCGAGTGCGGCATGGACCTGGAGTGGCTCGTGGAGCGCCGCGCCCGCAACGGCGACCCGCTGGTCATCTTTGGCCCCATCCAGGTGACCTCCACCCTGCCCTACGGCACGCCGGATGAGGTCGCCGCGGAGGTGCACCTGGCCCAGCGGCTCTGCCGCGACAAGGCCTCGTTGGTGCTCTTTACCAGCAACACCATCAACCCCGACGTGCCGCTGGCGAACGTCATCGCCATGCACCGCGCCGTGGGGGCGATATAGGAGGCGCCATGTCCGCGATCCAACCGCTGGCCAATGATTATGTCACGTTATACGAGTCGCCCGACCCGGCGCGGCTCTTTTGCTACAGCCCCGGGCTGGCACGCTGCCCCACCGGGCGGCTGGTCGCCACGCTGGACCTGGGCGGGCCCGGCGTGGCCGACCTCTCCGGCCCCAAGGGCGCCGGCGGCGACACCGGCCCCCAGCAACAGGGCAAGGCCTACACCTCTGATGACGGCGGCCGCACCTGGGCCCACCGCCTGGATTTCCCCTTTATGCACGCGCGCCCCTTCGTCGCGGGAGACGCGCTCTACATCCTGGGGCAGATGGGCGACCTAATGGTGGTCCGCTCGGACGATTGGGGGGAGAGCTGGAGCGAGCCGGCCCGCCTGACCGAGGGCCAGCGCTGGCATCAGGCCCCCTGCAACGTCCACCAGGCCAACGGCTGCGTCTACCTGGTGATGGAGCGGCAGGTCTATGACGACGTGCGCGGCTGGCCGGTGAGCGCGTTCGCGCCGGTGCTGCTGCGCGGGCCGCTGGGCGCCGACCTCACCCAGCGAGCGAGTTGGACCTTGGCCAGCGAGCTGGCCTTCCGCGACGCCGTCCCCGCCGAATCGCTGGACTATTTCGGCGTGCCCTGGTACGAGACGCCGCCGCGCTCCTTCGTCTACGTGGCGCCGGGCCGCGGCGCCTCCGCCATCGGCTGGCTGGAGAGCAATGTGGTCCAGTTCGTGAACCCGGACCACGTCTGGTGCGACCCCACCGGCCACACCTTTCACCTCTGGATGCGCGCCCACACCAGCGGCACGAACCTGGCGGCCATCGTCAAGGTGGTGGAGCGGGAGGATGGGCGGATGGAGACGATGCTGGAGACGGCGCCCTCGGGCCGCAAGATGGTCTACGTCCCCTGCCCCGGCGGGCAGATGCGCTTCCACATCCTGTACGACGAGCCCACGCGGCTCTATTGGCTGCTCAGCTCCCAGGCGACGGATAGCATGTGCCGCCCCGAGCGGCTGCCGGAGGAGCGCTATAACCTGCCCAACAACGAGCGCCATCGCCTGCAACTGCACTTTTCGCGCAACTGCGTGGATTGGTGCTTTGCCGGGTTGGTGGCGGTGGGCGGTTCGCCGCGCCAGTCGCGCCACTATGCCAGCATGGTCATCGACGGCGACGACCTGCGCATCCTCAGTCGCTCCGGCGATGCCCGCGCCAAGGACGCTCACAACGGCAACCTCATCACCTTTCACACCGTGCGAGACTTTCGGGGGCTGGTGTATTAGGAGGATTGCACCGCAGAGGCGCAGAGGACGCAGAGATAGACTGGGGTAGGAGAGGAAGGGGAGGAGGGCACCGCAGAGACAGAGAGCGCAGGGATTTGGACGGTCAGGAGAAAGAGACTGCGGATAGTGCGGAGGCGCGCCATGGGATGGCGCGCCTCCGTATCATTTCTTCCGTGATCCCTGCGTCCTCGGCGCCTCTGCGGTGCGCTCTTACTTCGGCAGCGGCAGGTCGGGCTTGCCGACGGTGGCCTGGTGGAAGGCCTGCCAAAAGCTCGCGCCCACGTAGCGGATGGTGAAAGCGTCCACCCGCTCGGCGTTGTGGCGCAGCTCGGCGGGCCAGGGCTCGTCGCGCTGGATCTCCATGGTCACCGGGCCCGGCCCCAGCGTCAGCGGCGCGAGCTCGCCCGCCTTGGCCACCGCCTCTTGCACCCGCTCGCGGATCAGCTTGCGGGCGTCGGCCGGCGTCAGGTGAATGGCGCAATTGAGGTTCAGCCCCTCCTTGACCGCCGCGGTAACGATCCCCGGCACGAACCGCTCCGACTCGCGACAGGCGTACAGGTCGCCGGAGGTAAAGATCCACGGCACGCCCAACTGTCCCGCCAGCAGCGCCGCCATCTCCATCTCGCCCATCTCGCGGCCGTTGATGCGATAGATCTTGCCCAGGCTCATGGAGTGGCAGAGGCAAGCGTTCGGCGTCTTGGCCATGGCGTGCATCCCCACCTGCACCAGCCCGCCGTGGCGCGGCGACAGCCCCGGCAGCCAGCAGGGCCGCTCGAGGCCGCGCACGATCCTGACGCCGGGGATCAGCTCCTCCACCAGGATCGTCCGCCCTGCGCCGTGCCCATCGTTGACCAGCACTTCCTCCACGCCCGCGGCCAGCAGCCCCTCACAGGCCGCGTTCACCTCGCCGGTGAGCAGGCGCTGCATCTCGGCACGGTCGGCCACGCCGCGGGCCTGCGCCCCATCGTCGCGGTGGCGCGGGTCCCAGTCGTCGATCCCCGCCACCCCCTCCAGATCGGTCATGATATAGACGGATTTGATCGCTGGCATCTTGCCCTCCAAAGGATGTCTGTTACCCGTTGGCCCGGATGTAAGCCGGTGGGACGCAGATCCTCAGGATGAACGCAAATCAGGAAAGGAAACCCGATCCTGTCGATCCTGCGAATCTGCGTCCAGATTCCTCATCTCTGCGTCCTCTGCGCCCCCGCGGTGCGCCCCTATTCCGGCAGCGGCAGGTCGGGCTTGCCATAGAAATGGTGATGCAACACCTGCCAGGCGCTGGCGCCGGTGTAGCGGAGCGTGAAGGCGTCCACCCGCTCCGCCCCGGCCTTGATCTGCGCAGGCCACGGCTCCACCTTTTGCACCTCCAGCACGCACGGGCTGGGCAGCACCAGCGGCTTGATCTCGCCGGCCTTGCGCAGCGCCTCCTGAATCCGCTCGCGGATCAGCTTGCGGGCGTCCACCGGGGCAAGATGAATGGCGCAGTTCAGGCCGAGCCCCGTCTTGACAGGCGCGGTGACCAGGCCGGGCACCCAGCTTGCCGCCTCGCGGCAGGCGTGGACGTCGCCCGAGGTAAAGACCCAGGGGATGCCCAGGTCGCCGGCCAGATAGGCGGCCTGCTCCATCTCGCCCACCTCCCGGCCGTTGAGCCGGTAGATAAAGCCCTGGCTCTGGGTGTGCGCCAGGCAGCCCACCGGCGTCCCGGCCATGGCGTGCATGCTCACCTGCACCAGGGCGCCAAAGCGGGGCGCGATCCCCAGCAGCCACATGGGCCGGTTGGTGCCGCGGGCGATGGTGACGCCCGAGATCAGCTCTTCCACCAGGATAGTGCGCCCCGCGCCGTGGGCATCGCAGATCAGCACCTCCTCCGCGCCGGCGTCAAAGCACCCCTGCGCCGCCGCGTTGACCTCACCGGTCAGCAGGCGCTGCATCTCGGCGCGGTCGGCGACGCCGCGGGCCTGCGCCCCGTCATCGCGATGGCGCGGGTCCCAGTCGTCGATCCCCGCCGCGCCTTCCAGGTCGGTGAACATGTACACGGATTTGATGGTCATCTGGTCCTCCTCGAGGAAAAATAACGACCTGACACCCATATTTTGCGCAAAATTCGGGGGGTAGCACCTCGAATCTGATGTACCTTAACAATTGAGGTAGAAAGGGCACATGCTCTCTCGGGAGGTGTGCCATGACCACAGTGGTTCGTCTCGTGAAAATGCCTGAGCATACAGGGTATGCCCCGCTGGCAGTTTTGGGCTATTGCCTGTCGCGCACGCGCTTTCTGGATCCCCTCTGGAATGGCCTTGACCTGGGGCTCAAGACGGTTGACCACTCGCCGGAGGCCAAGCTGCAGAACCTGCTGCTCAGCATTCTGGCAGGTTGCCGCTCAATTGCGCAGGTCAACACGCGCTTGAGGGCTGAAGCGGCTCTCGCTCAGGCCTGGGGTCTGGTCTGGACCGATCAGTCCAACCTGGCGCGGACACTGGATGCCTTCACCGACGCGCAAGTGGCCTTGCTGCGACGGGGAAGCGAAGCCCTTTTCCGACGTGAGAGCCGCACCTTGCGCCACGATTGGGCTCAGGGCTGGCTTTGGCTGGACATCGACTTGACGCCTTTGCCGATCTCCAAGCAGGCAGAAGGCAGCACCAAGGGCAAGTTCGATCGGAAGAACCGCTATGGCCGCCAGTTGGCCCGCGTGCAGGCGCCACAGTATCACGAAACGCTCTTCTCGCACGTGTACCCCGGCAAACAGGAGAGCAGTTCAGCTTATGTGCCCACAGTGGAATCCTTAGCCGCTTTCCTGAACCTGTCTCAAGAGCAGAAGCAACGCACCGTGTTGCGCTCGGATGCGGGCTTTGGCAGTGATGCCAACATCAACTATGCTCTCCGTGCCCAATGGCAGGTCTTGACCAAGAACAAGGGCGGGCCGCGACCTAACCTCTGGGCGCAGCGCGTGGCCGCAGAGGATTGGCAGCCCTTGCGTGTTGATCGCTGGGTGGCGCGGGCTACAGCGCCTCCGGCTTATGCTCGACCCACCCAGTGTCTGGTGCTGCGTTGGCTCACGCCTGGCGGTCAAACCAAGCATGGTATCGTGGTCTCCTCGGTCATGGCTTGGTCGATGGCGGAAACCATCGCCCACTATGACGAGCGCGGAGCCTGCGAGACCGAGATCCAGGCAGACAAGGGTGGTCTGAGGCTGGAACGACGGCGCAAGAAGCGCTTGGCTGCACAAGAGGCGCTGGTGCTGTTGACGGACATCGCCCACAACCTGCTGGCCTGGGTGCCGGGCTGGATGCACTTGTCTCCACCTCTCGCGAGCTGGGGAGCCACGCGGCTAATCGAAGACGCCTTGTGCTGTCCTGGCCGCTTGTACTTCAACGATGACCATCTGGTCGAGGTCCAACTCAATGGGCTTCATCCCTATGCCGAGGCCATCGCCGCTGGCCTGAAGCAACTCCTGGCACATTTCGGGTACCCCTAGACTTCAGAGAACTCTCTACCTCGATTGGTAAGGTGCGGTGGGAGGTGCTAACCCCACATTTTTGCGCAAAATTCGAGTGACAGGTTCCAGCCGGGCCTCGCTCAGAGCGAGCCCCGGTGCCAGAAGCAGGGGCTCGCGTTACGCCGAGCCTGCCTGGAACCTGTCAGGTCCCACGCACCTACCGCGAATAGGGATCGGCGGCGTCGCGCAGCCCATCCCCCACAAAGTTGAAACAGAGCACGGTGACAATCACCGCAAAAGCCGGCACCAGCAGCCAGGGCTGGTGCGCCAGGGTCTGCACCTGTTGCGCGTCCTTGAGCAGCACGCCCCAGCTCACCACCGGCGGGCGCAAGCCCAGCCCCAGGAAGCTCAGCGCCGTCTCGCCCAGGATCATGCCGGGGATGGCCAGCGTCACGGTCACAATGATGTGCGAGAGGAAAGAAGGCATGAGGTGCTGAAAGATGATCCGCCGCTCGTTAGCCCCGGCCAGCCGGGCGGCCATGACGAAATCCTCCTCCCGCAGCGACATGAACTTGCCGCGCACCACCCGCGCCAGGCCGGTCCAGCCGATGGCGGAGAGGATGACGGTGATGCCGAAATAGACCTTGATGGGCGAGAGGGTCGGCGGGAGCGCCGCGCTGAGCGCCATCCAGAGCGGGATATCTGGGACGGAGCGCAAGAGCTCCACCACGCGCTGGATGAGCATGTCCGCAATACCGCCATAGTAGCCCGAGATGCCGCCCAGCGTCGCGCCCAGCAACAGGCTCAACAGGACGCCGATCAGGCCGATGGAGAGCGAGATGCGCGAGCCATAGATGATCCGCGAGAGCAGATCCCGGCCCAGCCGGTCGGTCCCCAACATGTAGAGGGTGCCTCCCGGTTCAGCGGGACCAATCAGGTGCACATCCGTCTCCCAGAGGCCCCAGAACTTGTACGGCTCGCCCTTGGCCAAGAGCTTGACGGGGAAGATCTGCTTGGGGTCGGCGGTAAAGGTGGTGCGCCAGGTCTCCGGGTCCCGGGTTTCGGTCAGCCCGTACACGAAGGGGCGCAGATGAAACTGGCCCTCGCTATCGACCCAGCGGATGCGTTGCGGCGGGGCCCAGGAATAGTTCGAGTCGCGATACTCGAGCGTGTAGGGCGCGAGGAAATCGCACAAGATGGCCACCGTGTAGAGCAGGATCACGATGCTCCCGCCGATCACGGCCGGCTTGTGCTTCAGAAACCGCATGCGCATGAGCTGCCACTGCGAGGCGGTATAGATCTTTTCCTCAACGACGGCAGAGTCCTGCTCGACGGGCTCGATGGGCTTGGTCTCGTCTATGGTGGTCACTGTTGCTTTGACTCCAATCGGATGCGCGGGTCCACCCAGGCCAACAAAACGTCCGAAATCAGGGTGCCGATCACCGTCAGCACGCTGAGAATGAGGACAAAGCTCCCGGCCAGGTACATGTCCTGCTGCATCAGGGCCTGCAGGAAGGTCGGGCCGGAGGTGGGCAGGCCCAAGACGATGGCCACGATAGTGGTGCCGGAAAAGAGCGCCGGCAGCGTCCAGCCGATGGTGCTGACGAAGGGGTTGATCGCCACCCGCACGGGGTACTTGACCAGCAGCCGCCGCTCGGTGAGGCCCTTCGCCCTCGCCGTGATCACGTAGGGCTTGTGCAGCTCGTCCAGCAGGTTGGCCCGCATCACGCGGATCAGTCCCGCCGTGCCGCTCATGCCGATGACCACGATGGCTACCCAGACGTGCTTGAGAAAGTCAAGCACCTTGCCAAAGCTCCAGGGGGCGCTCACGTACTCGGGCGAAAAGAGGCCCACCACGCCGGTATCGAACCAGGCAAAGGCCACGTAGATCAGGATCAACGCCAACAGAAAGTTGGGTGTGGCCACGCCGATAAAGCCAAATGTGGTGAAGAGATGGTCGAAAAAGGAGTACTGGTGCGTGGCCGAATAGATGCCGATGGGGATGGCCAGCGCCCAGGTGAATAGCAGCGTGATAAACGAGATAGCGATGGTCAGCCACATGCGATCCCCGATGACCGTGGTCACCGGCCGGCCCCACTGGAAGGACTCGCCCCAGTCGCCGCGCAGCACGATCCCCGAGATCCACTTCCAATACTGCACGTACACAGGCTGGTCCAGGCCGTAACGAGCGCGCATGGAGTCCAGCTC
>JAAYEA010000427.1 GCA_012689325.1 Chloroflexota bacterium
ATGGATTACCTCGCCGCCAACCCCGTGGTCTGGGGGCAGATCACCGAGGATCGCGGGTTGGTGGCAGGGCAATGCGACTATGCCTATCGCACCGTGCAGTTCCGAGGCCGCGTCGAGTTCCTGGAGGACTTGGAGGCCAAGCGCCAGGCGCTGAGCCTGATGATCGAGCAACTGGAGAGCGAGCCAGAGCCGCTGAAAGCCAGGCTGCTGCAAGCGGCGCGCCTGGAAAAGGTGACGGTGGGCTGTATCTGGATCCAAGAGATGACGGGCAAGCGCGGCGAATAACAAAAAGGCCCTGAAAAGGGAACCTTTCGCCCCCACTTGCGTATACAGAGCTGAACGCGATGGCCGGCTCATGGCCGTCGCGGGCACTCCTCCTCTTGCTTTTCTCGGGCGCGTGCTGGGGGCGGCACGCGCCTGAGACAAAGCGATATCCGCCCCACTAGGTCATTTCCCCATTCGCCGAATCGCGCAAGGCGATTGGAAACTTCTGGTTTGACTTCTGAGCGTCTTTCTGCTATAGTGCTTGTTATGCTCGCGTATCGAGCTAACCACTGGCTGGAGGTCACACATGGTGGACACGTCACAAGAGAAGAGCTCGCTCAAGGACGAAAGCGAGCAGTCGACCGAGAGCATGTTGGATTGGCTGAACGAGGAATATCTCTATTGCCAACCCAAACGTGGTGACCTGCGCAAGGCCACGATTCTGGAAGTCAAGCCAAGCGAGGTGTTGGTCGATATCGGGGCCAAGATGAACGGCGTGGTACAGGACCGGGATTTGGTGCGGCTGGATGAAGAGGTACGCGCCGCACTCAAGCCCGGCGCCGAGATCATGGTCTATGTGCTTCAGCCAGAGAGCGAAGGCGAGGTCATCGTCTCGATCAACATGGCGCAGTCCATGCGAGATTGGCAGCGCGCCATGGAGTATCTGGAGAGCCAGGCCATCCTGGAGAGCGAAGTCGTGGGCTACAACCGCGGCGGCCTTTTGATGCAGTTCGGGCAGATCCAGGGCTTTGTCCCCACCTCCCAGGTCTCCTCGCTCGGGCGCGGCAGCCGCAGCCCGGATCGGGACGGCGCCCTGCAAGAGATGGTCGGGCGCACCTTGCCGGTCAAAGTCATCGAGGTGGACCACCGTCGCCGCCGTTTGATCCTTTCCGAGCGGCAGGCCCGCCGCGAGTGGGAAAAAGCCCAGCGCGAGCAGTTCATCGCCGAGCTGCAGGAAGGCCAGACCCGACACGGCGTCGTCAGCAGCCTCTGCGACTTTGGCGCGTTCGTCTCGCTGGGCTATATCGATGGGCTGATCCACATCTCGGAAATCTCCTGGGAGCGCGTCAACAAGCCCGAGCAGGTTTTGCAGGTTGGCCAGGAAGTGGACGTCTATGTGCTCTCTGTCGATCGGGAGCGCGAGCGCATCGCCCTGAGCCTCAAGCGCCTGCAATCCGATCCCTGGTCCCAGGCCGTCGAGAAATACTGGGAGGGCCAGTTGGTGGAAGGCGAGATCACCAACGTGCTCAAGTTCGGGGCCTTTGCCTCCATCGGCGACGGCATTGAGGGCTTGATCCACATCTCGGAGCTGGCTGATGAAGTCAGCGATCCGGCGCAGATTGTCCAGATCGGCGACCGGGTCCAGTTGCGCGTGCTGGAAGTGGACAAGGAGCGGCGCCGCATCGCCCTGAGCCTGAAGCGCGCCAACGACTGACGAAAACACCCACGCAGAAAAGGACAAGGGTGGACAACATGGAGACCAAGCGAACAAGCGGATTCGTCGCGATGATGCCTTTTGGGCAGAGCGGCCGGACCGACTTGGATTGGTTTGGGGTGAACCTGGCCAGGGCCCTGGCCGACAAGCTGATCGCCGCCGGATTGGACGTCATTTCTTGTTACGAGCTGGCCTATACCCGACAAGAGATCCACACCCAGACACTGGTTAACTGGGAAGAGCAGATCCGCGTCAGCGAGGTGTTGCATGGGGGCCATATCGTCACGGGAAGCTATCTGATCGACGACAAGCGCATCAGGATCAACGCCTACCAGGTGCGCGACACCGGTTTTTCGCTGATCGCCAAAGAGGAGGACACGCTGGATAACCCAGCAGCGCTGCTCGATCGGGTTTCTCAGCGCATCGTCGCCGCCTTTGGCGGCGCGGTATCCGCCTCGATTCGCGATCGCATCGCCGCGGTCTCGGCGACACAGGGCCTGCCCGCCTGGCAAGCTCTGGCTCAAGCCTGGACGGCCTGGGCGGCCAAGGACCTGGAAGGCGTCCGCGTCGCTGTCCGTGCCGCCCAAGAGCTGGACCCCGAGTTTCACGAGCCGCTGGATATCCTGGCCCGCGCCACCGCCGAGCTGGACGGCGCCGAGCAAGCCAAGATCGCCCGCAAGGCCCAGTTGACCCACCTCATGTCAGCCGCCAAGCCCTACTATCGCGCCCTGGTCATCATCGACGACGTGCTGGCGCAAGCGCAGCGCAACGGCGCCAACGATCTGGCCGCCGACTGCCTCAAGGCCCGGGCCGCAGTCCAACGCAACCTGGACAAGGCCGATATCGCCCAGTATTACCAGCAGCGCCTCGCCCAGGTGGATGAAGAGATCGAGCTGCTGCTGGACGAGGACGAGAGCAAGCGGCTGGTCGTGCTGCGCGACCGTGGCTGGACGACCGCTCAGGCGGTCAGTCTGTACCTCTTGGCGAATAGCTGGTTACAGCAGGGCGAGATCAACCTGCAAATCGGGCGCTATGCCGCCGCGCGGGCCTATGGCCAGCGCGCCGACGAGATCTATGCTTCCTTGGGGAGCGCCAAGAAACGGCAGCAGGCCAAAAAGCTGCTCTCAGCGGCGCCGGCCGCGGCTTGAGCCCCAGCTTGCCAACCGAACACGCCAACCCGCGGGAGGCCCTCAAAGCCTCCCGCGGGTTATGTCTGCTCGCCTCCGAATGCTGCGGGCAGGGTGAAATGAAAGGTGTTGCCCACTCCTTCCGCGCTCTCCACCCAAATGCGCCCCCCGTGAGCTTCCACGGCCATGCGGCAGAAGGCCAGCCCCAGGCCCACGCCGCGCCCTCTGGCTTGCGAATTACCCAATTGTCGGAACTTGTCGAATATCGCTTCCCGGGCCTCCGCCGGGATGGGCTCGCCGGGGCTATGGATGCTCACCCGAAGCCCCGCGCCCTCCGTCATCTTGCCCAGCGTGACCAAGATCAAGCTGCCCCGCGGCGAATAGCGGATGGCATTGTCCAATAGGTTCGCCACGATCCGGGAAAGCAGATCGCCATCCGCCTTCACAGGTGGAACCTCATCGACGGCCAGCATGAGCCGCTTGTCGTCCACGCTCGCCAGGGGCGCTAGCTGCTGGATGCTCTGCTGGATCAAGGCGGGGATATCCTGGGGAAGCTTGTTCAGGATCAGCCTGCCCCGTTCCATGCGATTGATATCGAGGATATTGTTCACCATCCTATCCAACTGCACCACGCTGGAAAAGGCCACCTCGAGCATCCTGCGATGGACCGGGTCCAGCACAGCGCCCTCGTCCAAGACGAATTGCAGGGCCAATTGGGTGTTGGATAGGGGGTTGCGCATGTCGTGGATGAGCATATGGGTCAGGTCCTCGCGCCACCGGCCCAGCTCTTGCAGCTCCTGGTTCTGCTCGCGCGACGCGGCGTAGCGCTCCTGCAGGGCATCATGCAGCTCTTTGATGCGCAACAGCGACTTGACGCGCAGGGTCAACTCTAGCACATCGAACGGCTTGAACAAAAAGTCGTCGCCGCCCGCCTCCACCGCCTGAACCCTGAGCGCCCGGTCGCTTCGCGCCGTCATCAGGATGATTGGGACGTGCCGCGTCGCCTCCGCTTCCTTGAGCGCGCGGCAGACCTGCAGGCCGCTCAGCGAAGGCATCACCACGTCCAGGAGAACCAGATCGGGGTTGCGCTCTTGCGCCATCTGCAAGGCCGCCACGCCATCGGCGGCCTCGAGAAAGCGGTACCGGCCGTCGGCGCGGGATAGCGCCTCCCGAATCAGGGTGCGTATCATCTCCTCATCGTCAGCGATCAGGATCGTCGGCATCGTGGCTCCGCATCGTCCAGGCGTAGGTCAAGGCGCGCTGACGCTCACTGGCTCAAGCGCTGCTTTAGATAGGTGATGTTGCCGATGGGCGTGGGATCCATCTGGTAGAGCATGGCCAGGTAATAGCTGACATAGTCGCCATAGTGGACCATCGAGAGGAGCTGCGCCAGCGGGCTGCTCCCGCGCGCCTCGACCGTCTGGCACTTGATCCCGCGCGCCGCCAAGATCTCGCGCGTGACCTCGAAGCGGCGGCGATTGCGCGGGTGGTCCAGCGAGGAGAGCAACATGATCACCCGAGCGGTCTGGCTCACCGCCTGCGGCGCCTCGAACCCGGCCACCGCATTATGGTTCAGCTCGGGCATCTGCTCGAAAAAGCTCCAAGACTTGGCGTTCTCGTTGAACTGGCCCTTCCAGCGCCGCGCCACCTCGGAGAGATAACCCGCGCCATAGACGATGGGCAGTCCGCCCCACAACCAACTGGCCAGCCCTTTCGCCGCGTTCTGCACCGCCGGCACCCCCGGCGCGATCTCGGCCTGCCATTCGCTCATCACGGCGATGGCCTCCTGGACGTCCGCCGACTTGTCCGCCACCAGCCCCAGTTTGCAGAGGACGCCCAGCACCAGGATCAACGAATGGCCCAGCGCCGCCCGCGGCTGCGAAGGATAGGTGAACCGCACCACCGGCAAGGCATGGGCCGCGGCCCACTCGGCCAATTGGCCTCCGGTGGTCACCGCCACCACCATCGCCCCCGCCGCAAGGGCGGCCTCGGCGGTGAGCAGGGTCTCCTCCGTGTTGCCGGAGTGGCTGGAGGCGATCACCAGCGTCTCCGGGCCCACAAAAGCGGGGAGCGTGTAATCGCGGTTGACCAGCATCGGCACGGCGCACTCGGGTTGCGCCAGCGTGCGCACCAGGTCGCCGCCGATGGCCGAGCCGCCCAGCCCCAGCACCAAGACCTGCCGAGCATGCCGGTACCGCTCCGGCAGGGCGCTGCGCTGCGCGTTCTGCCAGGCCTCCGCGCATTGCTGGGGCAGCCGGGAGATATGGCCCAGCATATCCTGCGGGTCGCACAGCCTCAATTCGGCGAGGTTATCCAGATCGGTCATGCGCTTTTCACTCCTTCTCCTGTCCGTGCTGTTCCGCGCCAGCCAGGTCCATCGCCAGGCGATAAACCTGCTGGCGCGGCCAATGGGATCGCTGCGCCACCTGTCGCGCCGCTTCGCTCTTGCTCAGACCTCCGGCCAGCAGCTCCGCCAGGCTGGCGCGCACGTGCTCCTCGGCCCACGCGGCCGAGTCGGCCTCCGTCGCCCCCGCGATCACCAGCGTGATCTCGCCGCGCGGCGGCTGCTGCTCAAAGTGGGCCAGGGCCTCGCTCACCGTGCCGCGGATCACCTGCTCAAAGAGCTTGGTCAGCTCGCGCGCCACGGCGATCTGCCGGTCCCCGAGGGTCTCGCGGATATCGGCGAGCGCCTCGCGCAGGCGGTGGGGCGCCTCGTAGGCCACCAGCGTGCGCCGCTCGGCCTGGCACTCGCCCAACAGGGCGCGCCGCGCCGAGGGCTTGCGCGGCAGAAACCCCAAAAAGACAAAGCCATCCGTGGGCAGCCCGCTCACCACCAGGGCCGTGGTCAGCGCGGAAGGCCCAGGGATGGGCACCACCGGCAGCCCCGCCGCGATGGTCGCCGCGATGAGGCGATAGCCGGGGTCGGAGAGGCCAGGGGTGCCCGCCTCCGAGATGAGCGCCACATCGCCCCCTTGCAGGGCCTCGAGGATCGCGCCGACCTTGGTCTCCTCGTTGTGCTCAAAGAGGCTGGTGACCGGCGCGTGGATATCGTAATGGCGCAGGAGATGTTGCGCCGTGCGGGTATCCTCGGCGGCGACGAGCGAAACCCCTTTCAGCACCCGCAGCGCTCGCAAGGTGATATCTTCGAGATTGCCAATAGGCCCCGCAACCACATATAGCGTGCCGATAAAACCCTCCCGCTCCGCGATACCCGGTCCTCGCGAGGCCTAGCTTAACCCTTTTGGAGCCTGCTGTCAATTGGCGCGGATGCGCGCGGTTGCCAAAACAGCAAGACAATGGTAAGCTATCCCAATAGCGACCGAGTGAAACATGACCATCTCGAAAGGAGGGCGACATGGGACGCAGAACGCGATGGCTCCTGGCGCTGGCTGCGGCACTGCTCCTCCTGGCGGTGGCGCCCCTGATCGTGCCCATCCCTCCCCTGCGAGACACGGTCCCACCGCAAGCATTGGCGGACCCCGATAGCCGCTTTGTCGAGGTCAACGGGGTCAGCACCCATTACAGGCTCGGCGGCGAGGGCGAGCCAACCCTGATCCTGTTGCACGGCTTTGGCGCCAGCGTCTTTAGCTGGCGCGAGGTGATGGCGCCGCTGGCCGAGCTCGGCACCGTCATCGCCTTCGACCGGCCCTCCTCCGGTCTCACCGAGCGCCCGCTGCCCGGCGACTGGATGGGCGAAAGCCCCTACAGCGCCTCCAGCCAAGCCGCGGCCGCCATCGCCCTGCTGGACCAATTCGGCTCTGGGAAGGCCATCCTGGTGGGCAACTCGGCGGGCGGGACCATCGCCATGCTCGCCGCGCTGGCATACCCCGACCGCGTCGCGGCCTTGATCCTGGGCAGCCCGGCGGTCTATACCCGCGGCGGCGCACCCACTTGGGTGCGACCTCTATTGCGCACGCCGCAGGCCCGACGCCTCGGCCCGCTCTTTTCCCGCTCGCTCTCCACCCTGGGGCGGCGCTTGCTCACCACCGCCTGGCACGACCCCGCCAGGATCACGCCCGAGATTGAGGCCGGCTACACCAAGCCCCTGCGCGCCGAGAACTGGGACCGCGGGCTATGGGAGCTGACCGTGGCCGGCCAGCCCACCGGCCTGACGGAGCGCCTGCAGGAGCTCACCTTGCCCGTGCTGGTCATCACCGGCGACGATGACCGCATCGTGCCCACCGCGGAGAGCGTCCGCCTCGCCAGCGAGCTGCCCAACGCCGAGCTGGCCGTGATACCAGCGTGCGGGCACGTCGCCCACGAAGAGTGCCCCGAAGCTTTCCTGGAAGCTGCGATCGCTTTCGTCGCCCGATTGCCGTAAAGGAGAGGACAGATGGCCCAGATTCGCTCAGGACCAGCGCCCGATTTCAGCCTGGCCGATACGCAAGGCCGCGCGGTTCGCCTCTCGGACTATCGAGGGCGTAGACACGTCGTGCTGGTCTTTAACCGGGGCTTCGTCTGACCGTTCTGCCGCCGGCACATGGCGCAGTTGCGCCAACGCTATGGAGAGCTCCAGGCCCGCGACGCCGAGGTGATCGCCATCGGCCCCGAGGGAGCGACCGAGTTTCGCCAATACTGGG
>JAAYEA010000428.1 GCA_012689325.1 Chloroflexota bacterium
ACCATCAACGGGAGCAGTGCCTCATCGTGACAGGCGTGGCCGGCCCGGGCGCGGCGCGGAACGGCCCGCCAGCGAGCAGATGCCCACGTCACCGCACGGGGAGTGCGGCGGATCTCCGAGGAACGTGCCAGGACCTCGCAGGGTTGGGTCAGTGTGCGAACCGAAAGGAGAATCCAAGATGATCCTGTGGCGCAACTTTTCCGTGATCGAGAAGGGCAAGATGCAGGAAGCGGTGGCGCTTGTGCAAGAGCGCGCCGAGTCGCTCAAGCCCAAGTACGTGGTGCGCATCGCCACCAACGGGATCGGGACGCCCCGCAGCACCATTTGCGTGGAGATCGAGTACGAGAGCCTGGCGGCGATGGAAAAGCATCAGACCGAGCGGGCCCAGACGCCGGCGTGGCAGGCGTTCGCCAAAAAGTGGGACGAGCTGACCGCGTTCGGCGGCCACACCGAGATTTGGTACGCGAAATAGCCGCGGTTCCGGGGCCGCGCGCCGCGGCGCAGAGACAAAAAAGGAGGCCTCCACCTGGCGGAGGCCTCCTTTTTTCGCCCCTACCTGGTTACTGGGAACCAGACCCTAAAGGTCTTCCAAGACCTTTAGGGTCTCTACCGACCGTCGCCTAATACCGCCCCTCGTGCTGGATGGCGGACATGATCAGGCGGAGGCTGGTGAGCGCCGAGCCGCCGTTGATCGAGCCGGCGGTGGCAAAGACCAGCCCCTTGGTCTCGCGGGTCAGCTCGAAATCGCGGCGGAACTGGCGCAGGATCTCGAACTTGTCGTTGCGCATAAAGGTAAAGGGCGCCAGCACGCCATAGATGGCAGCGTGGGGCATCCATTTGCGGATGTGGTCGGCCATCACCGTGGGGCCAAAGTTGACGCCGGTCATGTCGAGCTGGCCGATGATGGGGACCAGGTGGCCCATGGCCGAGTCGGAGTGCTGGTAACGCTTGTCCTCGGGGTTGGGGCTGTAGCGGTCGAACATCCCCTTCAACACCGGATAGCCAAAGAACTTGTACATGTCGGGGTTCAAGAGGACGCAGTTGTCGTCGGCGAAGGACCAGCCGTGCGGCGCGGTCTCGGGGGTGTAGCCCGCCTCCTCGTCATAGATGCGCGCCATCTCGAGCATGGAGCGCAGGATCAGCCGGCTAAAGCGCCCGGCCAGATCGGGGTTGTCGAGGATGAGAAAGATCAGGTTCTCCGCGCCATAGATGGAGGCGGCAAAGGTGCAAGGGCCGCGCTGGTGGCGATAGAGCGGCGGCTGGATCCCCTCGGCCCACAGGCGGGCCTTTTCCCGCTCCCAGTTCTCCGGCAGCAGCACCTCGCGCAGATCGCCCTCCAGGCGGCGCTCCACCCGGTCCAGCAGCGCGGATAGCTCGGCCTCGTTGTTGGCCGCCTGGGTCAGCCACCAGGCGCCGCTGTGCCATTCGTTGCGGCCCTCAAAGATGGTATAGAGCGCGCCGCGCTCGGGATAGCGCAGCTCGGGCGGGGTGTAGGTCTCGGGGAGCAGGCGGCGCCCGACGATCCACTCGGCGCGGTCGTTATAGGCCTTGTTCAGCGCCACGCGCCAGGCGTCGTCGGTCTCTTGGCGCCAGAGGTCCTCCTCGACGCCCAGCTCGTCAAAGACGCACCAATCGCCCATAAAGATGCCCAGGGGGCATTGGGGGATATGCTCGCCGAAGGGGTCGGCGATGGCCACCGCCTGGTCGGCCCAGAAGCGGTCCAGGTCCACCGCGGCCAGGTCGGCGTCGGAGACCTCGCGGGGCTTCAAGGCGATCTGCGGGGCGTTCTCTTTGGTATAGCCTAGGTTGGTCATGTCCCTCCTTTTGGGATGCTGCGGGTGCCGCGAACGATCAGGACTAGGAAATGAACCACGAAACACACGAAATACACGAAAAAAGCAAGATCCTATTCCTTTTCGTGTGGTTCGTGTATTTCGTGGTTTGTCTCCCTATGCCGCCTGGACCTGCCCGCGCAGGTCGCGACCGGCGGCGACGAGCCGCTCGGCCACCTCGCGGCGCAGCCCCAGCACCTTGATTCCCTGGTCCACGGTGTGGCGCAGGATGATCTCCATGTTGTTGCACTCGGGCTGGGACATGTGGATGGCGTGGAGCCCGCTCATCTGCGTCATGCGCGGCATATAGTGATCGCCCTTGCCGCAGAAATGGATCGCCCCGCCGCCATAGGCGCTCAGCAGCCGCTGGTCGTAGGGGCGGATGAACTCGTCGAACATGTCGGCGGAGAGGTTCATCGCCGAATCGTCGCGCAGCATGAGCTGCCCCTTGTGATAAAAGCCCCAGTGGGCGTTGCCGCCGGCGCGGAAGGGCACCGTCTCGGTCCAGGCGTCCATGAAGCGGGTATAGGTCTGCGTGACCAGCTCGAGCAGGGCGTGGACCAGCTCGGGGCGGTCGTAGAGGGCGTAAAAGATGGTGCTGCCCCAGACCACCTCGCAGATGTCCATGGGCCCCTGGGCGTCGGGGTGATAAATGTAGACATAACGTCCGATCTTGGGGTATTCGCGGGCGATCTGGGCGTAGCGGCGGCCCATCTCCCAGACCTTTTCGCCGACGCCGCCATTGACATCGGGGATGCCGGCGTCCACCAGGCGCTGGATGGCGTCCAGGTCGTTGAGCGGCTCGGAGGTGGGGAGGGTGTCGAACTCGTCGTCCATGACGAACGGCTTGACGCCGAACAGCAGCGGCATGATGCTGGAGCCATAGTTGGCGCGGACGTTGAGCATCATCCCCGAGCCGGAGGCCAGGGCCTGGGAGCAGCCGCCGTATTGTTGCAGCGCCATGGCGTCGAAATCGTCCAGCGCCTGGTTGATGCGCACCCGGGGCCAGTCGACGCGGGGCGGGTTGGGGCGCGAGCGCCGCGGAGAAAAGATGTCGCCGGCGAACCGGTTATCGAAAAAGCCCCGCCATTGCCCCAGGAGCCCTTCCTCCTCCTGCGGGTCGATGCGGGATTCCAGGTCGTCGAGGCAGCGGCGCACGGTGTCGTTCATCCATCCTCCCCAAGCGGCATATTGCGCCTATTGTACGCGGTTGGGGCAGGGGGTCAAGCGGCGTATCGCGGATCAGGGCGGTCACGCGGGACCGGGGCGGTCACGCAGGATCGGGGCGATCACGCAGGATCGGGGCGGTCACGCAGGATCGGGGCGGTCACGCGGGATCGGGGCGATCACAAGGACCGCCCCTACAGTCAAACGCGTAGGGGCAACCCCCCGTGGTTGCCCCGGTCTGCCGGCGGGGCGCGCAGGCCGGAGGGCAGGCACGGGGGCCTGCCCCTACGGGAACGGACCGCGATCCCCATTTGACATTAGCCAAACTTGTGCCATAATGGATTCATGTTCGGGCCAAGGTTCGGCGACCTGACCGATGTCCGGTTTGTGGAAAGGAGGCCAACGCAGAAACGAACACCGGCGTTACGTTGCTGTCGTTGTCGGCAAATCCACTAACGATCCAAATCCAAAACCTTTCGCACACAACAGGAGGCCTGGAATGAACGATTTCAACACCCCGAAGAAAACCACGTGGCTCGTCTGCCTCGTGCTGGGCATCATCGCCCTGATCGGCTCGCTTTTCACCATCGGGATCATCACCGATCTGGCTCCGTGGATCGCCCTGGTTGGCCTGGGCCTGATGCTGGCCGCCACCAAGCTCGAAGGGCTATAAGCCCCTGATCTAGGGTCTGCGGGCTGGTGAGCCCGCCCGTCATCGCCGACCGGGCCGGAGCCGAACAGGTGCAGGATTGCCCCAGGGACACAGCATGCGCGACACGGGGCGCGCGCCAAGGAGAAGGGTTATGAAGAGAGAAGGACTGATTTCCAGCTTGCTCAACCGGGGCAAGAAGAAGGAAGAAGAGGAAAAGGCCGCGCTGGCGGCCAAGGAAGCGGCCGCGAAAAAGGCCGCCGAGGATGCCGCCAGGGCCGCCGCCGACAAGGCTGCCGCCGCCAAGGCCGCTGCCGATGCCGCGGTCGCCAAGGCCGCTGCCGACGCCAAGGCTGCCGCTGACAAGGCCGCCGCCGAGGCCAAGGCCCGCACCGACGCCATCGTCGCCGAGGCCCGCAAGCGCGCCGAGGAGCAAAAGCTGAAGGATGAGGCCGAGGCCCGCCGCAAGGCCGCCGAGGAGGCCGCCAAGCAGGCCGCCGAGGCCCGGGCCGCCATCGACGCCAAGGTCGCCGCCAACGCCGCCGCCGCCAAGGCTGCTGCGGAAGCCGCCGCGGCCAAGGCCGCTGCCGAGGCTGCCGCCAAGGCCGCCGCCGCCGTCTATGTGGTCAAGGGCGGGGATTCGCTCTCGGTCATCGCCCTCAACGAGTTGGGCAGCGCCCGCCGTTGGACGGAGATCTATGAGCTGAACAAGGCGCTCATCGGCGA
>JAAYEA010000429.1 GCA_012689325.1 Chloroflexota bacterium
GCCGGGCTTTGTGCGGCTGTGCGGCGTGGCGCACGAGGTGGGGGTCAAGGTCTTTATGCACTCGTGCGGCAAGATGACCAGCATCATCCCCGACCTGATCGAGGCCGGCATCGACGTGCTGCAGTTCTCGCAACCGCGCGTTCATGGGCTAGACACGCTGGCGCAATGGTCGGGACAGGTCACCTTCTGGTGTTCGGTGGACAATCAGACCACGCTGCAGACGCACGACCCCGCGCTGATCGAGGCCGATGCCCGCGAGATGATCGAAAAGCTGGGCAACCAGGGGGGCGGGTTCATCGCCGGGTACTGCGGGGGGAGCGAGGTCATTGGTGTTCCTTTGGAGGTACAAGAGATAGCCTGCAAAGCCTTCGTCAAGCATGGCTGGTACCAGGGGAGGCCATAGCTTGGCCGCGCTCGACGGCCTGCGCCCAGCATGCACCGTGGCCTCATCGCACCGGGCAACCAGGCGCCGGATGTCTCGGCATCCGATCAACGGGATGGTCCCGGAATCCCTTCAGCAGACCGAGGGTGTACGATGGCCTTTCCTTGTTTGACAAGGGCGTATATTCACGCTACAATCGAGAGAATCTGTCGGACAATTGTTCAGCAATGCCGAATCGAAAGAGGCCCAAGTGCCAGGTAGTAATCCAATCCAATCGTTGTCACGAGGACTGCAGATCCTCGAGTGGGTCGCTGGCTCTGACGATGGTTTGACCCTGCAACAGCTTGCCGAGAGGATGCAGCTCCAGCCTTCTACGGCGCATAGTCTGGCCAAGACGCTTGTGCTGCGCGGATTCCTGGAGCGCGCTTCTTCTCCTGTCCGCTATCAGCTTGGCCCTGGAGTGATCAACCTCGTCGACCAGTATCGGGATCGCCCGTTTCAGCGACGGGCGGCGCAGGTTCTAGGTCGGCTCTATGAGGAATGCCCAGCCGGAGCGCGCCTGGTGCTCGCCGAGCCCGTGGGCGTGGATGTGGTTCTGACCCTCCGCATCAGCCCAGAGCGCCCCGGGGTCCTGGAGCATCCCTCCTACTCGGCGTTGCCGGTGTATACGACCGCGTGCGGCCTGGCGTTCCTGGCCTTCTGGCCGCACGAGCGGCGGCTCCTGAGCCATCGGAGCTATCCCTTTGACCAATACGGCGCGCATACCTGGGGCGCGGAGGAACGGCTGGAGGCCTTCCTGAGCCGGGTGCGCGAGCAAGGCCACGCCTGTGCCCCGGTGGGGCCGAATGGGCTCTGCTGTCTCGCCGTGCCGATCTTTTCTCCGACGCGTGGCCTGGTCGCTGCGCTGGGCCTGGCCGTGCCGATGCGCGATGAGGCGTGGCTCGAGCCCTATATGCGAGCGACCGTGCCGCGCCTGAAGGCGGCGGCGCGCGAGATCGCTACCGGGGAGGTTGCCAGTTGACCTGAGGTCCTCCCTGCAGGACCGAGGGTTGCGGAGAAAGGGGGAAAACGGCAAGGAACGGGCTTGGACGCATCTGGCCGCGCTGGATGGTGGAGCTTTGCGTTGGACCGCTCAAAGGAGGAGCGAAATGTCCGGGGACAGGATGAAACGACGCGAATTCCTCAGGGCCGTGGCCGCGATGGCCGCAGGTGTGGCTGTCTCAGCTTGTGCACAGCCCACGGCACAGATCATCGAGAAGCAAGTGCCGGTCGAGAAGATCGTCAAGGAGACGGTGGTCGTCGAAAAAGAGGTCGCCGTCGAGAAGATCGTCAAGGAGACGGTGCTCGTTCAGAAAGAGGTCGCCGTCGAAAAGATCGTCACAGCTACGCCGATCCCCTCCAAGTACAAAGAAGCACCCATGCTGGCCGAGTTGGTCAAGGCCGGCAAGCTACCGCCGGTGGATGAGCGGGTGGGCGAGGAGCCCATGGTCATCACTCCCTGGGAGGAGATCGGCCAGTACGGCGGGACCTGGCATCGCCTGGCCGCGGGTCCCAACGACGTCATGATGTCCACACGCATCAACTATAGCCAGATGATCCGCTGGGACAAGGACGGCGCCGAGCTGATCCCCAACGTGGTCACGGGCTGGGAGGCCAACGGAGATACCAGCGAGTTCACCTTCAGCCTGCGCAAGGGGATGAAGTGGTCGGATGGCCACCCCTACACCACCGACGATCTGGCCTTCAATTTCGAGGACCGCCTGACCAACAAGGACCTGGTGCCCACGGTCTCCACCTACTGGATGCGGGGCGGCGAGCGGGTCAAGTTCACCAAGATCGACGACACCCACTTCAAGTACAGCTTCAAGGCCGCCTATCCGCTCTTTATCTACTACTTGGCCGGCTCCAAGCTCCCCATGGATCACCGCTTCCCCAAGCACTACCTGCAGCAGTTCCACCCCAAGTACACGGCTCAGGCGACGCTGGACAAGAAGGCCAAGGATGCGGGGTTCGAGTTCTGGTACCAGCTCTTCGGGAACAAGGGTGGGGACGTGGGCATATTGACCAACGTCGATCTGCCGGTGCTCGGCGCCTGGAAGGTCACCGCGCCGTCGCCAGCCCAGCCGGTGGTCTTTGAACGCAACCCCTACTACTGGAAGGTGGACACCGCCGGGAACCAGCTCCCCTACCTCGACCGCGTCGAGCACGCCATCGTGCAGGATGCCGCCCAGGCCAACCTGCGCGCCATCGCCGGCGAGGTGGACATGCAGTTTCGCCACATGACCTTTGACAACTATCCGCTCTTCCAGGAGAACAAGGAAAAGGGGGACTACCGGGTCCTGGAGTGGCCGCTGGGCGGCATCACCGGGAACGCCTTTTACTTTAACTATGAGCACAAGGATACGGTGCTGCGCGACATCTTTCGCGACAAGCGCTTCCGCTACGCCTGCTCCCTGGGCCTGAATCGCCAGGAGATCATCGACGGCGTCTTCCTGGGCGTCGGTGCGCCGACCACGGTCTGTCCGCCGCCGGAATCCCCCTTTTACTGGGAGGAATACGCCACCTGGTTGACGGAGCATGACCCGGCGCGGGCCAATGCCTACCTGGACGAGATGGGCCTCACCAAGCGCGATAGCGACGGCTACCGGCTCCGCCCCGACGGCAAGCGTCTGGCCTTTGCCTTCGAGTACGTGCCCACGCTGTACAACTTTCGGGCGCAGGCCGAGCTCTTCGTCCCGGCCTGGAAAGAGCTGGGCATCGAGCTGATCCTCAAAGAGTATGACCGCACTCTTTGGAACGAGAAAGCCGCCGCCGCCGAGTTTGACATGGCCACCTGGGCCACCGGCACCACCTACAACCCCATCATCCGCCGCGACTGGTTCGCCTGCAAGATCCTGGGCGCCGTGTACTTTGGCTACTGGACGTGGTGGACCTCCGGCGGCAAGCAGGGCGTGGAGCCGCCCGCCGAGCTGCGCATCAAGGAGCTCTACGAGCTGGACACCCAGTTCGAGGCCACCAGCGACATGGAGGAGTGGAAAAAGATCATCCGCAAGATGCTGGAGATCCAGAAAGACCAGATGCATTTCATCGCCGTCTCCACCAGCGCGCCGGAGATCGTCATCGTCAAGAACAAGTTCCGCAACGTCCCGGACAAGGCCATGAGCGACCTGGAGCAGCAGGCGCCCGGGGCTTGCATGCCGGAGCAGTTCTTCATCAAGCAGTAGGCCGGCTGCGTGGTAGGGGTGGTTCATGAACCACCTCTACCACGCCCGACACAGAAAGGCAACGTGCCAGAGAAAGGAACGAGATGATCACAGCAGAAGACGTCAAAAAGAGGGCTCGCGCCTTGGGAGCCGACGTGGTCAAGATCGGCAGCATCGATCGCTGGGAGGGAGCGCCCATCCAGATGGACCCGCGGCAGATCATGCCCGAGGCCAAGTCCATCATCGGCATGCTCTTTCGGGTCAACCGCGGCAGCCTGCGCGGCATCGAGGAGGGCACCTTTTTCAGCAACTATCCCGCCATGGGCTACGGCGGCCTGAATTACATCTATATGCCCATGGTCGTCATCAACCTGACCAAGGACATCGAGGACGCCGGCTATGAGGCGATCCCCTACGGGCATCAGAGCTCCTGGCGCGCCATCGGCAGCGACGGCACGGTGAGGAGTGGCTTCAGCCGCCCCGTGGCCCCCGGTCGCGCCTATCCCGACGTGATGGTGCACCTGCGCATCGCCGCCTTTCTCTGCGGCCTGGGCGAGATCGGCTACAGCAAGGTGTTCCTCTCGCCCCAGTTCGGGCCGCGCAACCGCATCGGCATCGTGATCACCGACGCGCCGCTGGAGCCCGACCCGATCTACGAAGGGCCGCAGCTGTGCGATCGTTGCATGGCCTGCGTGCGCGACTGCCCGGCCGAGGCCATCCCGGCGGACCGCACGGTCAAGGCCAGGATCTGCGGCCACGACCTGGAGTGGGCCGACCTGAACCTGGCGGCCTGCGGCACCCGTTTCTCCGGCAGGCTCCCTACCGATGAGGTGCTGGCCGAGGAGGATCAGTACAGCCCGGCCAACGGCGAGACGTACTATGGTCGAGGATTCTGGACGCCCTTTTACAAGAAGCCCCCCAACTTGTACGTGGTTGGCGAAGGGATCTGCGGCGGCCGGGGCTGCATCCGGGCCTGCATGATCCAGATGGAGGCGCGGGGGGTGCTGGAGAACAAGTTCCGCGACAAGTTCCGTCGGCGCAAGCCCTGGGCGGTGGATTGGTCCGCGGACGACGAGTGAGCGAAGGCAGCACGACCGACTGAGCCAAACAACGGAGGAAGTGGATGATTACGGCAGAAGACGTCAAAAAGAGGGCTCGTGCCCTGGGAGCCGACGTGGTCAAGATCGGCAACATCGAGCGGTGGGATGGGGCGCCCCCGCAGATGGACCCGCGCCAGATCATGCCCGAGGCCAAGTCCATCATCGGCATGCTCTTTCGCATCAACCGCGGCAGCCTGCGCGGCATCGAGGAGGGCACCTTTTTCAGCAACTATTCCGCCATGGGCTATGGGGCGATCACCTATGTCTATCAGCCCATGGTGGTGATCACCCTGACCAAGGACATCGAGGACGTCGGCTATGAGGCGATCCCCTACGGGCATCAGAGCGAGTGGCGCGCCATCAACAACGATGGCAGCCTGCGGGATCGGTACAGCCGTCCCGTGACGCCGGACCGCCCCCATCCCGACGTGATGGTGCACCTGCGCATGGCGGCCTTCCTGTGCGGCCTGGGCGAGATCGGCTACAGCAAGATCTTTCTCTCGCCCCAGTTCGGGCCGCGCAACCGCATCGGCATCGTGATCACCGACGCGCCGCTGGAGCCCGACCCCATCTACGAGGGGCCGCAACTGTGTGATCGCTGCATGGCCTGCGTGCGCGACTGCCCGGCGCAGGCCATCCCGCCGGACCGCACGGTCAAGGTCACTGCGGCTGGCCACGACCTGGAATGGGCCGACATTGACCTGAACGCTTGCGGCCCTCAGTTCACTGGGCGGGTCCCGACCAAGGAGGTGTTGGCCGAGGAGAATCAGTACATCCCGCCCAATGGCGACACCTATTATAGCCGAGGCTTCTGGACGCCGTTCTATCATCAGCCACCGCTGCTATACAAGCAGGGCAGTGCGATCTGCGGCGGCCGGGGCTGCATCCGGGCCTGCATGATCCAGCTGGAAGCGCGGGGGGTGCTGGAGAACAAGTTCCACGACAAGTTCCGCCGGCGCAAGCCCTGGACGGTGGACTGGACCACGGAGGACGAACTGGGGCCGGGCGCCAAGGGGTACAAGGGCCCGGGCAAGGGCGACTTTATATGAGATTTGCCGTAGGCTATCAGATGGCGGAGGAGGGCGAGGAGCCCTTCTCCGCCCTGCTGAGCGACTATCGCGAGCACATCGCCGAGGTCTACTTTCCCTGGATGGGCATGGCCTCCGGGCGCTCGCCCCTCAGCGTGCGCCGGGGCTATGCCAACTGGACGGCGCAGGAGCAGCTCGAGGACGACCTGCGCGCGTTCCGGGCGATGGGGATGGAGCTCGACCTGCTCTTCAATGCCAACTGCTATGGCGGACGGGCCATCAGCCTCCACCTGCAAAACGAGATCGCCTCCATCCTGGAACACCTGCAAGCGGTGGTGGGCGGCGTGGACATCATTACCACCACCTCGCCCGCGGTGGCCCACATGGTCAAGGAGCACTTCCCGGAGGTGAGGGTCCGGGCCTCGGTCAACATGCGCATCGGCACGATCAAGGGGATGCAATATGTGGCCGACCTCTTTGACGCCTTTCACGTCCAGCGCGAGCACAACCGCGATCTGGACTATCTCCGCGAGCTGAAGGCCTGGGCCGACGAGCACGGCAAGACCCTGACCATGCTGGCCAACAGCGGCTGCATGAACCATTGCTCGGGCCAGTCCTTCCACGACAACCTGGTGGCACACGAGGCCGAGATCGCCGAGACGCGCAACATCGAGGGCTGGATCCCCCATGCCTGCTGGCGCTACTTGCGCGACCCCGCCAATTGGCCCTCCATCCTGCAGAATTCCTGGGTGCGGCCCGAGGATCTGCACCATTACGAGGGGATCTTCTCCGTGGTCAAGCTGGCCACCCGCATGCATCAGCGGCCCAGGATGGTGCTGGAAGCGTACACCAAGCGGCGCTACCATGGCAACCTGCTGGACCTCATGGAGCCGGGCTACTCGCCTGCCTTGGCGCCAAGGATCATGAACAACGACGCCTTCCCCGAGGAGTGGTTTGAGCGCACCAGCCGTTGCGACCGACGCTGCTACCGCTGCGACTACTGCGCGCGGGTGCTGGAGCAGGTCCTCACCGCGCCCGAGGCGTTCTAGCGGGCGCCGGCCCGAGCACCAGCGGCGCCTGTAGATGCGCTAGCTCAACCAGGTGGGCCAGCAAGGGTGGTCGTTACGGCAACTTCTTGTGAGCGAAAGGCCTCCGAGTTCGCCGATCCACGATCGGGCAGAGCTCGGAGGCCTGTGTTTTACAGCCGTCCGCTTTGTGGGCTATTCCTTCGCCGCCGACCTCCGTCACTCTGCCAGGAAGCCCAGCTCCGCCGGACACTGGCCAGGCAGCTCGGTCAACTCGAGAGGGCTCCAGGTACGCCCCTCCTCACCGGCCCTCAACGGTAGACCCGGCGCACCGCATGGGCGCGGATCATGGCCAGCAGCCGCCTGTCGGGCAGCCGCAGGACCTGATCCGTGACGATCACCCTTCCCTTACTTGTGTATCACGATGCTCCCGCCGCCAAGGGCGGTCGTTGGATCGGCGTCATCCGGGGCGTTCATTCGGTTGTCATAGACCAGCCCGCCGCTATCCTTGTCCATGATCTTGATGCGGAACTTGTCCACGCCACCGCCGCCATTCACCTGCCCGTCAATGACTGTGAGCATAAAGCTATACTCGCCAGCCCCGTTGATCGTGCCGAGGCCTTTGTATTGCGCCCGCGCTCCCGCCACCACCAGCCAGTCATAGCTCGTGCTCTTGAAGTTGAGATTGGCCGCGTGGAACTGGAACTCGGTGTTGCCGGTCGGCGTGTTCGCGCCCGGCTTGTACTTGGCCACGAAGCCAAAGGTGGCCTTGCCGCTGAGCGCGGGATTCGGGACGTACGCCCCCGCCGGGGACATGATCCAGCCGCCGCCGGTGACGAATCCGCCGTCCGGGTCATAGATGACCACGTATTGATAGGCGGCCGTCGCCGACTCACCGCCCCCGTCCGCAAGGACAAGCTGGAGGGTATAGACGCCGGGCAGGCTATAGGCATGGCTGCCGGTTACCTCGCCGATAGCCTCATCAACCACGCCTGCCGACGTGGTCCCGTCGCCCCAGTTCCAAAAGGCCGTGTGAGTATCGCCCGCATCGGGGTCAGAGAAGCCGGCGCTGGCGTTGACGAGCGCGTCCACCAGGATCGGGTCCAAGGGTGCCGAGATCGCGCCCAGTTCGGGCGGCCGGTTGGTAGAGATCGCCACCGCGAACCAGCTTGGGCCCGGCACATGCCACGTGACCGTATCGAGGTCAATGTCGCGCGCAAAGGTGCAATCCACCCACTGCGCGCCCTCGTAGTGCAGGAGGACGATGGCCTGCTCTTGTTCCAGAGTCAGAAGCGTGTCGTCGTAGGGCAAGGTCACGTCAAGTCCCTGACCGTGATCGTAGCTGGCGGTCGTGACGATGTCATAGTACATACCAAGCGCCTGGAAGCCCGTCGGCGCGCCTTCCGGTGGCACAGCAGACGCGCTTGCAGTCGTGTTCCCCGCGACGGTTACCTCCCCGAAGATCACGGCCATGCCGCCGCCAACCTGGACCAGCAGATTGCTGCCGATCGGCGTGTTACCCGGGGTGGTGGCGCTGACCTCGGCGCTATTGTCGCTCCACAGGCCATCAGGCAACCACGGCGCTGCTGCAAAGGTGCGTACAACGAAGTAGTAGGTCGTTTCCGGCGCCAGGTTATCCGCCAGATAGCTGCCTGCCAACTTGACCGCCGTCAGGCGGTGGACTATGTATGGTCCCCCAGGCGTAGTGGCATAGCTCACTTCGTAATAACCGGTATCTTGGTAAAGGATCGGCGTCCAGGACAGCTCGACGTCGTTTGGCGCTGCTGTAGCCTGCACATCTGTTGGCGGCACGGTCTGCGCCCAGTCGGGTTCCTTGCCGTTCAAGAAGGCCAGCAGCACCGGGCCAGAGGCGGTCAAGGCGTTATACCGCAAAGTTAGATATAGCCACGGCTGGATGGACAGGGCTGCCAGCTCCGGTGGGATATCGCCGCTCAACTGGTTATAGGACAGGTTGAGGTAATACTTGAGGTCAGCCAAACTACCCAACTCTGGCGGGATATTCCCGCTCAACCGGTTGTAGGACACTCCACAAATGTCAATTACGCAGTCTCACCATGCCTGGTATGGTATAGCCCGATCAATGACGCCCCGTCCGCCCTGTTCGCCTGAGCGGCACAAGAAGGGCTCGGGCCGAACAGCCATCCTGTCGCTATAGCTGATTCCTTGGCTTTCCGGTTTGCCGAGGTGTGCGGTGTTCCTCTTCAAGCTGGTCCATGATTTGACGCCCCATCAAACTTGGATATGCTAGACATAGCACGTTTGTTCTATCCCGTGGGGGGAGAAGGACACCGGAAACAAACCATGGGCTCCAAGAAGCAGAGACTGGACCAGACCGTGTCCGCCATTCAGGCGCGCTGGGGGAGCCGCGCCCTGCGCAAGCCCGCTCCCCAGGCGCCTGACGCCATCCCCCGCATTTCCACTTGCTTTCCCTCCCTGGACGCACTGACGGGCGGCCTCCCCCGCGGCGGCATCACAGAGCTGCTGGGCGCGCCCACGGCGGGGGCCACCACCCTGGCGCTCAAGGCGGTGGCCCAGGCCCAGGCGGGGGACGACACCGCGCTCTACCTCGACCTGGGCCGCACCTTCGACCCCGATTATGCTGCCCGTTGCGGGGTGCAGCTCGACCACCTCCTCCTGGCCCGGCCCCACAGCGGCCTCGAGGCGCTGGAGGCAGCCCGGGCGGTGGTGGCGGGGGGCGGGGCGGGGGTGTTGGTCTTCGACTCCGTCGCCGACCTGCTGACCGAGCCCGCGGGCCCCCTGGCCTCCGGACTGCGGCAATTGGCCGCGGCGCTGGCCCGCTCCTCCTGCGCGGCGCTGTTTCTGACGCCGCTGTATTTCGGCGATGTGAACTCGCCTCCCTACCCGCCAGGCTTTGCCCTGCCCCATTACGCGACCCTGCGCCTGCACCTGGAGAAGGAGGCGTGGCTCCAGTCCCGCCACGACGTGCGGGGTTACAAGGCCCAGGTCACCGTGCTCAAGAGCCGCCAGGGGAGCGAGGGGCGCCGGGCCAGCCTCGCCATCACCTTCGACGGGGTGGTGCGGGGGAACGGCACATGATCGCCTGCCTGTGGTGGCGCCATTTCGCCGCCGCCGTGGAGCGGCTGGACGACCCGGACCTGGCCGGCGAGGCGCTGCTGCTGGTGGATGAGGCCATGGCGCCCCCGCGCCTGCTGGCCGCCTCGGCGGAGGCGCTGGAGGCGGGCGCGACGCCGGGGATGGTCCTGACCCAGGCGCTGGCCCGCTGCCCAGGGGGCCAGGTCCTCCCCGCCCGGATCGAGCGCTACACGGAGGCCGCCGAGGGGCTGGCCGAGCGGTTGCTGGCGCTCTCCCCGCGCGTGGAGCTGGCCCACGCGCCGCAGTCCGCGACCCTCTGGGCGGATCTGGAGGATCTCCGCGCTCTGGCCGACGCGGCGCGGCTGGGGCTGGCGGCGCGGGAGGCAGGCCTGATCCCCGCCATCGGGCTGGCCGCCAGCCGATACGTTTCCCAAGTAGCGGCGTCGCTGGCCGAGGAGGGGGAGGCGCTCTGCGTGGGGCCGGGCGAGGAGGCCGCCTTCCTGGCCCCGCTGCTGGTGGCGCTGTTGCCGCTGGACGAGGAGGGGCAGCGCTGGCTGCGGCTGCTTGGGCTGCGGACGCTGGGGCAGGTGGCGGAGCTGCCGCCGGGGGCGCTGGAAGGGCAACTGGGCGCCCAGGGGATCCGATTGCGCGACCTGGCGCGGGGGCGCGATCCCCAGCCGCTGTCACCCTACCGCCCGCGGGAGGTGCTGCGCCTGGCCCGATACCCGGAGGACCCGCTGCGCTCCTGGGGGGAGCTGGAGCGGTTCCTGGAGCGGATGGCGCTGACGCTGGCCGACCGGCTGCGGCTGGGGGGCCTGGCCTGCCGCCGGGTGTCCCTGACCCTGCGCCTGGAGGATGGCACGGAGCGCGGGGGGAGCGTCGCCCCGCGGGAGCCGCTGGCGGGGGCGGCGGGGCTGGCTCGCATCCTGCGCGATCTGGCGCGCCAGGTCCTCCTGGCGCGCCAGGCCGAATTGACCTCCGGCGTGGCTGGGATCGAGGCGGTGCTGGAGGGGGTGCTCCCCGCGAAGGGGCGGCAGTTGGACCTCTTTGCCCACGGCGACGGGCAGATGGAGCGATTGCAGCAGGTGCTGCGCGACCTGGCGGCCCGCCACGGCCCCGGTTGCTTCTACCGCGTCTCCTGGCTGGATGGCGAGCTGCCCCTGCCGGAGCGGCGTTTTCGCCTGGAGGAGCCGCAATGACCCGCCTGTGGCCGGAGGGAGAAGGGATCGAGGTGGACGTGGATGACGAGGGCGCGCCCCTGTCCTTCGCCTGGCGGGGGCAGCGCCACCGGGTGCAGGGGATCGCCAAGCGCTGGCGGGTGGACGAGGGCTGGTGGCGGAACAGGGTCTGGCGCGAGTATTTCAAGCTGGCCACCGCCGACGGGCTGCTGGTGCTCCTCTACCGCGACCTGCTGACGGGGGACTGGCGCTTGCAGCGGCTCTATGACTGACTATGTGGAGCTGCACGCCCATTCCTGCTACAGCCTGCTGGACGGCGCCGCCTTCCCCGAGGACCTGGCCGCCCGCGCCGCCGCGCTGGGGATGGGCGCCCTGGCCCTGACCGACCACGACGCCGTCTATGGCGCGCCTCGCTTCGTCGCCGCCGCCCAGGCCCAGGGGGTGCGTCCCCTCCTGGGCGCCGAGCTGACCCTGGAGGGCGGCCACCACCTCACGTTGTTGGTAGAGGACGAGGTCGGCTGGGGCCATCTCTGCACGCTGATCAGCCTCGGTCGAGCGAACGCCCCCAAGGGCGAGTCGCTGACGCCCTGGGAGGCGCTGGCGGGCCGCACAGGAGGCCTCATCGCCCTCTCCGGCTGCCGGAAGGGGGTGGTGGCGGCCCTTCTGCTGCGCGGCGACCGGGAGGGGGCGCTGGCCGCGGCCCGGCGTTACCGCGACCTCTTCGGCGCCGAGCGCTACTATATCGAATTGCAGCGCCAGCTCCTCCCCGACGACGAGCGGCTGACCGGCGACCTGGCCGAGATCGCGACGCAACTGGGCCTGGGCTGCGCCGTCAGCAACGACGCCCACTATGCCGCCCGCGACGGCCACCGCCTGCAGGACGTGCTGGTCTGCATCCGCCACCTGACCACCCTGGACGCCTCCGCCCGCCTGCGCCGCCCCAACTCGGAATGGTACCTCAAATCCGCCGCCGAGATGGCCGCCCTCTTCCCCGACCACCCCGAGGCACTGAGGAACACCATCGAGATCGCCGAGCGCTGCCGCTTCCAGCTGCGCTGCGGCCTGCAGGACCTCCCCCGCTTTCCCACGCCGGGGGACGTTCCCACCGAGGCGTATCTGCGTCAACTGGCCGAGGAGGGGCTGCGGCGGCGATGGGGCGAGCCCTCGGCCCGCGCCCTGGCGCAACTGGAGCGCGAGCTGGCGGTCATCGCGCAGGGAGGGCTCTCCAACTATTTCCTCATCGTCTGGGACCTGGTGCGCCACGCCCGCGAGCAGGGCATCCTCTGCCAGGGACGCGGCTCGGCGGCCAACTCGCTGGTGGCCTACCTCTTGGGCATCACGCCCATCGACCCCCTGGCCCACGACCTGGTCTTCGAGCGGTTCCTCTCGGCGGAGCGGGCCGCGGCCCCCGACATCGACATTGATTTTCAGGCCGATCGGCGGGAGGAGGTGATCCAGTACGCCTATCGCCGCTACGGGACCGCCCATGCCGCCATGGCCTGCACCCTGATCACCTTCCAGGCCCGCTCGGCCCGGCGGGACGTGGGCAAGGCGCTGGGCCTCTCGCCGGAGGCGGTGCAGCAGGCGCTGGCCGTCGAGGAGGCGGGCGACAACC